>NZ_JBJGZQ010000023.1:0-93977 GCF_054050595.1 Geodermatophilus sp. SYSU D00779
GTGGGGGGTGCGGGCGGGGCCCGCGGCGGGCCGGGGGTGGGGGGCGCGCGCGCCCCCCCCGCCCCCCCCCCCCCCCCCCCCCCCCCCCCCCCCCCCCCCCCCCCCCCCCCCGGACCACCGCGACGACGGCGCGTGTCCCCACCCGGGGGCACGCGCCGTCGTCGTCCCCGGGCGGGTCCGCGGCCCGCCGGGTGGGACGACCCCCCGGTGCTGCTCCACCTGCGGGTCACCGTGCCACGGGACCGGACCCCCGAGGTCCTCGACCTCTTCTCCGGCTCCGCCGGCACCGCGCACCTCGCCGTCCTGCCGGACGCGTCCCTCTCACCGCGCGGGGACCTGGTGATGGCCGACGTCGCCCGCGAGTCCGCCGACGACCTCGTCGCCGAGCTGCGCCGGCTGGGCGTCGCCCGTGACGGCGGATCGCCATGGAGGCCGTCGACGCCGCCGTGTCCACCGCGGCCGAGCGGGCCGAGACCCGCGCCCCGGGGGACGGTGCCGACGCCGTCGTGTGGGAGCAGGTGGTGCGGACGACGGACGCCGACTCCGCGCTGTCGGCCTCCTACCTGGCCTTCCTGACCATCGCGACGCTGCTGGCCGGCGTGGCGATCATCAACGACTCGGCGATCCTGACGATCGGCACGATGGTGCTCGGCCCGGAGTTCGCGACGCTGGCCGCGCTGGTCGTCGCGGTGGTGCACGGCCGCCGCTCGATCGCCCGCCGGGCGCCGGTGACCCTCACGGTCGGCTTCGCCGTCGCCATCGGCGTGACCGCCCTGGGGTCCTCGCGGCGGCACTGGCGACCCCGGCCGTGCAGCGGGCGGTCTGGCGGCACGTGCCCCGGGTCGTCCCGCGGGTGGTGACCGTCGGGCACGCGCCGCGCTGAACCCGGCTCCCAGCCGGCTCGCGCCGGGGAGGACCATCGTCGGGTGACCAGCAGCGACGTCCCCGACCACCGCCGGGGCCTGCTGCTCGTCGGGACGGCGATCGTCCTGACCGGGCTGAACCTGCGGACGGCGGTCAACAGCGTCGGCCCGGTGCTGCAGGAGATCCAGTCCGGGCTGGACATCTCCAGCGGCCTCACCGGGCTGGTGACGAGCCTGCCGGTGATCTGCTTCGCCGTCATCGGCTTCTCCGGGCCCCTGCTGACCGCGCGGTTCCGCGACGGGCACGTGCTGGCCGGTGCGCTGCTCGCGATGGCCGCGGGCCTGGTCCTCCGGGCGGTGGCCGGGGCGTTCTGGCTCTTCGTCGCCGGCACCGTGCTGGCGATGGTCGGCGGCGCCCTGGGCAACGTGCTGCTCCCCAGCCTGGTGAAGCGGTACTTCCCGACGCGCACCGGGCTGCTCGTGGGCGCCTACGGCACCGCGATGTCCGCGGGTGGGGCGGTGGCCTCGGTGTCGGCCGCGCCGATCGCCCGGGCCGCCGGGGACGCCGGCTGGCGCTGGACCCTCGCGATCTGGGCGGTTCCCGCGCTGCTGGCGGCGCTGCCGTGGCTGGCCGTGCGGCCCCGGGCGGGCAGCTCGCGCGCCGCGCACGTGGCGCTGCCGATGCGGGCACTGGTGCGCAGCCCCACGGCGGTCGCGCTGGCGGCCTTCTTCGGTCTCCAGGCGATGCAGGCCTACGTCATCCTCGGCTGGACGGCGCAGTACCTGCGCGACTCCGGGCTGGACGCCGCGACCGCCGGGCTGCTGCTCGGGGTGAACACCGTGGTCGTCGTGCCGCTCAACGCCATCGTCCCCCCGCTGTCGGTGCGCGCGCGCCTGCAGCGGCCGCTGCTGGTCCTCTTCGCCGCCTGCTACGTCGCCGGCTGGCTGGGGCTGATGCTGGCCCCGCGGACGGTGCCGTGGCTGTGGATGAGCCTGCCCGCGGTCGGCATGAGCACCTTCGCGATGGTGCTCGCGCTCATCGGCCTGCGCGCCCGCACCCCGGAGACGACCGCGGCCCTGTCCACCGTCGTCCAGGGCTGGGGGTACGTGCTCGCCGGGGCCGGGCCGCTGCTGGTCGGCGTCCTGCTCGGCGCCACCGGCAGCTACGCCGGCATGTTCGCCCTCGCGCTCACCGGCGTCGCGGCGCTGACGGTCACCGGCTGGCTGGCCACCCGGGAGCGCTTCGTGGACGACGAGGTGGCCGCCCGGGACGCGGCCGGGGCGGTCAGGGAGCCGGACGCCGCGTCTCCGCGCGGGTGAAGTTGCGGAACGACCGCGAGGGCGTCGGGCCGCGCTGGTCCTGGTAGCGGGAGCCGTAGACCGCCGAGCCGTACGGGTGCTCGGCCGGGGTGGTCAGGCGGAACAGGCACAGCTGGCCGATCTTCATGCCGGGCCACAGCGTGATCGGCAGGTTCGCCACGTTGGACAGCTCGAGCGTGATGTGCCCGGAGAAACCCGGGTCGACGAAGCCCGCCGTCGAGTGGGTGAGCAGCCCCAGCCTCCCCAGCGAGCTCTTCCCCTCGAGCCTCGCTGCCACGTCGTCGGGGATGGTGACGACCTCGAGCGTCGAGCCGAGGACGAACTCACCCGGGTGCAGCACGAACGGCTCGTCGCCGTCGGGTTCGACCAGCGTGGTCAGGTCGTCCTGCTGCTGCGCGGGGTCGATGTGGGTGTAGCGCGCGTTGTTGAAGACCCGGAAGAAGCGGTCCAGCCGGACGTCGATGCTCGAGGGCTGCACCAGCGCCTTGTCGTAGGGCTCGATGCCCAGGCGGCCCTCGGCGATGGCGGCCGTGATGTCGCGGTCGGACAGCAGCATGCGGCGGAGTCTAGGGACCCCCTCTCCCTCACCACTCCGGGCGAACCCGGTCCACCGGCCCTCAACCCCGCGGCGGAGGACGCCGTTGGCGTCCCACCGGCTCCCTCGGGCCGGTCGTCACCGGGTCGTTCCCGGCAGGGAGTGGAGTGGACGTGCGGAGTGTGATCAGGAGGCCGGGTCTACCGGTCGTCCTCGTGGCCGCCGCAGTGGCCGGGTACAGCGGGGCCGCGGCCGTGACGGCGCTGGCCGGACCACCGTTGAAGGAGGCGAGCTACTACGGCCCCGGGGACGGGCTGACCCGGTACGTGCTCACCGCCGACCCCGGGGTCACGGTGGACGAGCTCGTGCAGGCGGTGGGCACGGCGGACGGGGTGGTCAACGCCCAGGACGTGGGCGACGGCCGCGCGCTCGTCGCGACCGAGGGACTGCCGCCGCAGCACCTGGAGGCCCTGCCGGGGGTGGCCGACGCCGAGTTCTCGACGTCGGTCCCGGTGATGGGCCAGGTCACCGACCCGTACGTCGCGCCGTACGGGTGGAACCTGGAGAACACGGGCGCGAACTCCTACCTGCAGGCCGGGGTCGCCGACGCGGACGTGGATGCGTTCGCCGGCTGGGACGGCGGCACCGGACACGGCCGGATCGTCGCCGTCACCGACACCGGCTTCGACTCCGACCACCCCGACCTGGCCGGCTCCCTGTGGACCAACCCCGCCGAGACCTGCGGGCCGGTCGACCGGGACGGCAACGGACTGCCCGGCGACTGCCACGGCTGGAACTTCGCCACCAACTCCGCGGACGTCGACAACGGGACCAGCGGCGCTCACGGCACGGGCGTCTCCGGCGTGGTCGGCGCGCGCGCGGACAACGGGCACGGATCGGCCGGCGTCGCCCCGGACGTGCAGATCATGCCGCTGGTCATCGGCAGCGGCGACAGGGTCGACGTCTACCTCGCCGCCAAGGCCATCCGGTACGCCGTCGACCACGGTGCGGACGTCATCAACGCCTCGTGGGGCGGAGCGTTCACCGGAGGCGCCCTGACCGCGTTGCAGTCGGCCGTGGCCTACGCCGCCGCGCACGACGTCCTGATCATCGCGGCGGCCGGGAACGACGCGCTCGACCGGGACCGCTCGCCGTCCTACCCGGCGAGCCTCCCCGACGCGAACATCGTGACGGTCGGCAACTCGAACGCCTCCGACGGGATCAGTGACAGCTCCGCCTACGGGGCGACCTCGGTCGACCTGTTCGCCCCCGGCAAGTCGGTGGCGACCACGTGGAACGACGGCTCCTACCGGATGATCAGCGGGACCTCGATCGCCGCCCCGCACGTGGCCGCGGCCGTCGCGCTGTACCGCGCCCAGATGCCCGCCGCCACCGCGGCCGAGGTCAAGGCCGCCCTCCTCGGCGACGTCGAGCCGGTGGCCGCCTTCGCGGGGAGGTCCGTGACCGGCGGCCGCCTGTCCATCGCGGCCCTGGCCGAGGCCGGAGCCGGCGCGGTCGACTACCGGTTCACCTCGATGACCGCGCCCGCAGGCGTGGTCAGCCCACGCGTCACCGCGGCGGGCCCAACGGGCAGCGGCGACTACGCCGTCACCCTCGGCCTGGGCATGGAGCACGACGGCGAGGTCTGGGCCGTCTCCGGCGCCGAGCTCACCGTCGGCGGTACCACGCTGGCGACCGACGACACCGGGACGGCGCGTTTCCCGCTGGGCCGGGCAGCCGGCCCGGCCGCCCTCGCCCTGTCTCCCTCGATGGAGCTCGGCGACGGCCGCTACGTGCTCACGGTCCAGCTGGAGAAGGACGGTGCCGCCCTCGGGCGCACGGTGGCCGCGCCCCTGCTCGTCGGCTCGGCGGCGGTCGCCCCGTCCACCGGGTCCGGCGGCTCGGGCACGGGTGGCTCCGGCACCGGCGGTACGCAACCCGGCACCGGCACGGGCAGCACCACGCCCGGCAGCGGGACCTCGGGCGGCGCCAGCACGCCCGGCTCGCCGAGCGCCGGCGGGTCCGGCACCGGTGGCGCCCGTCCCGGCACCAGCACGCCGGCCAGCGGCTCCAGCGGCAGCGGCTCCGACTCGGGCTCGGCCGGCTCCGGCTCGGCCGGCTCCGGCCCGGCGGGCTCCGGTTCTGCGGGCTCCGGCCCGGCGGGCTCCGGTTCTGCGGGCTCCGCCCCGGCGGGCTCCGGCCCGGACCCGAGCGGCTCAGGCTCCGGCGGCAGCAGCCCCGACGCGCCGTCCGGCCGCACCACGCCGACCGTCCCGGACGTCCCCTCGGGCACCCGGACGCCGACGTCCCCCGAGCCCCCCAGCGGCTCGGGCGGCCCGACTCCCGGCGGCGAGAACCTCTACCCGTCGGTCGGCCCGTTCGCGATCACCTCGCTGAGCCCGTCCCGGGTCGGCACCGCCGGCGGCACGCTGGTGACCATCACCGGCGCCGCCCTGCCGGCGGACCCGCGGGTGCGCATCGGCGACACGGCGGCGGCGACGGTGGTCCGGTCGTCGGCCACCGGGGTCGTCGTCCGGGTGCCCGCCCGGGTGGCGGGCGTGTACGACGTGCACGTCTTCGCCCCGGACGGCCGGCACTCGGTGCTGACCGCAGCGCTGACCTACGTCGCCGCCGGCACCGGTGGGTCGGGCACCGGTGGCAGCGCGCCGACCGGCACCACCCCGGGCAGCTCCGGCGGCACCACCCCGGGCAGCTCCGGCGGCACGACCCCTGACGGCACGACCCCGAGCCGGCCCGACACCGGCGGCTCCGTGCAGCCGGGCATCGGGACCGGGCCGGCCGGTCAACGGCTGGTGCGCAGTGCCACGTTCAGCGGGCTCCGCGGGATCTGGTCCACCGACTGCTCGGTGTCCTGCACCGGTGTCGTGGTCTGACACCTGCCGACCCGACCGCGGGATCCGTGCCGCGCCACCCGATCGGCGGCCGCCCTGCCGATGGAGGAGGGGGCGACACCGTCCCGCAGGACCGGAGGACCCCTTGCCCGACATCCACGAACGACCGGCCTCGCGGAGGCCGGCCCGGGCGTCACACCGACCGGCGGGGGGCGCGAGGACCTCGCCGACCAGACCGGCCGGGCCACCGAACGGGTGACCGCCCAGGTCGAGCAGATCCGGGCCGCCTGCGAGGAGGTCGCCGCGGTCATGACCCGGGTCGGGACGACGGTCACCGAGATGAACGGCGTGGTGGACGGCATCGCCGCCGCGGTCGACAGCTCGGCGTCCCTGGGTCCCGGCGGCCAGGACGTCACCGGGCTGTCCCAGCTGGCGCGCGGCTGCGCCCGGAGGCGACCGGCTTCCTCGGGGCGGTGCGCCGCTGACCCCGGGGTACCGTTCCCTCCCGGTGCCCGGCCCAGGCCGGGCACCGGGACCGACGTGTGTCCGCACCACGTCGGGAGGGGCGGAGGACCAGCACGGGGAGGTGCGCCGGTACGTGAGCACAGGCGCCCGCCCGTCCCCGGCCCCCGGGGACGACGAGCTCTTCGGTGACGGTGGCGAGAACGGCCGGCTCATGGCCGCCATGGACTGGTCCACCACCCCGGTGGGCCCGGTCGAGGCCTGGCCGGCCAGCCTCCGGCACGCCGTCCGCACGGTGCTGGTCTCGCGGTTCCCGATGATCCTGACCTGGGGACCGCGCTACACGCAGTTCTACAACGACGCCTACGCGACGCTCATCGGCACCAAGCACCCCGGCGCCATCGGTGACGACCTGCGGGTGACCCTCGCCGAGGGCTGGGCGGCGCTGAAGGAGCCGGTGGAGCACGCCATGGCCGCCCGCGAGGCGTCCTGGATCCCGCAGCTGCTCCTGCTCCTCGAGCGCGCCGGCTACCGCGAGGAGACCTACTTCACCGTCTCCCACGCGCCCGCCTACGGCGACGACGGCCGCGTCGCGGGCATGCACGCGGTCTGCACCGAGGTGACCCGGCAGGTGCTGGCCGAGCGCCGGCAGCGGCTGCTGCACGACGTGGCGACGTCGACCGGTGAGCTGGTCGACGAGACCGCCACGGTGGCGGCGATGACCGCCGCGCTGGCCGGCGACCCGCTCGACGTGCCGTTCGCCGCCGTCTACCTCGCCGCTCCCGGCGCGCCGGGCCTCCGCCGCGCCGCGGTGGTCGGCTGCGCGACCGGACAGCTGCCCGAGGTCGCCGCCTCCCCGGACGAGCTGCTCCCCCTGCCCGTCGCCGACCTGGGCGTGACCGGCGGGCCCTTCGGCGACGCCGTCAGCGGCGCCGTCGTCCTCCCTCTCGGCGGCCCGGACGGCGACGGCGTGGGCGCCCTGGTGGCCGGCGTGAACCCCAACCGCGCGCTGGACGAGGAGTACCGCTCCTTCCACGAGCTGCTCGCCGGTCAGTTCGCCGCCGCCGTCCGCAACGCCCGCGCCTACGCCGAGGAGCGTGCCCGGGCCGAGGCCCTGGCCGAGCTGGACCAGGCCAAGACGGCGTTCTTCGCCAACGTCAGCCACGAGCTGCGCACCCCGCTCACCCTCCTGCTGGGCCCGATCGCCGACACCCTCGCCGAGCACGGGCCCGCGCTGCCCGCCGGCGTCCGCGAGTCGCTGACCCTGGCGCTGCGCAACGGCCAGCGGCTGCAGCGGCTGGTCAACGACCTGCTGGAGTTCGTCAGCATCGAGGCCGGCCGGGCGTCCGCGGTGCGGGTGGAGACCGACGTCGCCGCCTTCACCGCCGAGCTGGCAGGGGTGCTGCGGGCCGCCGCCGAGCGCGCGGGCCTGCGGCTCACCGTCGACTGCCCGCCGCTGGACCGGCCCACCTACGTCGACCCGCGGATGTGGGAGAAGATCGTCCTCAACCTGGTCGCCAACGCGGTGAAGTACACCTTCGTCGGCGGCATCGACGTCACGCTGCGGGCCGACGGCCACGACCTGGTGCTGACGGTGGCCGACACGGGCGTGGGCATCCCCGCCGCGGAGCTGCCGCACCTGTTCGAGCGGTTCCACCGCGGTGTGGGCACCGCGGCGCGCAGCCGCGAGGGCAGCGGGCTGGGCCTGGCCCTCGTACGCGAACTGGTCGCCCTGCACGGCGGCGAGGTCAGCGCCACCAGCGAGCCCGGCGCCGGCAGCACCTTCACGGTGCGGGCGCCGTTCGGCGCGCCCGACGCCCCGGCCGGCGCCCCCGCCGTCCCGTCGGCGTCCTCGCGCGGCGGGGTGGTCACGCCGTGGGACGACGTCCCCGACGCCGCGGGCCCGCGGACGCCGGCCACCACCCCCGGCACCAGCGTGCTGGTCGTCGACGACAACGCCGACATGCGCGCCTACCTGACCCGGCTGCTGTCCCCGGTCTGGACGGTGCGGACGGCGACCAACGGCCAGGAGGCGCTGGAGAGCATCGCGGCCGCACGGCCCGACGTCGTCGTGACCGACGTGATGATGCCCGGACTCGACGGCTTCGACCTGCTGCGCGCCCTGCGGGCCGACCCCGCCGTGCGCGACGTGCCGGTCGTCATGCTCACCGCCCGGGCCGGCCAGGAGGCCGCGGTCGAGGGCTTCGACGCCGGCGTGGACGACTACCTGGCCAAGCCGTTCGAGTCCGCCGAGCTGCTCGGGCGGCTGCGCGCGGTCCTGGAGCGCGCCGCCGGGCGCGCGGCCGGGGTCACCCGTCCCGCGCCCCCCGCCGCGCCCTCCGCGACCGCCGCGCCCTCCGCGACCGCCGCGGCCGACGGGGACGCCGCCCCCGCGGTGCCGCCCCGCCCGCACCCGCCGGCGGCCCCACCCGCGACCGCGCCGTCCGCCGGGGGTCAGGCGCCGCCGGCTCCCGTCGCCCCCGTGGACACCGCCGTCCGCCGGCACTGGCGCTTCCCGTCCGACACCCGGTCGGTCGCGGCGCTGCGCCGGCGGCTGCGGGCGCTGTTCGCCGAGGCGGGCCTGGACGAGGACCTCGCCTACGACCTGGTCCTGGCGGCCTGCGAGGCGGCCACGAACGCCATCGAGCACGCCCAGGACCCCGCCGAGCCGGTCATCGACGTCGGCGCCGAGGTCGTGGGGGGCCGGGTGGAGGTCGCGGTCCGCGACTACGGCCGGTGGCGCGAGCGGGTGCCGAGCATGGACCGCGGCCGGGGCTCGATGCTGATGAGCGCCGTCGGCCAGATCACCGCGACGCCCAGCCCGGCCGGCACCACCGTCGTCATCCGCACCGGCGGCCCCCCGCTCCCCTCCGACGGGGCGCTCCGGTAAGCTCGGAGCGCACTCCGCGGGTGTAGTTCAATGGCAGAACATCAGCTTCCCAAGCTGACAGTGCGAGTTCGATTCTCGTCACCCGCTCTCCGCCTCCGGCTGCGCTGACCGGTCGACCGGTCAGCGTCCCCGACGGGCTGACGTCCCCGCTCGGCCCCCTGGACCCCTGCTCGGTGCGGCAGGCCCATCCGCGTCGCCTCCTCGGGCGGCTCCCCCCACCGTCGATCGACCAGGACGGTGGACGGGAGCACCTCGCCCCCTCTCGGGTGACGGTGCGCGACCGGGCATGTCCTCCCTGGTCAGCGCGTCACACGATTCGGTAACGCCCCGTTTGCCGCGGGGGCGGCCGGGCACCGATCCCGGGCCTGTGTCGTCCACGAGGAGACGTGATGACCGAGCCCGATCGCACCCGCACCCACCTCGACGCCCCCACCGCGGCGGCCGCCCCGGCCGCACCGGAGGGCGCGCACGCCACCCGCGGGGCCGCCCGGGACGCCGTCGACGCGCAGCACGCCCGCTTCGGGGGGATCAAGTGGGGCGCGGCGTTCTTCGGCTGGCTGTCGGCCAACGGGCTGGCCGTGCTGCTGCTGGCCGTCCTCTCGGCGGCCGGTGTCGCCTTCGGCCTCAGCCAGGTGGACACCGCGGACGCGGCCGCTCAGCAAGCCACCACCATCGGTCTCACCGGCGGCATCGCCCTGTTGGTCGTGCTCTTCCTCGCCTATCTCGCCGGCGGCTACGTGGCCGGCCGGATGGCCCGCTTCGACGGGGCCCGGCAGGGCCTGGCCGTGTGGCTCATCGGCCTGCTGGTCGTCGTCGTGCTCGGCGTCCTCGGCGTGGTGCTGGGTGCGCAGTACAACGTGCTCGCCCAGCTGAACCTGCCGAGCATCCCGGTCAGCGGCAGCACCGCCACCACCGCCGGCGTCGTCGCCGGCGTCGCCGCCGCGCTGGTCTCGCTGCTCGGTGCGCTGCTCGGGGGCGGGCTCGGCACCCGCTACCACCGCAAGATCGACCGCGTCGGCTTCACCGTCTGACCGGACGAGCACGCGACAGGGCCCCGGCGCCCGTCCTCGACGGCCGCCGAGGCTCCGGTGTGCCGGACTAGGGCCGGTCGGCCTGCGGGACGGTCTGCTCGACGACCGACGGCGCGTCGACGGCCGACCCGTTGTCCTGGACCGCCTGGCTGCACCGCGGGACGAGGAGCAGGACGGCCAGGATGATCGCCAGTCCGGCGAGGAACGTGCTGGCGACGACGGCCCTCCCCCGGCGGCCCCGGGAGCTCGGCCGGTCCTCGCCGGAGCGGTCCTCGCCGGGAGGTCGTGGGTCGGGTGTCGGCATGGTGGCTCCTGTCGCCGGTCGGACCTGGCTCGCGCACGACCTCCCTGCCCCGCGGGTGCGCCACCCATGCACGCCGCCACCCGCCCGTACCCTCGCCAGCAGCCGGAGTCGGGAGGAGGCGGAGGCCCGTGCCACCGTCGCGGGACGACGTCCTCCCGGAGCACCCGTCGCCCCTCGTCGCGCGGCTGCGCGCGGCCGGCTGCGTGTTCGCCGAGGAGGAGGCCGCCGAGCTGCTCGCCGCGGCCGCCGGCCCGGCGGACCTCGCCGCGATGGTGGACCGTCGGGTGGCCGGCGAGCCGCTGGAGACGGTCCTCGGCTGGGCGCGGTTCTGCGGCCTGCGCGTCGCGGTCGAGCCCGGCGTCTTCGTGCCGCGGCAGCGGACCGCGCTGCTGGTCGAGCAGGCGGTGGCGCTGCTGCGCTCTGCTCCCGGCACCCCGGTGGTCGTCGACCTGTGCTGCGGCTCCGGCGCGGTCGCGCTCGCCGTGGCCGCCGGCCTGGGCCCGGTCGAGCTGCACGCGGCCGACGTCGACCCGGTCGCCGTCCGCTGCGCCCGGCGCAACCTCGAGCCGGTCGGCGGCCGGGTGCACCAGGGTGACCTCTACGCCGCGCTGCCGGCTGCGCTCCGCGGCCGGGTCGACCTGCTGGCGGTCAACGCCCCCTACGTGCCCAGTGCGGCGGTGGCGCTCATGCCGCCCGAGGCGCGCGACGCCGAGCCGCGCACCGCACTGGACGGCGGCCCCGACGGCACCGTCCTGCAGCGGCGGGTGGCCGCGGAGGCGCGGTGCTGGCTGGCGCCCGGCGGGACCCTGCTCGTCGAGACCAGCGCCCGCCAGGCGCCGCGCACCGCCGCGGCGGTGCGGACCGGTGGACTGCAGGCGGCCGTGGTCCGGGACGAGGAGCGCGACGCAACGGTCGTGCTCGGGACGTCCCCGGGGACCCTGTATCCGGATCGTCACGGTCCGCTGTGACACACCCAGTCACCCACCGGGATGGATCAGTCACGCCGTGACCTCGACCGCCGCGGGCCCTTGGTCCCTGCCGCCCCGCAACGGGGCGGTACACGATCGCCGCATGGACGACGCGCACCGGTTCAGGGACGAGCCGGAACAGGATCGGCCGGGCAGCCCCGCGGACCGCGCCGTGGAGGACGCGCGCGGCGATCGCCGGGTGGAGCCGATGCGGCTCACCCCGCTGCTGCCGCGACGGCAGAACCCCTGGCTGCTCGTCGACGTCGACGGCTCGCACGCCGCGCACGGCGCCCTGGTGTGGGCGCTGCGGGAGGCCGCCCGCCGGGAGGCCACCGTGGTCGCCGTCTGGGTGGTCGACGACGACGGCGACGACACGCTCCCCGGCGTCTCCCGCCCGGGACGGCGCACGGGCGCCGTCGCGCTGGAGCGGCTGGAGGCCCAGGTGTTGCGGGCCATCGCCGAGACCGGCGTCACCGGCCGCGTCCGCACCGCCGTCCTCGAGCGGCCGGTGTTCGAGGCGCTCAGCAGCGCCACCCGCGGCGCCGACCTGGTGGTGGTCAGCAGCCGGGGCAAGACCCTGTTGCGCCCCGCCGTCCCCCGGCAGCCGACCCGCCGCCTCGCCCGCGGCGCGTGACGGAGGCCGGCATCACCACGTCCCCGCCGCTCCCCCGGGAGCACCCCGACCGCCGGGCCCTGACCCCGCCCGGTGCCGGGGCGGTCGACCTGTCCTCGGCCGAGGTGCCCGTCCCGGGCAGCCAGCCCACGGCGCACAGCGCCCAGGTCGACGGCACGCTGCACGGGATCGTCCAGGCCGCCGTCGAGACCACCGGAGCGACGTACGGCGCGCTCGGTGTCCTCGACGACACCGGCGCGGCCTACGAGCGCTTCGTCGTCGTCGGCATGGACGCCGCCACGCGCGAGCGGATCGGCCGGTCGCCGGTCGGGGCCGGCGTCGTCGGCCTGCTGCTGGGGCGGTCCGAGCCGCTGCGCCTGGCCGACCTGACCACCCACCCGGAGGCCGTCGGCTTCCCACCCGGCCACCCGCCGATGCGCTCGTTCCTCGGGGTCCCGGTCCGGGTGCGGGGCGAGGTGTTCGGTCACCTCTTCGTGACCGTCGAGCGCGTCGACGCGTTCACCGACGCCGACCAGGCCGCGGCGGTCGGGCTGGCCGCGGCCGCCGGCCTGGCGATCGGCAACGCCGAGCTGGTCGAGCGGGCCGAGCACCGCCGCGCGTGGGCCCAGGCCGGCACGGACATCGCGACCGCGCTGCTGTCCGGCGCCGACCCCGACACGGTGCTGCGCTCCATCGGCGAGCAGGTCGCCGACCTCGCCTCGGCCGACGCCGCCGGCGTGCTGGTGCCGAGCCCGGACGACGAGAACGTGCTCACCGTGGTGGTGGCCGTCGGCGCGCACTACTACGAGTACGCCGAGGGCGTGCGCCTCCCGCTGACCGACACGCAGCTGGGGACGGCGCACCGCACCGGCACGCCGGTGCTCATCCCCGACGTCAGCGCCGCCGCGGTGGGCGGCCAGCGCGCCCCGGTGCTCGGCGAGCTGACCGAGCGCTTCGGCCCCACGCTGATGATCCCGCTGGGCGGTCGTCCGGCGCTGGGGACCGTCGTCGCCATGCGGCGGCGCGGGCGGGAGCCCTTCGAGCCGGACACCCTCGAGCTGGCGTCGGTCTTCGCCGCGCAGGCCTCGGTCGCCCTGGAACTGGCCCGCAGCCAGCAACGCGAACGGCGCCTGCAGGTGCAGGCCGACCGGGACCGGATCGCCCGGGACCTGCACGACCACGTCGTCCAGCGCATCTTCGCCACCGGTCTGGCCCTGGACCGGGTGAGCCGTTCGCTGGAGGAGGAGCTGCCCGAGACGGCGGCGGCGTTGGCCGAGCGGGTCGACGAGCTCGACGGCACCATCGCCCGCATCCGCTCGGCGATCTTCGAGCTGCACGAGGCCGACGACGCCTCGCCCGACGCCGTCCGCACCCGCATCGTCGACGTCGTCCGCTCGATCACCGGCGGGCAGGGGCTGCGCCCGGACGTGCGGCTGCGCGGCGACGAGGACCTGCCACCCGCGCTGCTGCCCGACGTCGTCGCCGTCGTCCGCGAGCTGGTGACCAACGTCGTGCGGCACGCGCAGGCCACCCGGGTGACGGTCACGGTGACCGTCGACACCGAGGTGCGCGTCGTGGTCACCGACAACGGGATCGGGCTGCCCGCGGTCTCCGTGCGCAGCGGGCTGACCAACCTGGCCGACCGCGCCGAGCGGCACGGCGGCCGGCTGACCACCTCGACCGGACCGAAGGGCACCCAGATCCGCTGGTCGGTGCCGATGCCGCGCCGGGACTGAAGAAGGACCCCGTCCTCCTCACCGCTCGCAAGCTCGCGCCGAGCCTCTGGACGCGGCCTGACGCGAACTCGCGAGTGGTGGGGCAGGCGGGTCCTTCTTCAGTCGGGGCGGTCGCGCAGCTCGGTGGCGAGGATCGCGGCCTGCGTGCGCCGCTCGAGGCCCAGCTTGGCCAGCAGGTGGCTGGTGTAGTTCTTCACCGTCTTCTCGGCCAGGCCCATGCGGGCGCCGATCTGACGGTTGGTCAGACCCTCGCCGATCAGCCGCAGCACCGTGCGCTCCTGCTCGGTGAGCACGGCCAGCCGGCGGTCCCGCTCGGCCGGACGGCGGCGCGCGGCGGACGCCGAGACCCCGGCGTCCCGGTCGAAGAGCGTGCCGCCGTCGGCGACGGTCCGGACGGCGGTGACCAGCGCCGAGCCGCGCACCTGCTTGAGCACGTAGCCCGAGGCCCCGGCGGCGACGGCGGCGGCCACGGCGTCCTCGTCGGGGAAGCTCGTCAGCACCAGGCAGCGCAGGCCGGGCACCCGCTCGCGCAGCTTGCGGCAGACCTCCGCGCCGTCCCCGTCGGGCAGGCGCATGTCGACGACGGTGACGTCCGGCCGCACGGCCGGCACCCGGGCGAGGGCCTCGGCGACCGAGCCGGCCTCCCCGACGACGGTGATGACCGGGTCCTCCTCCAGGACCTCGGCCACCCCGCGCCGCACGACCTCGTGGTCGTCGACCAGGAACACCCGCACGGCACCGTCGCTCGACTCCACGGGCGCCCCCTCCGGAGAGTGACCTTGTTCACACAGCGTAGCGACTACAGTGAGGGGTCACCAGCCTGGCCCCGGTCACGAGGGCAGCAGGAGAGCCGCGTAGAGCGTGAGCCCGGGGCCGAACGCCATGGCCACGACCGGGCCGTCGACGTCGGCGAGCTCCTCGAGCACGAGCAGCACCGTCGCCGACGAGCAGTTGCCGTGCTCGGCCAGCACGGAACGGGAGGCGGCCAGCTGCTCCTCGGTCAACCCGAGGTGGTCGCGGACGACGTCGAGGATCCGCGGACCGCCGGGGTGCACCGCCCAGCCGGCGACGTCCTCGATCCGCAGCCCCGCGCCGGTGAGCAGCTCCTCGACGACGTCGCCGACGTGCCGCGAGAGCACGTCGGGCACCCGCGGGGAGAGCCCCATGCGGAAGCCCAGGTCGGTGACGTCCCAGGTCATGTGGTCAGACGTCGAGGGGTCGGTGCGGGCGACCACCCCGGCCAGCCGCCGTCCGCGGCCCCCCGGCTGCAGGACGACGGCGGCGGCCGCGTCGGAGAACAGCGCGTGCGCGACGACCTGGTCGAGCTCGCGCACCGGAGGCTGCACGTGCAGGCTGGTCAGCTCGCAGCACAGCAGGACGGCCGGGCGGGACCGGGCGGTCACGTAGTCGCCGACGGCGGCCAGGCCCGGGATGGCGGCGTAGCAGCCCATGTGCCCGACCAGCAGCCGCTGCAGCCCCGGAGGCATGCCGAGGTCGCTGGCCAGCCGGATGTCCAGGCCCGGCGTGGCGTAGCCGGTGCAGGTGGCGACGGTGAACAGGCCGACGTCCCCCGGCGCCAGGCCGGCGTCGTCGAGGGCGGCGGCCACCGCCTGCTTCCCCAGCGGCAGGGCCTCCTGCACGTAGCGCTGCATCCGCGCGCCGGTGCTCCACCCGCTGATGTCCTCGTCCAGCGGGTTGGCCACCGCGTGCCGCCGGCGCACGCCGGAGGCGGTGAAGACCCGCCGCGCCGCGCGGACGCCGGCGTAGTGGTCGGCGAAGAAGCCGTCCCAGGCCGCGGCCTGGTCGATCGTCGTGGGCAGGGCGCGACCGGCACCGGTCAGGACGGCGCTCATCGGCGCAGCTCGGAGGCGCTCATGGACCCGACCGTACGGGCGTCGGGTCCGCTGCGCCGCTCCGTCCGTCCTCCTCCCGGCGCCTGCCGTAACCAGCGAAGACGACGGCGGTGGACCGGACCGGCTTCATGCGCACCGTGTCCCGCCGGCCCAGCTTCCAGGCCAGCGCCTCGCGGAAGGAGGGCCGCAGCCCCACGAGCCGTAGGTCCAGGCCCAGCGCGTCGGCGGCGGCGAGCAGGCGGGCGCGGTCGACGAACAGCGCGGGGTCGTGGATGCCGGGCGGCGGGCCGCCGGGCAGCCGCTCGGCCACGGTGACCATGAGGAAGCGCCCGATCCGGGTGGCCGCGAGCGCGTCGACGACCAGCGTGCCGCCGGGGCGCAGCAGACGGGCGCACTCGGCGAGCACGCCCACGTCGTCCTCGACGTGCTCGAGGATCTCCCCGGCCACCACGACGTCGGCGCACCCGTCGGCCAGCGGGACGGCGAGCACCGACCCGCGCACCGCCAGGACGCCGTGCTCGCGGGCCACCCGGAGGCCCCGCGCGCCGAGGTCGACGCCGACGTGCCGGTAACCGAGCCGGGCGACGTGCGGCGCCATGAGCCCGCCGCCGCAGGCCAGGTCGACCAGCACCGCGTCGGGGCCGGGCGCCGGCGGGATGTGCTCGGCCCGCGACGCGGCCAGCCAGTGCAGCGCGGCGAACCCCCCGGACGCCTCCCACCACTGGTCGGCCAGCTCGTCGTACTGGGCGGGGTCGTTCCGGGGAAGTCGGCCCATGCGCTAGCTCGTGCCCTTCTTCAGGGGGTCGTGGCCCCAGTTCATCAGCGAGTAGCGCCACTTGGAGGTCTCGACGTCCTCCTTGCCCGGTTCCTGGGCCAGGTGGCGGGCGACGTAGCCGTGCACCTTGCGCATGTGGGCGAGGTCGTCGTCGGTGAGGTCCGACTTCTCCGTGCGCAGCAGCTCGACGATCCGGCGTCCCTCGGCGTGACCGGTGGACTCCCCCGAGCCGTCCTTCTTCTGCCCGACCGACTGCGACTCCTCGGTCTCCAGCCAGCGCTCCAGCTCGGCGGGGGACATGTTGACCGCCTCCTGGAACTCCCGGCGGACGGTGTCCGGGTCCTCGTCCTGCGCCATGCCTGCCTCCGCGGGTCCTGGGCGTGTCGGGTCCTGCTGGTCGCGGTACCGCAGGTGGGTGGTGCGGAAACGGACCGACGTGGCCGGGGCGGCCATCGCCCGCGGCCAGACGCCCGAGGAGGTGCTCGACCGCAACCTCGCCGAGCTGCTGCAGGAGATGCGGGTGGCGATCACCGGCGTGCAGATCCTCTTCGCGTTCCTGCTCACCCTGCCGTTCAGCGCCCGCTTCGACGAGCTCGGTGCCTTCGGGACGACGGTCTACGCGGTCACCCTCCTGAGCACCGCGACCGCGATGCTGGTGCTGATCGCGCCGGTCTCCTTCCACCGCACGCTGTTCCGGCAGCGGCGCAAGCAGGAGCTGGTCGCCTTCGCCGACGGCGCGCTGCTGGTGGGCCTGGCGCTGCTCCTGCTCGGCATCGCGGCGGCGGTGCTGCTCGTGCTCGACGTCGTCCTGGGCCGGTGGCCGGCCCTCGCCTGCTGCGCCTTCGTCGTCGTGCTGGGCGTGGTGGCCTGGTACCTGGTGCCGCTGCGCCACCGGCGGCCGCGCGACGGCTGAGGCCCTGGGAGATGCTGCGCGGGTGAGCGTCACCGTGGTCGGCAGCCTCAACGAGGACGTGCTGGTCCGCGTCCCCCGGCTGCCCGGCCGCGGCGAGACCGTCGTCGGGCGGGAGACCGTCCTGGCGCCGGGCGGGAAGGGCGCCAACCAGGCCGCGGCGGCCGGCCGGCTCGGCGGCGCGGTGGCCGTGGTCGGCCGGGTCGGCGACGACCCGGCCGCCGACCGGCAGCTGGCCGCGCTCGCCGGCACCGGGGTCGACGTCACGGCCGTGGTGCGGACGCCGGAGGTCCCCACCGGCAGCGCGACGATCCCGGTCGAGGACGGCAGCGGCGAGAACCTGATCGTCGTCGTCCCGGGGGCCAACGCGCAGCTGCGACCCGCGGACGTCGACGTCGCGGCGGTGCGCGAGGCGCGGGTGGTGCTGCTCCAGCTCGAGATCCCGGTGGAGACCGTGCAGGCCGCGGCGACGGCCGCCACGGGCACCGTCGTCCTCACCCCGGCGCCTCCGGAGCCGCTGCCGGCCGGACTGCTGGCGCGCGTCGACGTCCTGGTGCCGAACGAGCACGAGCTGCGGCAGCTGGCCGGCGCACCGGCCGGCGACCGGACGCCGGGCGAGCTGGCGCGGCTGGCCCGCGCTCTCACGGCGGGCACGGTGGTGGTCACCCTGGGCGGGCGCGGGGCACTGCTCGTGCCGGACGACGGCCCGGCGCTGCTGCAGCCGCCGCTGCCGGTGCGGCCCGTGGACACCACCGGCGCCGGTGACGCCTTCTGCGGGGCGCTGGCCGTCGCGCTGGCGGCGGGCTCGACCGCGGCCGAGGCGGTGGCGACCGCGGCCACGGCGGCGGCGCTGTCGACGACCGGCCCGGGTGCGCGGGGCGCCCTGCCCGACGCCGCCGCGCTGGCCGCCGCACGGCCCGGGCTGCCGGCCGCCGTCCCGGTGGACGAGGCAGGCGGTTGACCGGGCGGCCGGCCGGGCACAGGCTCGGCCAGCCGACGAACGAGGAGGCAGTCCCGTGAGCGAACCCGACCAGCCCGCGCACACCACCGAACCAGCCGAGGGCGGGGACCCACCCGGCGAGGAGCCGGGTGGCCAGACGCCGCACCCGGACCAGCCCGCCGAGGGCGGCGACGCGCCCACGGGCGGAGCCGACACGCCCTGACCCGGGGGCCCGACGGCCACCGAGAGTGACGCATCTCTCCGTGACATCGACTCAACTCACCGTTGCGGGTCTGTTTTGCCACCGGCTGCGCGGGGGACGCTGGGCCCATGGAGGACACCCAGAACCAGCCCCGAGTAGGTACCGAGGCCTCTGAGGAGCGCCCGGCCGACGAGTCGCAGGCCCGACAGGCCTCGACCGCGCCCCTGTCCCGCCTGCTGGCCAACCCCCGCCGCATCCGCAGGGCCTGAGGCGAGGACCCCCTCCGGCATCCTCTCGGGGATGCCCCGGAGGGGGCCTCGGAGAGGTCACGGAACGTCACACCCGTCCCACCGACCTCTGGCGTCCCGGTCAGCCCGGGCGCACCTCGTCACTCACAGCAACCACCTGTCGACCGGTCCCGGCGTGCCGCGAACTGCTCCGTCACGCCCTGCGGCAGCATCGCCGGCGTGACCGCAGCCGCCATCCCCCTCGCCGCCGACGACGTCTCGGTTCCCGTCCGCCGGAGTCGGGCGGAGCGGCAGGCCATCGTCCTGGACACCGCCGAGCGGTTGTTCGCGACCCGCAGCTCGCGCAGCGTGGGGATGGACGAGCTGGTCCGCGAGACCGGGCTGGGCAAGATGACCGTGTACCGGTTGTTCAAGAGCAAGGACGACCTGGTCGGCGCCTACCTCGCGCGCAAGGCGGCCACCGTGCTCGCCCGCGTCGACGCCGAGCTCGAGCGCCTCGCCGACGACCCGCGGGCGGCGCTGCTCTCGGTCGTCGACACCGTCGAGGCCGACGTCACCCGGGCCGGCTTCCGCGGCTGCCCGTTCACCAACGTCAGCAGCGAGTACGACGACCCGGAGCACCCCGCGCGCAGCGCCGCCGCCGACTACAAGTTCGAGCTGCACGCCCGGCTCGAGCGCCTCGCCGAGCAGGTCGCGCCGGGCTCGGGCGAGGACCTCGCCGCGCAGGTGCACCTCATCATCGACGGGATGTACCTCTCCGGGGGGCTGCTGGGCCCCGACGGCCCCGCCTCGCACGGTCGCGAGCTGGCCGAGCGGCTCGTCGACATCGCCGTCGCCCGCTGAGTCCCTCGTCGGCCTACCGGCCGACACCGCGGCCACGTACCGTCCCCGGCACCGCTGAGCCCACCCGGCCACTCGTCGCGAGACCCTCCGGGCCCCACTCCTCCCGACCACCGCGGCCACGTGCCGTCCCCGGCACCGCTGAGCCCACCCGGCCACTCGTCGCGAGACCCTCCGGGCCCCACTCCTCCCGACCACCGCGGCCACGTGCCGTCCCCGGCACCGCTGAGCCCACCCGGCCACTCGTCGCGAGACCCTCCGGGCCCCCCTCCTCCGCGGTCGTCCAGCGGAGACCCACGAGGGATCGCAGGATGGGCCGGTGAGCACCGACCGCAGCCGGCCCGACCTCGACGACACCACCGTGGAGGGCCTGGGCAAGCTCTCCGAGGCCCTCGAGACCATCGAGCAGGCACGCGGCCAGCTCTACGGCTTCCACCAGCACTCCGGCAAGGCCGACCTGCTGCTCCAGGACGCCGTCGAGCTCCTCCGCAAGGCCGGCCACACCCAGCTCGCCGACGACCTCGACCGCGACCTCGTCGGACGCAACGTCATCGCCGACCGCTGGACCTTCCAGATCGTCGAGGACTACGACGCCAACTACTGGTCGGTCTTCCGCGCCTTCGACCAGCGCGCCCGCGACGAGCTGTCCGACGGCGACCGGCACGTCTTCGAGGCGCGGATGAAGCAGCGCGAGCGGACCAAGGGCCACCCCCACCACGAGGCCGGCCCCGTCCTGGACGAGTGAGCGGGGACACCCCGGCCCTCCGGGCCGGACCGCAGGCCACGTGCGGTCGCCGCGGGGGAACGGCCGCCGCAGACTGGCTCCATGACGATGCCGGAGCCCGACGAACCACGCGACGCCCAGCCCTTCGGCAGCGAGGTGGCCCCGCCCGGGGACCCGGAGTCCCAGGGCGGCACACCCGGCCCCGCCGACGGTGTCGCGGGTCCGAGCTGGCCCCCGGCCGAGACCGAGCCCGACGCGCACGGCTGACCGTGCGCGGGACGGCGGCGGGCACCAGACTCGACCCGTGACCGCTCCCGGCTCCGACCCCCTCCGAACCTCGACCGGCCCGACCGGCACCCCTGGGACGACCACTGGTCCGGCCACCCCCGGCCCCGCTCCGACCCGCGGGACGACGCCCGAGCGCCATCCCGTCCGCAACGCCGGCCGCACCGCCGGCCGCACGCTCGCCCTGGCGCTGCTGCTGTTCGTCACCGTGGTGCTGGTGCTGTTCGTCGTCTTCAACAACCAGACCGTCCAGATCAGCCTGGTCTTCACCGACGTCCAGGCGCCGCTGGTGCTGGCGCTGGTCGTCGCCGCGGCGCTCGGCGGCCTGCTGGTGTGGCTGGCCGGCCTGGTGCTGCGCGCCCGCCGCCGCTCCGGCTGAGCGGTCCGCCGCCCGCTCCCGCGTAGGCGGGCGCGGGCAGGTCGGCGGCCCGACCCAGGTGGCCGGGGACCGACCCGGCCGGCATGGGACGGGCGATGAGGAAGCCCTGCCAGGCGTCGCAGCCGATGCCGGCCAGCGTCGCCAGCTGCTCGGCGGTCTCCACGCCCTCCGCGACCACCGTCAGGCCCGTCGTGTGCGACAGCTCCACGACGGCGCGGACGACGGCGTCGGCCTGCGGGTCGTGGCGAGGTCCTCCAGGGACGACCGGTCGATCTCGAGGACGTCGACGGGCAGCCGCCGCAGGTGGTCCGGCGACGAGCACCCGGTGCCGGAGTCGTCCACCGCCGACCGCGACCGTGGTTGGACGCCCGGCTCACCCCCACGAGGGAGAGCCACGCCTCCCGAGGTCGCGGTCCTGCGGCGGTGCTTGCTCCCGGTTACCGGCCGGTAATACCGTTTGTTACCCGCGAGTACTGAGTCGCGGGTTCCAGCACGGAGCACCGGGAGCCACAGGCATGGGCCACTACACCGCGAACCTGCGGGACCTCGAGTTCAACCTCTTCGAGTTCCTCGACACCAAGGACCGGTTCGGCACCGGGCCGTTCGCCCAGGTGGACGTCGAGACCGCGCGCGGCGTGCTGGCCGAGATCCGCCGGCTGGCCGAGGGCCCGATCGCCGACTCCTTCGCCGACGCCGACCGCAACCCGCCGGTGTTCGACCCGGCCACGTGCTCGGTGACCCTGCCCGAGAGCTTCAAGCGGTCGGTGCGCGCCATCGAGGACGGCGACTGGTTCTCCCTCGACCTGCCCGAGCACCTCGGCGGCTCCGGCGCTCCGCACGCCCTGACCTGGGCGGCCTTCGAGATGGTGCTCGGCGCCAACCCCGCCGTCTTCATGTACGGCTCCTGGGCCGCCTTCGCCGCGATCCTGGACGAGCTCGGCACCCCCGACCAGAAGCGGCTCGCCCGGCTCATGCTCGAGCACAAGTGGGGCGCCACCATGGTGCTCACCGAGCCCGACGCCGGCTCCGACGTCGGCGCCGGCCGCACCAGGGCGGTCCGGCAGGACGACGGCTCGTGGCACCTCACCGGCGTGAAGCGGTTCATCACCTCGGCCGAGCACGACCTGTCGGACAACATCGTCCACCTGGTGCTGGCCCGCCCCGAGGGCGCGGGGCCGGGCACCAAGGGCCTCTCGCTGTTCGTCGTCCCGAAGTTCCACGTCGACCTCGAGACCGGCGCGCTGGGCGAGCGCAACGGCGTGTACGTCACCAACGTCGAGGAGAAGATGGGCCTGAAGGTCTCCACGACCTGCGAGCTGACCTTCGGCGACGGGCCGGTGCCGGCGAGGGGCTGGCTGGTCGGCGAGGTGCACGACGGCATCGCGCAGATGTTCCGGGTCATCGAGCACGCCCGGATGTTCGTGGGCGCCAAGGCCATCGCCACGCTGTCGGCCGGTTACCAGGTGGCCCTGGACTACGCGAGGAACCGCGTGCAGGGCGCCGACCTGACCGCGACCAGCAAGGACGCCCCGCGGGTCCCCATCACCCGCCACCCCGACGTCCGCCGCTCGCTCATGCTGCAGAAGTCCTACGCCGAGGGCATGCGGGCGCTGTACCTCTACGCCGCCACCTTCCGCGACCAGGTCACGGAGGCCGAGGCCGCCGGCACCGCCGACAGCGAGGAGGCGACGCTCGCCGCCCGCGTCAACGACCTGCTGCTGCCGGTGGTCAAGGGCTTCGGCTCCGAGCGGGCCACCCAGCTGCTCACCCAGGAGTCGCTGCAGACCCTCGGCGGCTCGGGCTACCTGCAGGACTACCCGATCGAGCAGTACATCCGGGACTCCAAGATCGACACCCTCTACGAGGGCACCACGGCGATCCAGGGCCAGGACTTCTTCTTCCGCAAGATCGTCAAGGACGGCGGCGTCGCCCTGACCTGGGTCGCCGAGCAGATCCAGGCCACGATCGACGCGGAGGCCGGCAACGGCCGGCTCAAGGAGGAGCGGGCGCTGCTCGCCACCGCCCTCGCCGACGTGCAGGGCATGCTGGCGGCGATGTTCGGCCGCCTCGCCCGGGCGCAGGAGGACCTCACCGCCCTCTACGAGGTCGGCCAGAACACCAGCCGGCTGCTGCTGGCCACCGGCGACCTGGTCACGGCCTGGCTGCTCGTGCGCCAGGCCGAGGTGGCGCTCGGCGCCCTGGCCGGCGAGGTCACCGAGAGGGACCGGCACTTCTACGAGGGCAAGCTCGCCGCCGCCCGGTTCTTCACCACCCAGGTCCTGCCGAGACTGACGGCGGAGCGGACCGTCGTCGAGCACACCGACAACACCCTCATGGAGGTCGACGAGGCCGCCTTCTGAGAGAGGACCCCGTCCTCCCCACCGCTCGCAGGCTCGCGGCGGTGCCCTGGACGGGGCCGGCGGCCGTCGTCTCCCCCGGGGGGACGGCGGCCGCGGTCGTTTCAGGGGGACGACGGCGGGCATGGCCCCTGCGACAGCGCCGTCGGACAGGAGGCCCCCGTGAGCGACCCCCAGGGCAGCGACCGGATCCAGCAGGACATCCCGACCGCGTCGGGCAGCGGGGACAACAGCGACACCGGATCGGGGTTCGAGGACGTCCCCCTCACCCGCGACGAGGCGATCGAGCGCGACGCCGCGGCGGGCGACGACCTCCCCGCCCGCGCCGACTCCGACGTCGCCCGCGCCCGGACGGACGGACCGTCCGGCGAGGTCTCGGGGCCCACCCCCCGCTCCGGAGGAAGGGACATCTGATGAGCGAGTCCGACGACACCGGCTACCGGGAGTCCCCGGACACCACCGACGGCCCCAGCGCGAGCAACCTCGTCGACGGCGTCCCCGGCGAGGACCGGTCCGACGGCGGCGAGCGCGACGAGGTCACCCTCACCACCGACGAGGACGCCCAGCGCGACGACGGGACGGTGCGTCCGGGCAACGTCCCGGACTGAGCAGGGACACCCCACACCTCGCGGGCTCGGCGCGGGACCCGGGACGGGGCCGGACCGGACCGTGCAGGGAGCCCGTTCAGATCCAGCCGTGCCGGCGCGCCGCCTCCACCGCGGCGTGCCGGTTCGGCGCGCCCAGCTTGGCCGCCGCGGCCGACAGGTGGTTGCGCACGGTCCCGGGTGACAGGTGCGCGCGGGCGGCGATCTCCTCGACCGGGGCGCCCCCGGCCGCCAGCTCGAGGACGTCGGCCTCGCGCGGCGTCAGCGGGCTGTCCCCCGCGCTGATCGCCTCCGCGGCCAGCTCCGGGTCCACGTACCGCCCGCCCCGGTGCACCGTGCGGACGACGTCGGTGAGCACCGGCGCGCTCACCGTCTTGGGCAGGAACCCGCGCACGCCGGCCTCCAGCGCCCGCTTGAGGTGCCCTGCCCGGCCGTGCCCGGTGACGATCACCACCGCACAGCCCGGCAGCACGGTGGACAGCTCCCCGGCCACGGAGATGCCGTCCCGGTCGGGCATCTGCAGGTCCAGGACGGCGACATCGGGCGTGTGCGCGCGGGCCATCGCCAGCGCCTCGGCACCGGAGGCGGCCTGGGCCACCACCTCGAGGTCCTCCTCCAGGGCCAGCAGGGCGGCCAGTGCCGAACGGATCAGGTTCTCGTCGTCGGCCAGCAGCACCCGGATCACGCGGGCACCCTCACGGGCACGGTCGCGGCGAGGACGAACCGGTCGCCGTCCGGACCGGCCGAGAGCCGGCCACCGGTGGCCGCCAGCCGCTCGGCCAGGCCGGTGAGGCCGTTGCCCCAGGTCGTCCCCGCCCCGAGGGCACCGTCGTTGGCCACCTGCAGCTCCGCCTCCCCACCGAGCGCCCGCAGCTCGACGGTGCACCAGGTCGCCCGGCTGTGCCGCAGCACGTTGGTCACCGCCTCCCGCACCACCCAGCCCAGCGCGGTCTGCACCGGCTCGGGCAGCGTCACCGCCTCCTCCTCACCGGTCACCGTGACGCCCACCCCGGCCGCGCGCAGCACCGACCGGGCGCCGGCCAGCTCGCCGGGCAGGTCGGTGCGCCGGTAGCCGCGGACGACGTCGCGGACCTCGCGCAGCGACTCCTCGGCGACCCGGCTGATGTCGGCGAGCTCCTCGGCCGCGCCGTCCCTCCCCCGCCGGACCAGCTCGGCGGCCAGCTGGCTCTTCACCGCGATCGCCGAGAGGTTGCGGCCCATGACGTCGTGCAGGTCGCGGGCGAAGCGCAGCCGCTCCTCGGCGACCGCGAGCTGCGCCTGCACGCCGCGGGTGCGCTCCATCTCCAGGACGACGTCGAGGATCCAGACGCTGAACCGGAAGGCCGTGACGAAGAACCCGACCGCCAGACCGATCGAGGCGCCGATGGCGACGGCGGCGGCCGGTGGGTTGCCCTCGGCGAGCGCCACCGCGCCGGCCAGCACGCCGGTGGCCGCGGCCCCGGTGACCAGCGGCCGGGTCGGGACGGTGACCGACAGGGCCAGCAGCACCGCGGCGCCCACGAGGCCGGCCACCCACGGGGCGGCGGGCGCCGGCCCCTCTCCCGTGGCGGCCAGCGCCGCCAGGACGGTGATCAGGCCGGCGACGAGGGCGACCAGCAGGGCAGGCCGGTCGGGGCCGGTGGCGCGGTCGTGGAACCCGCGCCGGGTGAGCACGAGGCAGGCCGCCGTCGTCACCACCGAGGAGCCGAGCAGCACCACCGGGTGCCACGCGGAGGCCGTCACCCAGTCCGACGCCGCCGCGAAGAACAGCATGACCGGGACGAACACCAGCGTCGTGTAGTACGACGAGCGGGTGTAGAGGTCGATGCGCTGCGAGTCGGTGCGGCTGCTCCACCAGCGCGCGACGGTCGGCACGGCCCCCATGCTGCCGTACCGCCCGTCGCGCGCCGGGCGGGTCAGCGCCGCGGAGCCCAGCGGAACCACCGCGCGGTCGCCAGGCCGGCCAGCACGGTCCAGGCCAGGAGCGTGCCCAGCGGGCCGAGCGCGGCCCACCACAGCTCCGCGCCGGCGACGACCTCGCCGTCCCAGGTACGGCCCGTCAGGCCCAGCTGCACGAGCTCCACGACCGGCGTGACCGGCAGCAACCGGGCGACTGTGCCGAGCGCGTCGGGCAGCACGCTGAGCGGGAAGAACAGCCCGGAGAGCGCGGTCGTCCCGAGGACGACGGGCAGCGTGGTGATCTGCGCCGACTCCGGCGTCCGGGTGAACAGCGTGCTCGCGGTGGCCAGCACGACCATCAGCGCCGCGCCGAGCAGGACCGCCAGGACCGGCAGGACGGCGTCCACCGGCGCGGTCCACAGGCCGAGCACGACCACGCCCACGGCGACCAGGACGAGCTGGCCGACCGTGACCAGCAGGGTGGGGACGGCGGTGGCGGCGAGCACCTCGCCGTCACCCAGCTCGCCGGTGCGCATCCGCTGCAGCACCAGGTCCTCGCGCCGGGCGACGTAGGTGGTGACCAGGTTGTAGTAGGTCAGGAAGACCAGCGTGAAGCCGGCGGCCGCGGTCAGCAGGCCGGGCCCGGTGGCCCGGTCGTCGAGGCCGATCCCGGGGACGAGGGCCACCAGCAGCAGCGGCATGAGCACGGAGTTGACGACGGCGGTGCGGTTGCGCAGCAGCAGCCGGGTCTCAGCGGCGGCGAGGGCCCCGACACGGCGGAGCCGGGAGGGGCCGGCAGGAGCGGCGAGCGTGGTCATCGTGGCGTTCCTCTCGGGTCGGGGTCACTCGGCGTCGGCGACGGCGAGGAAGGCCTGCTCCAGGGAGGCGGCGCGGGCCTGGAGGCCGCGGAGCACGACGCCGTTCGCGGCGGCCCAGGCGAGCAGCTGGGCGAGCGCCGGCTGCAGCGCGCGGGTGTGCCACTCGACCCGCGGGCCGGCGCTGACCACCTGGACGCCCGCGGGGACCGGCGGCTGCGGGACGCCGTCGTCGAGGGTGAAGCGGACGGTGGCCGGCTGGGTCTCGGCGATCTCCTCGCGGGTGCCGGCGAGCACGATCTGCCCGGCGCGCATGACCGCGATGCGGTCGGCCAGCTCCTCGGCCTCCTCCAGGTGGTGCGTGGTGAGCACCACCGCGGCGCCGTCGTCCACCAGGCCGCGGACCAGCCGCCACACGGTGCGCCGGCTCTCCGGGTCCAGGCCGGTGGTCGGCTCGTCGAGGACCAGCACCCGGGGGTGGCCGAGCAGGGCCAGCGCGAGGTCCAGCCGGCGGCGCTCCCCGCCGGAGAGGCTGCGCACCCGGACGTCGGCCCGCCCGGTGAGGTCCACCTGGGCCAGCGCCTCGTCGACCGGGCGAGGAGCGGTGAGGGTGCCGGCCCAGGTCCGCACGGTCTCGGCGACGGTCAGGTCGCCGGGCAGGCCGCTGGCCTGCAGCAGCACACCCAGGTGCGGGCGGACGGCGGCCCGCTCGCGCCGCGGGTCGGCGCCGAGGACCCGCACCGACCCGCCCGACGCCGGGGCCAGGCCCTCGAGCACCTCCAGGGCGGAGGTCTTGCCGGCGCCGTTGACGCCGAGCAGCGCGAACACCTCACCGGGCCGGACCTCGAAGGACACCCCCCGGACCGCCTCGAAGTCGCCGTACCGGCGGTGCAGGTCGACCACCTCGACGGCGGGCGGGTCGGGCGCCACCGTGGGCGGCGGGGCGGGTGCGACGGACGGGTGCACGGCGACCTCCTCGGTGCGCCCGCCGGCCGGGGTCCGGCCGCTCCTCCCGGGCGCACCCCTGACGCTGCCGTCGTCCCGGCAGCGGCACAGGTGCCGTCCCTCACGACTCCTCACGGCAACGCCACGGGCCCCCCGTGACGGATGTCATGGGAGGGCCCGTGAGCCGGCCTCGCACCGACGTGCGCGACCGGCCCTCCCGGACGACGACCGCCCGGTCCGCGGCCAGGTCGCGGGTCCCCCGCAGGAGAGGACGGCGACCCGCGCGACGACCGCGCAGCCGGCGACGCCGACCGCGCCGGATCGGGCGGGCGCGGTCACGGGGTCTCGTCGTGGAGCATGCGGAGTGCGGCCCGACAGCGGGGAGGCGACCTGTGCCGCGGCGCCGCAGTCGTGACCGCGGTCACGTGTCCGCCGACCATGCGGGACGGCGCCGTCCGGCGTCCTGGTGTGGCGCCTCCTCGGGGGACGGCTCGTGGCGCGATGTGGGCTCCACCCATCCCGGCTCGACGAGGTGTGTGGGCCCAGACCGTGCGGCCGGGCGCCAGGAGCCTCTAGCCTTCCGCGACATGGCGGACTCAGGAACCCTCAGCGGGCGGCGGGCCCTCATCACCGGCGGCGCCTCGGGCATCGGCCGCGCGTGCGCCGTGCGACTGGCCCAGGCGGGCGCGGACGTGGTCGTCGTCGACCGTGACGCCGAGGCGGCGAAGGCGGTGGCGACGGCGGTCGGGGGGACGGCGGTCGCCGTCGACCTCTCCGACCTCGACGCGGTCGGCACGCTGGACCTCGACGTGGACGTGCTGGTGAACAACGCCGGGCTGCAGCACGTGGCCCCGGTGCACGAGTTCCCGGTCGACCGCTTCTCGCTGATCCTGCGGCTGATGCTGGAGACGCCGTTCCGGCTGGTCCGTGGCGCGCTGCCGCACATGTACGAGCGCGGCTGGGGCCGGATCGTCAACGTCAGCTCGGTCCACGGGCTGCGGGCCTCGGCGTACAAGAGCGCCTACGTCACCGCCAAGCACGGTCTCGAGGGGCTGTCGAAGGTGATCGCGCTGGAGGGCGCCCCGCACGGGGTCACCTCCAACTGCGTCAACCCCGCCTACGTGCGCACGCCGCTGGTGGAGAACCAGATCGCCGACCAGGCCAGGGCCCACGGCCTGTCCGAGGACGAGGTCATCGAGCAGGTCATGCTCGCCCCCGCGGCCGTCAAGCGGCTGATCGAGCCCGAGGAGGTCGCCGAGGCCGTCGCCTACCTCTGCTCCCCCGTCGCCGCGTCGATCACCGGCAGCTCCCTGGTCATGGACGGCGGGTGGACCGCCCACTGATGGAGGACCCCCTGCGACCCCCCGTGGGAGGACCCCGCAGGGGGGCGGTGCCGGCGTCAGGCGAGCTGGACGGTGCCGCGGAGTACTTCGCGCTGCTGCTCGAGGAGGCGGCGGCGATCGAGTTCGAGGGGCCGGTGGTGCGCGCCCGGGCCGCCGGCGCCGACGGTGCGACGCTCGCCGGGCTGGAGCGGGTCAAGTGGCTGGCCCTGCACGTGCGCGACGCGTTCGCCGCGCGGCGCCGCCGGGAGTCCGAGCTCGCCGCGCTGTTCGACACCGCCGGCGACCTCGCCTCGCTGCGCAGCGTCGACGACGTGCTCACCGCGATCGTCCGGCGGGCGCGGCAGCTGCTCGGCACCGACGTCTCCTACCTGACCCTGCACGACGACGCCCGCGGCGACACCTACATGCGGGTGACGGACGGCTCCGTCTCGGCCCGGTTCCAGGCGCTGCGGCTGCCGATGGGCGCCGGCCTCGGCGGGCTGGTCGCGCAGACCGCCGCGCCGTACGCCACCGCCCGCTACTTCGCCGACCCGCGCTTCCAGCACACCGACGAGATCAACGGGGGCGTCGCCGAGGAGGGCCTGGTCGCCATCCTCGGCGTCCCGCTGGTGCGCGGGTCGCGGGTGATCGGGGTGCTCTTCGCCGCCGACCGCGACGAGCGGCTCTACGACCGCTCCGAGGTCTCGCTGCTGGGCTCGCTGGCCGCGCACGCGGCGATCGCGCTGGACAACGCCCGGCTGCTGGAGGAGACCCGGTCGGCACTGGAGGAGCTGTCGGCGGCCACCCGGGAGCTCCGTGCCCACTCCGCCTCGGTGGAGCGGGCCGCCGGCGCGCACGACCGTTTCATCGACATCGTGCTGCGCGGCGGCGGGGTGGAGGACGTCGCGGCCGCGGTCACCGAGGCGCTCGGCGGGCGGATCACCATCCTCGACGAGCAGGGCCGCGGCACGCCGTCCCCCGGGTCGGACGGCGACCTGCCGCCCGACCCCGCGGCCGCCCTCACGCTGGCCCGCTCGACCGGCCGGACGGTCCGCGACGGCAGCTGGTGGACCGCTGCGGTGACCGTGGGCGCCGAGCTGCTCGGCGGCCTGGTGCTGCACCGGGACGACGAGCTCTCCGACTCCGACCAGCGCATCCTCGAGCGCGCCGCACTGGTGACCTCCCTGTTGCTGCTCATCCGGCGCACCGCCAGCGAGGCCGAGGGCCGGGTGCGCGGCGAGCTGCTGGAGGAGCTGCTCGGGCCGGCGCTGCGCGACCCCGACGGGCTGCGGGAGCGCGCCCGCCGGCTGGGTGCCGACCTCGACCGGCCGCACGCCGTCGTCGTCGTCCTGGTGGAGGAGCGCGGCCGGGGCCGGGCGCTGGCCGCCGCCACCCACCTGGCCTCCGTCCGCGGCGGGCTGGCCGGCCTGAACGACGGGCGGGTGGTGCTCTGCCTGCCGGGTGGGGAGCCCGGCGCCGCGGCGGCGCAGGTCCGCCGGGAGCTCACCGCGGCCGTGGGGCGGCCGGTGACCGTCGGTGGTGCCGGGCCGGTGCAGGGGCCGGCCGCGGTCGCCCCCGCGCACGTCGAGGCCCAGCGCTGCGCCTCGACGCTGGTCGCCCTGGGCCGGGCCGGTCAGGCGGCCAGCGCCGACGAGCTCGGCTTCGTCGGGCTGCTGGTCGGCGAGGGGCGGGACGTGCACGGTTTCGTGACCGCCACGCTCGGCCCGGTGCTGGACTACGACGAGCGGCGCGGCACGGACCTGGTCGGGACGCTGCGGGCCTGGTTCGACGCCGGCGGGTCCCCGGCGCGGGCGGCCGAGACCCTGCAGGTGCACGTCAACACCGTCACCCAGCGCCTGGAGCGGGTGGGCCGGCTGCTGGGCCGCGGGTGGTCGACGCCGGAACGGGCCCTGGAGGTGCACCTGGCGCTGCGGCTGCACCGGCTCACCTGTTCCGCCGCCGGCTGATCGGGCGCATGGCGCTGGCCGCGTGAGTGTGCGCTGATGGTGGTCTCGCGGCGGCCGGAGACCACCATCAGCGCACCATGGTGGGCCGCGGCCCCCCTACCCTGAACGAGTGCACGCCGTCCCCACTCGCCTGCCGGCGGCCGGGTGGACGGCGCTGGCGCGGGCGCACGCGGAGCGGGCCGACGCGCTGACCGCGGGACACCGGGCCCGCCGGGCGACCGGCACCCGCCACCCGGTCGAGGACTTCCTCTACGAGTACTACAGCGCCCGCCCTGCGCAGCTGCGCCGCTGGCACCCGGGCCCCGGGGTGGTCCTCGAGCCCGGCGCCGACGGACCCCCGCCGCACGCCGCCTGGCGCTGGTACGCCACCGACGACGACGGCGCGGTCACCCTCGACCTCGACGCCTTCCGGGCCGACCGCGGGGACACCGTCGCGTTCGTCGCCCGGCTGCTGGCCGCGACCGCGTCCCGGCCGGCGCACACCGGCTGCTTCGGGCTGCACGAGTGGGCGATGGTCTACCGGGCCGACGAGCACCGGCACCCGCTGCCCCTGCGGCTGGGCCGGGCCGGTACCGATGCCGTCGTCGAGTCCCACCCGGTGCGCTGCTCGCACTTCGACGCGTTCCGGTTCTTCACGCCCGCCGCCGTCGGCCGCAACCGGCTGCGGCCCACCCGCGCCACCCAGGTCGAGATGGAGCAGCCGGGCTGCCTGCACGCGACCATGGACCTCTACAAGTGGGCCTACAAGCTCGGTCCCGCCGTCCCCGGCGACCTGCTGCTGGACTGCTTCGTGCTGGCGGCCGAGGTCCGGGAGCTGGACATGCGCGCCTCGCCGTACGACCTGCGCGCCGCCGGCTACGACCCGGTCGCGATCGAGACGCCGGAGGGCAAGGCGGAGTACGTCGCCGCGCAGCGGGAGTTCGCCCGCCGCGGTGCGGGACTGCGGTCGCGACTGCGTGCGGTGTGCGACCGGCTCCTCGAGGGCTGACCGACCGCGGACGGGCGCCGCGACGCCGCCGTCCGCCGGTGCCCACGCGGTGCGCCGACCACGTGGGCACCGGCGGTGCCGGGCCCCGTCCCGACCCCGGCTATCCGGTCACGCAGTCGAAGCTGCTCGCCTCGTCGGGGCTCCCCGAGCCGCTGTACCGGGGGTGGGTCGGGTACTCGCACAGCGGCCGCGTGCGGGTGGCGCCGGGGTTGGTGTCCCGGACGACGGGGTCGGCCGGCGCCGCGCCGGTCGTGACCCAGTGGTCCAGGGCGGTGAGGGAGTCCCAGCCGGCGGCGAAGGCGGCGGCGAGGTTGGCGTGGTTGGCACCGGGGACCAGGTAGAAGCGGGCGAACGCGTCGACCCGGCGCTGCCCCATGGTCTGCACCAGCCCCTCGTAGTACTCCACCGTGGCCCGGTGGCTGACCAGCTCGTCCGCCGTCCCGTGCAGCAGCAGCAGCTTCCCGCCCCTCCTCGCGAAGGGCCGCAGGTCGGTGTCGTTGACGTCCTGCAGCGCGGTGAGCTCCGAGATGCGGTCCTGCCAGGGGCCCGGCGCCAGCGGGTCCAGGGACAGCGAGTCGAAGGCGGGGTCCCGGGTCACGGCGTACTTGACCCAGGCGTCCCAGAACTGCATGCCGTAGCCGGCGGTCTTCGGCATGGGGGTGGCCGGCGCGGTCGTCCCCAGGCCGAGCAGCGGTGTCGACATGTCCGCGCCCGAGAGGAACGGGAAGCCCGGGTAGCCGGTCTCACCGCTGGCCAGGGGGTGGGGGAACGTGATCGGGCTGGAGACGGCGCGGATCGCGGTGATCTGCGGGTCGGACAGGCAGGTGTCACCGGTGTCCTGCCCCTCGGGGCAGCGCAGGACGGCAGGGTCGAAGTCGCAGGCCGGCTCGTCGCTGATGACGCCGTCGGTCAACCCGTCGAGGCCGTCGCAGGCCGTGACGACCGCGTTGTAGAGCAGCACCTGCTGCGCGGGACGGGGGAAGGCGCCCGGCGCGGCGAGCTGACGGGTCATGTGGCCGAAGTACAGGTCGAGGGTGGCGGCGTTGAACGCGGGGTAGACGCTGATGACCCCGTCGAAGTCGCGCTCCCAGCGCTGGGCGACGGCGAGCGCCTCCCGGCCGCCGGTCGAGCCCCCGGCGAAGTAGGTCTGCTGCGGGGTGTCCCGGTCGTAGTACCGGCCGATGACGAACACGGCGGCGTCCCGGGTCTTCTTCAGGGCGTCGCCGGCGAAGTTGCGCAGCGCCTCGTCGTTGGCGAGGAACTCGCCGTAGAGCGAGGGGGTCGGCAGGAACCCGGCGGGTGCCTGGTGCCCGGAGTCGCTGGCGAAGGTCGCGTACCCGCGGCCGAGCGGTCTGGGCGCGTCACCCGGACCGAAGGGGACGTTCCCGTCGAGCGCCGGGATCGTCCCGTTGTAGCCGCCCCCGCCGAACATCAGCGCCTTCTGGTTCCACGTGGTGGGCAGCGCCACCTGCATGCGGATGTCCGGGGCGGCGGGGTCCACGGGGTGCAGCGCCGCGGTGACCCTGCAGTACTCCCCGATCGCGGTGGTGCCGCTCCCGGACGGTGCCACGAGGGCGGCTTCGGTCACCGCGCCGCCGGTCGTCGGGAGTCCGATGACGCGGGCGGGGATGTCGACCCCCGCGAGCGCCGCGCACCGGGCGGCGGCGTCCGCTGCGCCGGCCGGCGTCGTCCAGCCGAGTGAGGCGACGACGGCGAGGGCCACCCCCGCCACGACCGTCCTGGCTCTGGTCAGGTCCATGGGACTCCTGTCGTTCGACGGTGGAGGCGCGGGCGGGGCCGTGGACGCCGGGTGAGGCGGGTCACACAGTAGGGAGTGGCACGCACGGTCTCCACGTGAGCGGACTCCACAGACGCGACACCGGGGGTGGGGTCCGGGCCCACACCGAGCGGGCGTCCCGTGGGTCGTACCGTCGTGCGCGTGACCTCCGGAGCCTCCGACCGCCTGCGGACCGACCGCTGGCTGCGCCTCGACGGGACGACGAACACCCGCGACCTGGGCGGGCTGCCCACCGTCGACGGCGGGACGACGGTCCCGGGGCGGGTGCTGCGCAGCGACAACCTGCAGACGCTCAGCGAGGACGACGTCCGCCGGCTGGTGGACGACGTGCGGCTGCGCGAGGTGGTCGACCTGCGCACCACCGCGGAGGTGCTGCTGGAGGGCCGCGGCCCGCTGCGGACGGTGCCCGAGGTGACGCACCGGCACTTCACGCTGCTGCCCGAGCGCGGTCACCACACCGACGTGTTCGCCGTCGAGGAGGCCGACGTGCCGGAGCTCCCGGCGGACTGGGCCGAGTCGATCCTGCCGCGGCAGGTGGCCGAGGGCGACCAGGGCGAGCCGCCGGCGGTGCGCTCCTACCTGGGTTACCTCGCGCACCGGCCGGAGAACGTGGTCGCCGCGCTGCGCGCCCTGGCCGCGCCCACGGACGGTGCCACGGTCGTGCACTGCGCCGCGGGCAAGGACCGCACCGGGGTCGTGGTGGCCTTCGCGCTCGCCGTGGCCGGCGTCCCGCACGAGGAGATCGTGGCCGACTACGCGCTGACCGCCGAGGTCATCGACGACCTGGTCGCCAAGCTGGCCGCGTCACCGACCTACGCCGAGGACATGGTGCGCCGCGACGTCGCCAGCCACACGCCGCAGGCGGAGACCATGCGCCGGGTGCTCGAACTGCTCGACGAGCGGCACGGCGGCCCGCAGGGCTGGCTCACCGAGCACGGCTTCGGCCCCGAGGAGCAGGCCGCCCTGCACGCCCGTCTGCGCCGCTAGCACCTGCGGCTACGACTCGCGGCCCCCCTCAGGGTCCCGCGGCGAGCTCGCGAGCCGTGGGGGGAAGGGGGTCCTCTTCTTGTGCCGGTACATGTCGGCGTCGGAGGCGCGCAGCAGCGCGTCGGCACTGCCCGATCCGCCGCCGTGGACGGCGACGCCCACGCTGGTGCCGACGGCGACGCCGGCACCCTCGAGGCGGAAGGGCTCGTCGAAGCAGCCCAGTACCCGGGCGACGACGCGGTCGGCGTCCTCGGGCCGGGTGAGGACGGGCAGCAGGACGGCGAACTCGTCACCGCTGAGCCGGCCCACCACGTCGCCGGGGCGGATCGCGGCCCGCAGCCGGGCGGACACCTGGCGCAGCAGCTCGTCACCGGCGGCGTGGCCGAGGGAGTCGTTGACCCCCTTGAAGCGGTCGAGGTCGCAGAACAGCACGCCGACGTGCTGGTCGGCGGGCGTGGTGGCCAGCGCCTCGCCGAGCCGTTCGAGGAAGAGCACCCGGTTGGGCAGCCCGGTGAGCGCGTCGTGCGTGGCCTGGTGCCGCACGGTCTCGAGCAGGCGAGCCCGCTGGAGGGCGGTCGCGGCCTGGTCGCCGACACCGCGCAGGCGGTGCAGGACGTCGCCGGCGAGCACCTCGGGGGCCCGCCCGGCAGGCCAGCTCGCGGTGGCGACACCGAGGAAGGTGCGCCCGGCCACGACGGGGACGGCGACGACGTCGGTGAGCTGCAGGGCCGTGAGCAGCTGCTGCAGCACCGGACTGCTCGACTCGGGCCGCAGGAAGCGCGGCTCCCGGTCCGTCAGCATCCCGACCAGCTCGGGGACGTCCTCGGCGCGGAGGGGCGTCCCGTACATCAGCTGCTGGTTCTCCTCCACGGGATCCACGTGGGCGGCCGTGCGCAGGCAGCCCTCCGCGGGGTCCCAGAGCATCACCGCGGCGCTGTCACAGCCGACGACGCGGGGCAGCGCCTCGGCGACCACCGTGCACACGTCGTCGGCCTCGGTGGCCCCGGCGAGCTCGTGCGCCAGGGTGAGCAGCGTCCCGGCGCGGTCGGCCTCCTGCCGGGAGCTCTCCAGCGCCATGAGCAGGTCGAGGGCGGCCGCGGCGTAGCCGGCGTAGGCGGCGAGCATCTGGCGCTCGTGCACGAGGCCGCTGTCGCCGGGCCGGTAGACCGTGGCCAGCCGGCCGTGCACCCGGCGAGCCGAGGCGACGTCGACCGCGACGACGTTCGGGCCCGGGTCGGCGCCGTCGAGCAGCGTGGCCGCGAGGGCGTCGACCTGGTGCTGCGCCAGGCCTGCGCTGCGCACGAGGGCGGGACCGCCCGCGGGGTCGGTCACGGCGAGCACCCAGCCCGGGGCGAGCACCGCCTCGGCGGCCTTCTCGATGATGCGCTGCAGGACGGTCTCGACGTCCTCGCTGGCGACCAGGTCCGCGGCCGCCGACTGCAGGATGCGCAGCTGGTCGCGCAGGGCGAGCAGCTCGGGGACGTCCTCGTCGGTGCGACGGCGTCCGCCGAACCTGCGGCGTCGCTCCCACGTCAGGTGGTAGGTGCAGACGGAGTGACCGTCGGACTCGCACTCGGAGTGCAGCAGCTGGGCCGGGGGCAGACCGAAGATCGTCGGCACCATGCCGATGAGGCCCTGGGCGTACTCGCAGTCCAGTCGGGAGTGCGGGTAGCCCTCGTGCAACCGGTAGCTGAGCGTCGCGTGCGTGGCGCCGGACTCGACGACCCGCATGGTCGAGGTCGTGGTGAACTTGGCCACGGCCCGCGGTAGCTGGCGGTACACCTGGCGCGGCGAGCCCATCGCGCGGACGAGCAGCACCAGGGCCGGGGTCAGGCCGAGCCCGAGGGCCTCGCGGCCGACGCGGAACATGGTCTGCGGGTCGCCCAGCACCTCGGTGGCGGCGGCGAACAGCTTGATCCGGGTGTCGTAACTGGTCCAGTGCGACGGCAGCTCGAGCTCGGGGGCGGTGAACGGCACGCCGGCACGGCGCAGCACCTCCGCGACCGCGTCGTCCCCGCCCTGCCGGCGCACGTAGCTCAGCAGCAGCCCCGTGGTGGCGCCGGACGTCTCCCGGGCCTCGGACACCGCAGGGCCGCTCACCTGGGGCCACCCGTTCTGCTCACGCCCGTCCCATCGGCAGGACGGAGCCCGGGGTTGAACGGATGCACACCATGGGGGGACGACGCAGCCTGCTCCCCACCACGTACCCCGAGGGGTACGGGGTGTGCCGTCGAGGACGCCCGCCCCCGCCGGCCGACCCGCGGAGGCGACTCCCTGACGAAGGGGAGGACCCCTGCAGGGTGTGGCCGCTCCAGCACCTCACAGGCCCGCGACGGTGCCGGACAGCAAGCGACCCCGGTCTCCACGAGGAGGCCGGGGTCGCGCGTCGTCGGGAACGGCTCAGCGGGTGGACCCGCTGCTGTTCGCCATCGTCAGCAGCTCGTCGCGCATCGCCGGGCTGCTGGTGCGCGCGAGGGCGCGGTCGAGCGCCCGACGCGTCCGCGCCGCCTGCCGACGCCGCCGCCAGCTGGAGGTCACGCTGTTCATGACTCGTTGCCTTCTTCCGGTCTCGTGAGGTCTGCACCCTGATCAATGCAGGCACGGCCCCGACCATTCCGAAGAAAGCCAGGCGAACTCGTTGACGCAGCGAGGATCCCTCACCCGGAGGGTGAGGGATCCTCTACCCCCTGCAGCGGGAGGCCCCGTCCCACTCACCGCTCGCGGCGACCCGGGGTCCTCCCTCAGTCGACGCCGAGCTCCCGGCGCGCCGCCGCCCGGGCGGCCTGCGGGTCGTCGGTCAGCAGCGCCGCCTCCGCGGCCCGCCGGCACGCGTCGGTGTCTACGACGGCCAGCCGGGCACCGACACCGGCGATCGACGAGGCCGCACACGACAGCGAGGTGACGCCGAGGCCGACCAGGACGCAGGCCAGCAGCGGGTCGGCGGCGGCCTCCCCGCAGACGCCGACCGACTTGCCGGTACGGCGGCCGGCCTCCGCGGTGAGCTGCACCAGGGCCAGCAGCGCCGGCTGCCACGGGTCGGTGAGGTCGGCGAGGTCGGCGGAGAGCCGGTCGGCGGCCAGCGTGTACTGCGAGAGGTCGTTGGTGCCGATCGACAGGAAGTCGACGTGCCGCAGCAGCCGCTCGGCCATCAGGGCCGCCGACGGCACCTCGATCATCACGCCGGGGGTGAGGCCGCGGGCGCGGACGCGTGCGGCGAAGTCCGCGGCCTCGCCGACGGTGGCCACCATCGGCGCCATCACCCACGGCGAGGCACCGGCCCGGCGGGCCCCCTCGGCGATCGCGTCCAGCTGCCGCTCCAGGAGGCCGGGGTCGCGGCGGGCGACGCGCAGCCCGCGGACGCCGAGCGCCGGGTTCTCCTCGTCGGGCATCGTGGCGAAGGCCAACGGCTTGTCCGACCCGGCGTCCAGCGTGCGGACGACGACCCGCTGGCCGGGGAAGGCCTCGAACACCTCGGCGTAACCCGCCGCCTGCTCCTCCACCGAGGGCTCCTCGGCCCGGCTGAGGAAGGCCAGCTCGGTGCGCAGCAGCCCGACGCCCTCGGCGTGCTTGCCCGCCGCAGCCCGCGCCCCGGCGCCGTCCTGCACGTTGGCCAGCACCTTGACCTCGAGGCCGTCGCGGGTGCGGCCGGGGCCGCGGTACCCGGCCAGCGCCGCGGCGGCGCTCTGCGCGGCCGCCACGCGGGCACGGGCCTCCTCGGGGTCCGGGTCGACGGTGACGGTGCCGCGCTCCCCGTCGAGCAGCACGGTGGCGCCCTCCGGGACGTCGTCCAGGCCGCCGACCGCGACCACGCAGGGCAGCCCGAGCTGGCGGGCGATGATCGCGGTGTGGCTGGTCGTGCCGCCGAGCCGGGTGGCCAGGCCGGTGATGCGGGTCGGGTCCAGCCCCGCGGTGTCGGCCGGCGCGAGGTCCTCGGCCAGCAGCACCGAGGGCTGCTCCGGGCTCGGGACACCGGGCTCCCCCTGCCCGGTCAGCTGGGCGACGATCCGGTCCCGGACGTCCCGGACGTCGGTCACCCGCTCGGCCATGAGCCCGCCCAGGCTGGTGAACAGGTCGACGAACTGCTGCGCGGCCTGCACGGTGGCGACGGCGGCGGGGGTGCCGGCGTCGATCCGCTGCTCGACCGCCGAGAGCAGGCCGCGGTCGCGGGCCAGGCCGGCGGTGGTGGCGAGCACCTCCGCGCTCACCCCGGTCGCCCCGCGTGCCCGCTCGGCGAGCCGGTCGGCCACCACGCCCGCGGCCGCGGCGAAGCGCTCCTTCTCCCCCGCGCGCTCCTCCTCGGCGACCACGACGCCGTCGTCGGACGGGAGCAGGACCGCGCCCGAGGGGCGGACGACCGGGCCCCAGGCCACCCCTGGGACGACGGGCGTGCCGGGCAGCACCACCGGACCGGTGGTCGACAGGGCGGCGGTTCCGGGAGCGTGGGTGGTCATGGCTACCTCGCACGAGTCGGTGGGGGACGCGGATCCGGCTATGACCAGAGTCACGAACGGGTGTTGACTTGTCAACGGATCGGACGTAGAACAACACCAACACAACACCAAGCCAACACAAACGGGCAACCGTTGTGTGCTAGGGGCAGGGAGGTGGGCATGTACGCCGAAGAGCGTCAGCAGACGATCGCCGGGCTGGTCGCCGACCGCGGCCGGGTCTCGGTGACCGCGCTCGCCGAGGAGTTCGGGGTCACCACCGAGACCGTGCGCCGTGACCTCGCCGTCCTCGAGCGCGGGGGCATGCTGCGCCGCGTGCACGGCGGCGCCGTCCCGGCCGGCGCGCTCACCTACGTGGAGACCGCGCTCGGCGAGCGGCACGCCACCCGCAGCGAGCACAAGCGCAAGATCGCCGCCGCCGCGCTGGACCTGCTGCCCGGGTCCGACGGCAGCCTGCTGCTCGACGGCGGCAGCTCCACGGCCGCGCTGGCCGAGGTCCTCCCCAGCGATCGGCGGCTGCTGGTCGCCACGCACTCGGTGCCCATCGCCGCCCGGCTGGCCGCCGCCCCCGGCGTCGACCTGCACGTGCTCGGCGGCCGGGTCCGCGGGATCACCCAGTGCGCCGTCGGCGAGCGGACCGTCGCCACCCTCGCCGACCTGCGGGTCGACGTGGTCTTCCTCGGCAGCAACGGCATCACCGCCGAGCACGGGTTCACCACGCCCGACGAGGCGGAGGCCTCGGTGAAGCGCGCGATGATCCGCGCCGGGCGGAAGGTCGTCGTGCTGGCCGACAGCAGCAAGCTCGGCCGCGAGCACCTGGTCCGCTTCGCGACGCCGGCCGACGTCGACGTCCTGGTCACCGACGCCGAGGCCGCACCGGCCGACCTCGCCCGTCTCGACGACGCCGGGATCGAGGTCGTGGTCGCGTGACCGAGCACACGAGGCATCGCGTCGTCACCCTGACCGCCAACCCCAGCCTGGACCGGACGCTCTCGCTGCCCGGCCCGCTGGTGCGCGGCGGCGTGGCCCGGCTGGCGCCGAGCTCCACCGAGCCCGGCGGCAAGGGCGTGAACGTCGCCCGCGCGATCGCCGCCGCCGGCGGGGACGTCGTCACCGTGCTGCCCGCGGCCGACGACGACCCGATCGTGCGCGCGCTGCACGGGCTGGACCTGCCGATGGCCACCGTCCCCATCGCCACGCCGGTGCGGACCAACTACACGCTGGCCGAGCCCGACGGCACCACCACCAAGCTCAACGAGCCGGGCGCCCCGCTGGACGACGAGGCCCGGGGAGCGCTGACGATCGCGATGCACCAGCACGCCGAGGGCGCCCGCTGGGTGGTGCTGTCCGGCTCGCTGCCGCCGGGCACGCCGCTGGACTGGTACGCCGACCTGGTCCGCTCGCTGCGCGACACCAGCGCGAAGATCGCCGTCGACACGTCCGAGGCGCCGCTGCTGGCCCTGCTGGACGCCGGCCCGGACGCCGCGCCCGACCTGCTCAAGCCCAACTCCGAGGAGCTCGCCCAGCTCTCCGGCGTCCCCGAGGCCCACCTCACCGCCAACCGCGCCACCGCGCTGGCCGCCGTCGACACGCTGCACGCGCGCGGCGTGGCCGAGGTGCTGCTGACCCTCGGGGCCGACGGTGCGCTGCTGTCCTGCGCCGAGGGCGTCTGGGCGGCCACCCCGCCGCGGATCGCCGTCCGCAGCACCGTCGGCGCCGGCGACTGCAGCCTGGCCGGCCACGTGCTGGCCGACCTGGCCGGCGCCGGGCCGGCCGAACGGCTCCGCAGCGCCGTGGCGTACGGCGCCGCCAGCGCCTCGCTGCCCGGTTCCGCCGTCCCCACGCCCGAGCAGGTGGCCGCCCTCGACGTCGAGGTCGCCACCGTCCGGACCGAGGGTCTGCCCAGCACCACCCCCGCACCGCCCACTGCACAGCGCACCACCGTCCCGGCCGCCGGCCGCGACGTCTGACGCCTCTCGAGTAGGTGAGCCATGCCCGACCTCATCACCCCTGACCTGGTGGCGCTCGACGCCGACCTGGGTTCCGACAAGACCACGGTCGTCCGCCGGCTCGCCGGCCTCGTCGCCGGCGCCGGGCGGGCCACCGGGGCCGACGCCCTGGCCGACGACGCCCTGGCGCGCGAGGCGCAGGCGGCCACCGGCCTGCCCGGCGGCATCGCGATCCCGCACTGCCGCTCGGCCGCGGTCACCGAGGCCTCGCTGGCCTTCGCCCGGCTGGACCCCGGGGTCGACTTCGGCGCCCCCGACGGCCCGGCCGACCTGGTCTTCCTCATCGCCGCGCCGGCGCACGGCGACGCCGACCACCTCACGCTGCTGACCGCCCTGGCCCGGGCGCTGGTGCGGCCGGAGTTCGTGGCCTCCCTGCGCGCGGCCGGCTCCGCCGACGAGGTCGTCCGGCTGGTGCAGGAGGTCGTCTCCCCCGAGCCGGCGCCCGCCGGCGCGCCTGCCGCGGCCGGCTCCTCGAGTGCCGCGACCGCCGCCACCCCCGCCGCCGCGCCGACCGCCGACACCTCCACCACCGGCGCCCGCCGCAGCCTGGTCGTCGTGAGCGCCTGCCCGACCGGCATCGCGCACACCTACATGGCCGCCGACAAGCTCACCGCCGCCGGGGAGGCCGCCGGGGTCGACGTGCACGTGGAGACCCAGGGCTCCTCGGGCTCCACCCCGCTGGACCCGGCCGTGATCCGCGCCGCGGACGCGGTCATCTTCGCCGTCGACGTGGGCGTCCGGGACCGGGACCGCTTCGCCGGCAAGCCGCTCGTCCAGTCCGGCACCAAGCGGGCGATCAACGAGCCCGACGTCATGGTCCGCGAGGCGCTGGCCGCCGCGGACGACCCCAACGCCCGCCGGGTGCCGGGCGGCGCCGGCGGTGCCGACGAGCCCGCCGCCGCGGCCGGCAAGCCGGGCGCCGGCACGGAGATCCGCCGGTGGCTGCTCACCGGCGTCAGCTACATGATCCCGTTCGTCGCTGCGGGCGGCCTGCTCATCGCCCTGGGCTTCCTGTTCGGCGGCTATCAGATCGTCAGCACCGACCCGGCGTCGGCCGACGGCAACAGCTACGCGCTGAGCTGGGTCCTGAACAACACGTTCTTCAACCTGCCGGACGTCGCACCGACCGAGGGCCTCAACGACGGCTTCTGGGGCTACCTCGGCGCGGTCTGCACCGTGCTGGGCCAGGCGGCCTTCGGCTTCCTGGTCCCCGCCCTGGCCGGCTACATCGCGTACGCGATCGCCGACCGCCCGGGCATCGTCCCCGGCTTCGTCGTGGGTGCGGTCTCGGTGAGCGTGGGCGCCGGCTTCATCGGCGGCCTCGTCGGCGGCATCATCGCCGGCTTCGCCGCCCGCTGGATCAGCGGCTGGAAGCTGCCGGTCGGCGTCCGGGGCCTGCAGCCGGTCGTCATCATCCCGCTGCTCGCGACGCTGATCTCCAGCGGTCTGATGGCCGTCGTCCTCGGCCGTCCGCTGGCCGCCGCCCTCACCGGCCTGGGCAACTGGCTCAGCGGCCTGACCGGCACCTCCGCGGCCGTGCTCGGGATCATCCTCGGCCTGATGATGTGCTTCGACCTGGGTGGTCCGGTGAACAAGGCGGCCTACGTCTTCGCCACCACCGGGCTGACCGCGGCTGCCACCGGTGCTCCGCTGGTCATCATGGCCACCGTCATGGCGGCCGGCATGGTGCCCCCGCTGGCGATGGCGCTCAGCACCGCGATCCGCCCGAAGCTGTACACGCCCGCCGAGCGGGACAACGGCAAGGCCGCCTGGCTGCTGGGTGCCTCGTTCATCTCCGAGGGCGCGATCCCGTTCGCCGCGGCCGACCCGCTGCGGGTCATCCCCTCGATGATGCTGGGCGGTGCGACCACCGGCGCCATCGTGGCCGCGGCCGGTGTCGAGCTGCGGGCCCCGCACGGCGGCATCTTCGTCTTCTTCGCGATCACCGGTCTCCTGTGGTTCGTCGTCGGGATCCTGGCGGGCACGGTGGTGGGTGCGATCGCCGTCACCATCGCGAAGAGCATCGGCCGGCCGAAGGCCGAGGCCGTGCCGGAGGACGCCGTCGACATGGCCCACGCCCACAACGCCGCCCCCGTCACCCAGCCGGCTCGGGCCTGAACCAGCAGGCTGTAGCCCACCGTCCGTCTCCGAAGCGAGGGAGTACCCCATGCCCAGTCAGACCGTCACCGTCGGCTCCCGCGTCGGGCTGCACGCCCGGCCTGCCGCCCTCATCGCCGAGGCCGTCGGCAAGGCCGGGACACCGGTCACGCTGGCCACGCCGGGGGGCAACCCGGTGGACGCCGGGTCGCCGCTGATGATCATGACGCTCGGCGCGAAGCAGGGGACGGAGGTCGTCGTGAGCAGCGAGGACCCCGCCGTCCTCGAGCAGATCGCGGGCCTGGTCGCCCAGGACCTCGACGCCGAATAGCAGGAGGACCCCGCTGCCCCCCCACCGCTCGCAGGCCCGGGGTGGGGCCCTGCAGCGGGGCCACCACGGCCGCTACCGGGCCGCCACAGACGACGGCGCCCGTCCCCTGCAGAAGGGGGCGGGCGCTGTCCTGTGTCCGTCGTTCCGTTCTCCCCCGCCGTGATCATCGGCGACTGGCGGCCCCCGTCGGCGTGTCGGGCGGCCACCTGCCGATGATCATGACCGGAGAGGGCGGGCGTCAGGTCTGGTCGGGGCGGGGGACGTCGCCGCGCCAGGCGCCGGTCTCGGTGCCGCGGCTCTCGATGAACTCCTTGAACCGCTTGGCGTCGGCCTTGACCTGCCGGTCGTCGAAGCCCAGCGCCGCGCCGGCCTTCTCCACGATGCCCGTCGGCTCCCAGTCGATCTGGATCATCACGCGGGTCTTGTTGTCGTCGAGGCGGTGGAAGGTGACCACGCCGGCGTGCTTGGCCTCGCCGCCGGTGCTGGTCCAGGCCACCCGCTCCTCGGGGTGCTGCTCGGTGATCTCCGCGTCGAACTCCCGCTTGACGCCGTCGATGTTGGTCACCCAGTGGGTGCGCGTCTCGTCGAGCTGCGTGATCCGCTCGACCCCGCCCATGAACTGGGGGAAGGACTCGAACTGCGTCCACTGGTCGTAGGCGACCCGGATGGGGACGTCGACGTCGACGGATTCCTGCACGCTGGCCACGTTGGCCTCCTCTGCTCGGGGTCCTCGGATGGACTCGCTCTACCCGGCGTCTCCGCGCAGGACACCTGCCCGGACCCCGGTCACAGCAGCGCGGCTGCCACGCTCCCCCGCACCGGGCGGCCGCGCAGCAGGAGCACCTGCGCGAGGTGGTAGGCGTCGGGCTGCCCCTCCCAGGTGCCCGTGGCGACCGCGCCCTCCGGCGTGAGCTCGTGGTGCCAGCTGCCGGTCGCCGGGTCGGCGAAGCGGGCCTCGCCGTGCGCCCACCAGTGCCCGGCCAGGCGCCGGTAGGAGGCATCGCCGGTGACGGCCGCCAGCGTCTCCGCCGCGGCCACCGCCTCGCAGAGCACCCAGTGCATGCGCGCGGTCACCACCGGCCGGTCGTCCCAGTCCAGCGTGTACGGGAAACCGTCGTGCCCGTCGGCGGCCCAGCCGCGCGAGGCGGCCGCGGTGAAGAGCCCCGTGGCGTCGTCGAGCAGCCAGGACGGCGCGTCCGGCGTGACGGCGCGGGCGTGCAGCGCCAGCCGCGACCACTCGAACTGGTGCCCGACCGTGACGCCGTAGGGGCGGAACGGGTGCGCCGGCTCGTCGCGGTTGTACCCGGGCAGCGGCTGCCACTCCGCGGTGAAGTGCTCGGGCAGCCGCCAGTCCCCCTCCCGCGCCCAGCCGTGCACCACCCGCTCCAGGGTGCGCAGCGCCTGCCGGCGCAGCTGCGCGGACCGCGGGTCGGCGTCCCCCAGGGCGTCGGCGGCGGCCAGGGAGGCCTCCACGCCGTGCATGTTCGCGTTGACGCCGCGGTAGTCCGACAGCCGCAACCAGCCGGCGTCCCACTCCTCGACCGCCAGGCCCGCGGCGTCGTCCCAGAACCGCGTCTGCCAGACGCCGAGCGCCTCGTCCAGCAGCTCCCGGCCGCCGGGGGCACCCGCGGCGGTGGCCGTGGCCCCGGCCAGGACGGCGAAGGCGTGCACGTACGCGGCCTTGGTGTCGTCGGTGGTCGAGGCGTACCAGCCGCCGCGGCCGCCGTCGTGCAGCGGTCCGGCGGCCAGCGCCTCGACCCCGTGCCGGACCAGTTCGTCCCACCCGCTGCGGCCGGTCAGCCCGGCGAGCCCGAAGACGTGCGTCATGCGGGCGACGATCCAGGTCTCCTGGCCGCGCTCGGGCCGCACGCGGCCGTCGTCGCCGAGGTAGCCGAAGCCGCCCTCGGGCAGCCGGGATCGGGCCGCGAAGTCCAGCAGCCGGTCGAGGTCGGTCACGGACGGCGACGCTAGTCAGCCCGCGCGGCCCGCGGCGAGGTCAGGCCCGCGGCACCGGTCGACGGCCGGCGTTCTCGACCGCCCAGTCCAGCGCGAGGTCGGCCACCGCCTCCCAGCCCGGCTCGGCGCAGGTCCAGTGCGACCGGCCGGGCAGGTCGCGGACCTCGGTGAGCGCCGCGGAGTGCCGGTAGTGGCGGGCGTTGGAGTGGTTCACCGACGGCGGCATGACGTGGTCCGCACCGCCGGTGACGAACAGCAGCGGCGCCCGGTCGTCCCGGTCGTAGTCCACCCAGGTCTGCTGGTGGCCGGGCTTGAGGTTCGCGATCACCCCGTCCCACACCCACCGGCCCGGGGCGGGCACGTGGTAGCGCTCGTACGCCCGGTCGGAGTCCTCGCGGGACAGGGTGTTGGCGAACGAGGCGTGGAACTGCTCCGGCGTGAAGCCGACCGCGCGGTGCCGGTTCGCCGGGTTGCGGAGGAAGGGGAACAGCGACCGGAGCTGCGTCGGCGGGGTGACCCGCACGCCCTCGGTCGGCGCCGAGTCGATCGCCACGCCGGCCGCGCCGAGGCCCCGGGCCAGGAGCAGCTGGGTGAACGTGCCGCCGAACGAGTGGCCGATGAGGATCGGCGGCCGGTCGAGGGCGGTCACCACGGCGGCGAGGTGCTCGACGGTGCCGGTGATCGAGGCCTCCGCGATGACCCGCGGATCCGCCCGCAGCGCCTCGACCTCGATCTCGAAGCCGGGATAGGCGGGGGTCAGCACGCGGTAGCCGCGGTCCTCGTAGTACGGCACCCAGTGTTCCCAGCTGCGCGGGGTCATCCACAGTCCGTGGACCAGGACGACGGTGTCGGGCGCCGCGGTCGGTACGTCGCTCATGGCACGCCTCTCGCCGGTTCGGGGCGAGCCGGGCACGGTGCGCGGACCGGCCCGCGCTGGCGCGGCGGACGCTAGTGGCCCCGCGGCGGCCGCCCCCAGGGCCGACGGCACCGCTGCTGCGCGTCGGTCACGGCGTGGAGCCGGCCGGTGCGCCGGCCGGCTCCACGCCGTCAGAACGCCAGGGCCGTCCCCGGGTCGGACAGCAGGGCCCCGACGTCGGCGAGGAACCGGCTGCCCAGCTCCCCGTCGATGACCCGGTGGTCGAACGACAGCGCCAGCTGCGTGACCTGCCGCGGGCGCACCTTCCCCTTGTGCACCCACGGCATCTCGCGGATCGCGCCGAAGGCGAGGATCGCCGACTCACCGGGGTTGAGGATCGGCGTCCCCGTGTCGACCCCGAAGACGCCGACGTTGGTGATGGTGATCGTGCCGCCGGTCATGTCCTCGGGGGCGGTGCGGCCGGCCCGCGCCGTCTCGGTCAGCTCGGTGAGCGCGCCGGCCAGCTCGACCAGCGACAGCCGCCCGGCGTCCTTGACGTTCGGGACGACGAGCCCGCGGGGCGTGGCCGCGGCGATGCCGAGGTTGACCTGCCCGTGGACGACGATCTCCTGCGCCGCCTCGTCCCAGGAGCTGTTGACCACCGGGTGCTTCGCGGCGGCCAGCAGCAGCGCCTTGGCCACGAACAGCAGCGGGCTGACCTTGACCCCGGCGAACTCCGGCCGCGCGGCGATGCGCGACCGCAGCTTGACCATCCGCGTGACGTCGACGGTGAGGAACTCGGTGACGTGCGGCGCGGTGAAGGCGCTGGCCACCATCGCCGCCGCGGTGTGCTTGCGGACCCCCTTGACCGGGATCCGCTGCTCCCCCGCCGTCGGTGCGGCGACCGGCCGCAGCTCGGCCACCGGTGCCGGGCCGGCCGCGGCCGCCTCGACGTCGGCGCGGGTGACCACCCCGCCGGCGCCGCTGCCGGTCAGCGCGGTGAGGTCGACCCCGAGGTCCTTGGCCAGCTTGCGCACCGGCGGCTTGGCCAGCGGCCGGGGCCGGCGCCGCCCGTGCTCGGCCGCGCGGGACGGCGCCGCGTCGACCGAGGCCGCGTGCGCCTCGGCCTGGCGGCCCACCTCCAGGCCGCCGTGCCGCACCGGCTTGGTGGTCATGTCCGGCGCGGTGGCCAGCAGCGGTGGGCGCTCCTGGCCTCCTGAGCCGTAGTCGGCGTCCGCGGGGACGACGGCACGGCGCGGCCGCCGGCGGGCCTCCGTCGTCCGGGGCCCGTAGCCGACGAGCACCGCCGTCCGCCCGCCGGGCGCCGCGCCACCGATCAGACCCGCAGCCGGCTCGGCCGCGGCGTCGTCCGCGGCGGCTGGGGCTCCCCCGCCCTCCCCGCCGACGTCTCCCCCGCCCTCCCCGCCGACGTCGATGGTGATGATCGGCGTCCCGACGTCCACGGTGGTCCCGGCCTCGTGCAGCAGCGCGGTGACCGTGCCCGCGAACGGCGAGGGCAGCTCGACGGCGGCCTTCGCCGTCTCCACCTCGCACAGCGGCTGGTTGACCGTGACCGTGTCGCCGACGGCCACCAGCCACTGCAGGATCTCGCCCTCGGTCAGCCCCTCGCCGACGTCGGGCAGCTTGAACTGCTTGAGCGTCCCCATCCCTCAGAAGCCCCTGTCCTCAGAACTGCAGCGCACGGTCGACGGCGTCCAGCACCCGGTCGAGGTCGGGGAGGTACTCCTCCTCGAGCTTCGACGGCGGGTAGGGCGTGTCGTAGCCGCCCACCCGCAGCACCGGCGCCTCCAGGGAGTGGAAGCACTCCTCGGTCACCCGCGCGGCGATCTCCGCGCCGAGCCCGAGGGTCACCGGCGCCTCGTGGACGACGACGCAGCGCCCGGTGCGCCGCACCGACTCGACCACCGGGTCGAGGTCCAGCGGGGAGAGCGTGCGCAGGTCGACGACCTCCAGCGAGCGCCCCTCCTCCGCGGCCGCCTCGGCCGCCTGCAGCGCCGTCTTCACCATGGGGCCGTAGGCCAGCACGGTGACGTCGTCCCCGCCGCGGACCACGCGGGAGGCAAACAGCGGGTCCGGCGTGGCCGCGGTGTCCACCTCGGCCTTGTCCCAGTACCGGCGCTTGGGCTCGAGGAAGACGACCGGGTCGGGGTGCGCGATCGCCTGCTGGATGCCCCAGTAGGCGTCGACCGGGTTGCTGACCGCGACCACCTTGAGCCCGGGGGTGTGCGCGAAGTAGGCCTCGGGGCTCTCGCTGTGGTGCTCCACCGCGCCGATGCCGCCGCCGAAGGGGATCCGGATGACGACCGGCATGGTCAGCTTCCCGCGGGAACGGGCGTGGATCTTGGCCACCTGGGTGACGATCTGGTTGTAGGCCGGGAAGACGAACCCGTCGAACTGGATCTCGCACACCGGCCGGTAGCCGCGCATGGCCAGGCCGACCGCGGTCCCGAGGATGCCGGCCTCGGCCAGCGGGGTGTCGACCACGCGGTCCTCGCCGAAGTCCTTCTGCAGGCCGTCGGTGATCCGGAAGACCCCGCCGAGCCGGCCGATGTCCTCACCCATGAGCACGACCTTGGCGTCGTCCTCCATCGCCCGGCGCAGGCCGAGGTTGAGCGCCTTGCCGATGGTGAGCGTCTCGGCCATCAGTGCCCGCCCCCCTCGAAGCTCGCCTGGTACGCCTCGAACTCGGCCTGCTGCGCGGCCAGGTGCGGCGTCTGCTCGGCGTAGACCTGGTCGAACATCGCCGTCCCGGGCGGGTCGGGCATCTCGGTGGTGCCGCGGCGGATCCGCGCCGCCAGCTCGTCGGCCTCGGCCTCGACGGCGGCGAGGAAGTCGGCGTCGGCGACACCGCTGCGGGACAGGTGTGCCTTGACCCGGGCGATCGGGTCGCGCAGCTTCCACTCCTCCAGCTCGCTGGCCAGCCGGTACCGGGTGGGGTCGTCGGAGGTGGTGTGTGCGCCCATCCGGTAGGTGAACGCCTCGATGAACGTCGGGCCCTGGCCCTCCCGGGCGGCGGCCAGCGCCGCCCGCGTCACCGCCAGGACGGCGAGGACGTCGTTGCCGTCGACCCGGACGCCGGGGAAGCCGAAGCCCGCGGCGCGCTGGTAGAGCGGCACCCGGGACTGGCGCTCCAGCGGGACGCTGATCGCGTACTGGTTGTTCTGGCAGAAGAAGACGACGGGCGCGGAGAAGCTGGCCGCCCAGATCATCGCCTCGTTGACCTCGCCCTGGCTGGTCGCGCCGTCGCCGAGGAAGGCCAGCACGGCGGTCTCGGCGCCGTCCCGCTGGACGCCCATCGCGTAGCCGGTGGCGTGCAGGCACTGCGCGCCGATGACGACGGTGTAGAGGTTGAAGTGGGTGGCGACCGGGTCCCAGCCGCCGTTGTCGACGCCGCGGAACAGGCTCATGACGTGCAGCGGGTCGACCCCGCGGGTCCAGGCCACGCCGTGCTCGCGGTAGGTGGGGAAGGCGTGGTCCCCGGGCTCGAGGGCGCGGCCGGCGCCGACCTGGGCCGCCTCCTGGCCCAGCAGCGAGGCCCAGATGCCCAGCTCGCCCTGACGCTGCAGGGCGGTGGCCTCGACGTCCCACCGGCGGACCAGCACCAGGTCGCGGTAGAGGTCGCGCAGCTGCTGGTCGTCGAGGTCGATCGCGTACTCCGGGTGCTCGACCCGCTCGCCCTCGGGGGTCAGCAGCTGCACCAGGTCGGGTTGCCGGGGCAGGTGCGGCGCCTCCGCACCCGGTACCGGGTCGACCACCTCGGTGGCACTGGACACGCTCACGTGCTCCTCCTCGCCGTCGTCCGCCGCTGCCGGGGTCGCCGGGCCACGCGGGCGGTGTGGACGCCTCGTGGCACCCGGGTGTGGCGCCACTCACACATCGTGGCACGACCCGGCCTGCGATGGAGGAGACACCCACCCAGCGATCTGCGCAAGGTCCCCCGATCGGATTGCGCACGATGACCGGTCCTGGGGCCGACCGGCCTGTCAGACTGAGTGACGTGCCGGCTCTCGACGCCACCGACGCCCGCCTGCTGCAGGCCCTGGCCGAGGACCCGCGCGCGACGGTCATGGCGCTGTCGCAGCGGCTCGGTCTGGCGCGCAACACCGTGCAGGCGCGGCTGGCGCGGCTGGAGTCCGGCGGCGCCCTGGCGCCCTTCGACCACCGCGTCCGCCCCGAGGCGCTGGGCTACCGGCTGGGCGCGTACATGACCGTGCAGGTGGTGCAGCGCAGCCTGGCCGACGTCGGCGAGGCGCTGGCGGACATCCCCGAGGTGCTGGAGGTGACGGCGCTGTCGGGCGTCGCCGACCTGCTGGTGCGGGTGGTCGCGGTCGACGCCGACGACCTCTGGCGGATCACCGATCGGGTGCTGGCCATCCCCGGCGTCCAGCGCACCGACACCGCGCTGGCGCTGCGCCGGCTGGTCGACCACCGCATGGGCCCGCTGCTGTCCCGGGCCGCCGGTCAGGACCCCGCCGAGTAGGGACCCCCCGGCTCCCCACCACTCGCAGGCTCGCGGCGGGCCCCTGCAGGAGGGCCTCGACGACGCCGGCGCACCCGTACCGGGCCGCGCGCGGTGGCGACGTCGACGACCTCGCCGCGCTGGGTGACCTCCACCTGCCCCGCCGCGGCCAGCCGTCCGGCCGCCGCGCGGGCCGCGGGCATGAGCTCCCGCCAGCCCTCGGGGTCGACGGCGCGGGCGGCCTCCGAGGGGCAGATCGTCGCGCCGGCCCGCCGGTCGTCGAGCAGCGCGTCGATGGCCTGCTCCAGCCGCACGTCGACGTCCGCCACGCCCTCAGCCTGCGGCGCGGGACGCCGCCGCGCCACGGCACCCGTCTCCTGGTCACCGCTCCGGTGGCTGCGGCGCGAGGACGCCCCGCCCCGTCCCCGCCGGAGGTGGTGGGGCTGCACCGGTGCTCTGCCCCTGCCCCGCACGGTGGGCAGCGGCAGAGCGTCCGTGGGTGGGTGGTGCCCGGGGGTCGGCGGCTGCCGTCACGGGTGCGGGGACGCCGGCCGGGGGATGCTGTGCCCGTGCGCCGCTGGACGACCGGGCTGCTCGCCGCCCTGCTGCTCGTGCTCGTCGGCTGGGTGCTGGCCCCGGCGGCCTCGGCGTGCAGTTGCACCGGGGGAACGACGGCCGACCACGCCCTCAGCGCCGACGCGGTGTTCTCCGGCCGGCTGGCCGACCGTGAGGTGGTCGGCGGGACCGCCCTGCACGTCTTCGCCGTCGACGCGGTGTACGCGGGACGGGTCGCCGCCCGGCAGGGCGTGCTGTCGCCCGCGTCCAGTGCGTCGTGCGGCCTCGAGGTCGCCGGTGAGGGCCCCTTCCTCGTCTTCGCCGTCCGCGAGGACGACCGGCTCGTGGCCGACCTGTGCGGCGGGACGACGGCCTGGACCCCCCAGGCCGCGGCGGAGGTGCAGATGCTGACCGGCGTGAGCGCTCCCGAGTCCGGGTCGGCCGGGACCGAGCTGCCCCGGGGCCCGTCCGACACGGTCCTGGAGGCGGTCGTCGCCGCCCTGGTCGTGGCGGCGTTCGCGGGCGGGCTGGTCCTGCGGCGGCGGGCGGCCGGGTAGACCGGGGACGGTGAGGGGTAGGGGGGCCGGTCGTGAGCCCCGCCGACCACGACCTGCTGCAGGAACTGCTCTCCGCCTACGGCCCGGGCGGCCAGGAGGACGACGTCCGGGCGATCTGCCGCCGGGAGCTGGAGCCGCTGGTCGACGAGCTGACCGTCGACCCGGCGGGCAACCTCGTCGGACTGCCGCGCGGCACGGGCACGGCGGAGGCGCCGGTCGTGCGGGTGATGGCCCACATGGACGAGCTGTCGATGATCGTCAAGCGGGTGCAGCCCGACGGCACGCTGCGGCTCTCCCAGCTGGGCACCATGTACCCGGGCAACTTCGGCCTCGGCCCGCTGAGCGTGCTCGGCGACGTGGAGGAGCTCACCGCCGTCCTGCTGCTCGGCTCCGAGCACACCACGCAGGAGACCCCGCAGGTCTGGCAGACCAAGCCCGACGCCGGGGACCGCGCGATGCAGTGGGACGACGTGTACGCCTTCACCGGCCGTACCACCGAGGAGCTCGCCGCCGCCGGCGTGCACCCCGGCACCCGGGTCTGCGTGCACCGCAGCCGCCGGTCCCTGGTCGAGTTCGCCGACTTCGTCGGCTGCTACTTCCTCGACGACCGTGCCGCGCTCACCGCGCTGGTCTCGGCCGCGCGCCGGCTGCGCGAGGGCGGCCACCGTCCGCCCGCCGACGCCTACCTGGTCTGCAGCACCGGGAGACCGTGGATCGCTGCGCACGGCTCGTTGCCGAGTTCCTGTGCCGCCCGGTGCCGCGCTGAGCTGGGTGTACCCCGCCGCTGGACGGGGGTAGACCGGGCGGATGGCGAAGCGCACCCCGCTGGGGACGATCGGCAAAGGACGGCGCGGCATCAGCGTGGCGGGCTGGGCCCTGCGCGGCGCGGCGGCCGGGGCAGCGGGCAGCACCGCGCTCAACGCCGTCACGTACCTCGACATGACCGTGCGCGGCCGCCCGACGAGCTCGACCCCCGAGCGGACCGTGGAGAAGCTGGCCGAGAAGGCGCACGTGCCGATCCCGGGCGAGGGCGACACGCGGCAGAACCGCATCCAGGGGCTGGGCCCGATCACCGGGCTGGTGGCCGGCGTGGGGGTCGGCGTCGTCGTCGGGCTGGTGCGGGCGGCCGGCTACCGGTCGCAGCCGCTGGTCGGCACGTTGCTGACCACGCTCGGGGTGCTGGTCGCCGCCAACGGCCCGATGACCGTCCTCGGCATCACCGACCCGCGCACCTGGTCGGCGACCGACTGGGCCAGCGACATCGTCCCGCACCTGGCCTACGGCGCGGTCGTGAAGACGACGATGGACGCCTTCGACCGGCTCTGAACTCCCGCGAGTGCGACGCACTCGTGGTGATCAGCGGTCGATCACCGCGAGTGCGTCGCACTCGCCGCCGGGCAGCCGCCCGCCGTTCTCGCCGGCCGGACCCGCGTCAGGCCCGCCAGCCGCCCTCGTCCACCCCTCCGGGCACCGGGGCGTCGGGGTCGTAGGGCTGCCGGGTGAAGACGAAGGTGCCCACGTCCAGGTGGTCCTCGGCGAGGCGCAGCGGCTCTCCGGCGTAGTAGCCGTCCAGGCCCACCCACGTGCCGTCGTCCCGGCGGGCGAAGCGGCTGGCCCGCCCGGCGCGGCCCGGCAGCGGACCGAGGTGCAGCAGGCCGCCGGGCAGCGCCCGCAGCGCGTGCGGCCCGGGCCCCCAGTACCAGATGCCGAGGGACTCCAGGGGGACCGGCGGCGGCGAGGGCACCCACGCGTCGACGACCCGCGGCTCGGCGGCGCGCAGGTCGGCGAGCAGGCCGGGGACGAGCGGGTCCAGGCCGGCGGTGGTGTTGGCCAGCGAGACGGCGCCGGTCTGCTCGTCGCGGTCGACGAAGACGCCGGCGAGGAAGCCCGGCATCGAGCCGCCGTGGCCGACCAGCGTGCACCCGTCGACCCGCAGCACCTGCAGGCCCAGCCCGTACGCCGCCCAGCCCGGCGCGGAGGGGTCCACGCCCGCGGGCACGGTCATCTCCTCCAGCGTCGCGGGGTCGAGCACGTCGCCGGTGTCGCCGAGCAGGAAGGCGGCGAAGCGCCCGAGGTCGGCCAGCGTCGCCCAGAGCTGCCCGGCGGCGGCCATCACGCCCGCGTCGTGCTCCGGCTCGGGCAGGACGACGTCGGCCCACGGGTGCACCGCGCGACCCTCCGCCGCGGGCGCGACCGGCCGGGGCGTCGTCCGGGTCATGCCGAGGGGGCCGAGCACCTCGGCGCCGACGACGTCCGCCCAGGACCGGCCGCGCAGCCGCGCCACCAGCTCACCGAGCAGTCCGAAGCCGAGGTTGGAGTAGTGGAAGCGGCGCGCGGCCCCGAGGACGACGTGCTCGGGGGCCAGCCGCAGGTCCGCCAGCGAGCCGCCGGGGGTCCGCTCCCACCACGCGCCCGGGCTCTCCGCGGCCGCGCCGGCGACGTGGGCGAGCAGCTGGCCGACGGTGCGGTCGCCGAGCGGGGTACCGGGCACGTGCCGGTCGAGCGGGTCGTCGAGGTGCACCCGGCCCTCGTCGCGCAGCCGCAGGACGGCGACCGCGGTGACGGTCTTGCTGATCGACCCCAGCCGGTACTGGACGTCGGTGTGCGGCTCGGGGACGGCCCCGCGCCCGGTGGACCAGGCCAGCCCGCCGTCCCGGACGACGCCCGCGACGAGGCTCGGCGCCCGTCCGTCGCGCTGCCCACGGGCGGTGCGGGCGAGCAGCAGGCGAGCGGTGGACGGCAGGACGGCGTCGGGCACGGACCGGACGCTAGCGAGCGGCGGGGTCAGGAGGTCGGCGCGGCCTCGGGCACGGGCAGCCGGCCGGTGCGGGTGGCCCAGCGGTCGAACCAGAGGGTGACCAACGGGGGCACCGACGCGGCGAGGGCGAGCAGCGTGGTGCCGGCGTTCCAGCGCAGCACCCGGGCGGCCACGACCGCGACGACGACGTAGGCGATGAAGATGCCGCCGTGGATCGGGCCGAAGATCTGCACGCCGCGCTCGGAGGTCGCCAGCACGTACTTGACGAACATCCCGAACAGCAGGCCCACCCAGGAGCACGCCTCGGCGAGGGCGACGGCACGGAAGGCGAGGGCGACGGCGCGCGGGGTCACGCGCCCCATGGTCCCCGACGCCGAGACGGGCCGGCCGCGTCGGTCGGGGTGACCCGCGCCACCCGTCGTCCCCCCGTGGCAGGGTCGGGGCCCGTGCGGGGTCTGGCGCGGCGCGAGTTCTGCCTGGTGCTGCTGCGCCGGATGGCCGACCTGCGGCCGGACCTGGTCGCCGAGGCACTCCCCCGGCTGGGCGCCACCCGGGCGGAGGCGCACGCGGCGCACACCCGCTGGCAGGCGCTGCAGCACTCGCCGCGGGCGCCGCGCGGGCTGGCGCTGCGCACGGCCGTCCTCGGCCCGCCCGAGGAGACCGAGGACCGCCGCTTCGGCGACCTCGACCTGGAGGTGCGCCGCTGGCCGCTGCCGCTGTGGCCGCACCTGTACTGGGAGGTGCTCACCGGCCCGGGCGGCAGCGTGCTGCAGGAGCACCTGGTGCGTGCGCCGGGCTCACCCGTGCCGCGGGCCACGCCGGCCCGCCTGCGGGTGTGGGAGCACACGCTGGACGACGTGGTCGGCCTGCGCGAGGCGACGAGCGTCGACCCCGGCGTGGTCACCCGCTGGGAGGTGCACCTGCCCGGCGGCGTCCGCGCCCGCTTCGTCTGGGGCCTCCTGCAACAGGTCGAGCGGCCGTGACGCCCCGGCCGGCCCCCTGCAGGGGCCCGCCGCGAGCTCGCGAGTGGCGGGGGGCAGGGGGTCCTTACGCGGCGATGCGGTTGAACTTCGGCGTCGCGCCCATGTTGTCGACGCTGGCGATCTTGACGACGTCACCGGACGTCGGCGCGTGCACCATCTGCCCGTTGCCCAGGTAGATGCCGATGTGGCTCACCGGGCTGTAGAAGGCGACCAGGTCGCCGGCGCGGGCCTCGGCGCGGGACACCGGGGTGCCCATCTGCGACTGCATGCGGCTGGAGTGCGGCAGGCTGATCCCGGCCGCCTGGAAGGCGTACTGCACCAGGCCCGAGCAGTCGAAGGAGCCCGGCCCCGACGCCGCCCACACGTAGGGCTTGCCGCGCTGGGCCAGCGCGCGGTCGACGACCGCCTGGAGCGAACCGCCGGAGACGGCCACGGGGGCGGAGGACGCCGCGGCCGGCTCCTCGCGCTCGGTGCGGCTGGCCCGGCCGTCCTCGCCGGCACCGTGGGCAGCGGCGGCGGCCTCGAGGGCGGCCCGCCGCTCCTCGGCCGAGAGCCGGCTGTAGTCGGCCTGGTACTCGGCGATCTGGGCCTGCAGGTCGGCCTGCTGGCGGGCGACCGCGTCGTACTGCGCCTGCGCCTCGGTGGCCGCCCGGTCGGCCACGATCTGCGCCTGCGCGGCGGCCTCGCCGGCGACGACGGCCGCCTCGAGCAGCTCCCCCTGGTGGCCGGCCACGGCCTGCAGCAGGGTCACCCGGTTGACGAACTCGTCGGCGGAGTCGCTGGTCATCAGGGCCTGGAACGAGCCCATGCTGTCGCCGGTGAAGGCGGTCCGCGCCACGCCGACGACCGACTCCCGGGCAGCGGTGACCGCCGTCTGCGCCTCGGCGACCGCCGCGGCGGCCGCCTGCGCCGCCGCCTGCTGGCCGGCGAGCGTCTCGCGGGCCTCGTTGAACTCCTCGGTGAGCACCTCGAGCTCGTGGCCGCGGGCGGCGACGAGGGCCGCGGCGTCCGCGGCGGTGGTGGGCTCCTCGGCGCCGGCCGGGGCGGGGGCGAACGCCAGGCCGATGGCGCCGGCGAGGACGAGGGCAGCGCGGCGGGCGGTGCGAGGGGTCGCCATGGTGCGGCGGCACTCCGTTCATCCACGGCCGCCTACCGGGTCAGCTGACGGGTTCGGGCCGGACGAGCCCGGCGCGGCCGGCCGCGGTGCCGGCGCGCGCTCCACCCCAGTGGTTCGGTGGGTCCCCGGCCCCGCGCTCCCGGGGAGAGGAGCGCCGGCTCGGCGGCATCCGCGGGGTGTCACCCAGGCTGGTGACGGAGCGCCCCGGCGGATGCACTCACCGTAAGGGCCGTGACGTCGCCGTGACAATCACCTGGGTGTGATTTGGTGGACTCTCGACTCGACCGCGCCGGTCACCGGGAACGGGCGGGACGGGTGTGACGGACGAGGTTCGCCGCGGGTGCCGCGGGGCACGCAGGGGTCATGGATCTCAAACGACCCCTCGTCGTGCTGGCCACCGTCGCCGCCCTGGCCGGGTGCGGCGCCAGCACGGAGACCGGCGGCAACACCGACCTGGACCGCGGCGAGGGCGAGTGCAACGCCGCCGAGGCCGGCGCCAGCGAGCAGGAGCTCTGCGAGGACACCGAGCAGGACAACGAGCAGCAGACCGACCAGGAGGACGACGGGACGAGCTGACCGCGGCACGGAGAGGCAGGGCGTTCCGGCTACGGTCCGCCGGTGGGTACGCGCAGGTACGACGCCGTCGTCGTGGGCGCCGGGCACAACGGGCTGGTCGCCGCGGCCTACCTGGCCCGGGCCGGGTGGTCGGTGCTGGTCCTCGAGCGGCTCGCCGAGGTCGGGGGCGCCGCGGTCGGCCGGCAGGTGTTCCCCGGCGTCGACGTCCGGCTCTCGGCCTACTCCTACCTGGTGAGCCTGCTGCCCGACCGGATCGTGGCCGACCTCGGCCTGCAGGTGACGCTGGCCGACCGCGCGGTCTCCTCGTACACCCCCGTCCCGGGCGGGCCGGGACTGCTCGTCGAGCGGGACGAGGGCCCGGCCACCGCGGCGTCCTTCCGGGCGCTCACCGGCTCCGACGCCGAGCTGGCGGCCTGGCAGCGGTTCTACGGCCGGGTGGCCACGCTCGCCGAGGACCTCGCCCCCACCCTGACCGAGCCGCTGCTCTCCCCCGCCGACCTGGCCGGGCGGCTGCGCGAGCCGCGGCTGTGGCACGACCTGCGCGAGCGCCCGCTGGCCGACGTGGTCGCCGACGCGCTGTCCCACGACGTCGTCCGCGGGGTGGCGCTCACCGACGGGCTGATCGGCACGTACGCCGACGTGCACGCCGCCGACGGCCTGGCCGGGCGCTGCTTCCTGTACCACGTGGTCGGCAACGGCACCGGGCGCTGGCGGGTCCCGGTGGGCGGGATGGGCGCGGTCACCGGCGCGATGGCCGCCGCCGCGCGCAGCGCCGGCGCGGAGCTGGTCACCCGGGCCGAGGTGACCGCCGTCGAGCCGCGGGACGACGGAGCGACCGTGCACTGGACCGACGACGACGGCACCGAGCGGGCGGTGGACGCCGGCCGGGTGGTCGGCGGCGTCGCCCCGGCCGTGCTCGACCGCCTGCTGGGGCAGGCCCCGCGCCCCTCCGCGGACGGCGCCCAGCTCAAGGTCAACATGGTGCTGGCGCGGCTGCCCCGGCTGCGCTCGGGCGTGGACCCGGCACGCGCCTTCGCCGGCACCTGCCACGTCGACGAGGCGGCGTCCCAACTCGACGCCGCGCACGCCCGGGCCGGGGCCGGCCGGCTGCCCGACGTCGTCCCCTTCGAGGTCTACTGCCACTCGCTGACGGACCCGACGGTCCTGGGCCCGGCCGAGCGGGAGGCCGGCTGGCACACCCTCACCCTCTTCGGCCTGCACACGCCGGCGGCGCTGTTCCGCGACGACCCCGCGGGCGTCCGGGACGAGGCGGTGGGGCGGGTCGTGGCCCAGCTCGACGCGCACCTGGCCGAGCCGCTGCTGGACTGCCTGGCCCGGGACGCCGAGGGCCGGCCGTGCCTGCAGGCGGCCTCGCCGCTGGACGTCGAGGCGTCGCTGGCGATGCCGGGCGGGCACATCTTCCACGGCGACCTGTCGTGGCCGGTCGCCGCGACGCCGGAGGAGGTCGGCACCTGGGGCGTGGCGACGGCGCACCCGCGGGTCGTCGCCGCCTCCTCGGGCGGCACCGTGCGCGGCGGGGCGGTCAGCGGCCTGGGCGGTTACGCGGCGGCCCGCGCGCTGCTGGACCGGTGCTGAGGCGCGCCTGGACGGCGCGCCGGCTGCGCGCCGAGACGACGTCGCTGCTGCGCGGGGCCGCCGAGCAGCTGCGCGGTCGGGACGTCGCGCTGATCGCCGCCGGGCTGACCTTCTACGCCGGCATCGCCGTGGTGCCGCTGCTGCTGGTCGCCTTCTCGCTCACCGCGCTGATCACCTCGGCCGAGCGGGTGCGTGAGCTGAGCGACCGGCTGGCCCAGCTGCTCCCGCCGGAGCTGGGCGCCCCCGGGGCGCTGCGGACGCTGGCCGAGGCCGGCACCGGCCTGGACCTGCTGGGCTTCGTCCTGGCCCTGGTCCCGCTGTCGTTCTACGGCGAGGGGCTGCGCCGGGCGCTGCTGCGCTTCACCCCCCGCCAGGACCGGCTGACCGGCTGGCGCGGCCGGCTGCTGGCGCTGCCGCTGGTGCTGACCACGCCGCTGCTGATGTACGCCCTGCTGCAGGCGGCGTCAGCGATGGTGGAGCTCACCGAGCGGGGCAGCGGGCTGGGCGCCTTGGCCGTCGGCTACTACTCGGTGCTCCTCGCGCTCACCGTGCCGCTGCTGTGGGGCTTCGGCGTGGTCGCGGCCGGCAACCTGCGCTGGCCGGCGCTGGTGTCCGGCGTGCTGTTCACCGCCGCCTGCCTGTCGGGCTTCCTGCAGGGCTTCGCGATCTTCCTGGCCCTGCCGCTGGCGCTGGGCGCGCCGTTCGGCGGGCTGACGGTGGTCGGCGCGGTCGTGGCGATCAGCCTGTGGCTGTTCCTGCTGCACCTGGTCGTGATCGGGGGCTGGCTGCTCACCCAGTCCCTCGACGACCGGCTCCGCAGGGGCGCTCAGCCCTCGTCCTGACCCCAGTCCTGGTCCGGCCCGCGGTCCTGGTCCTGGTCCCGGTCCTCGCCGCCGTCCCGGCCCTGCTCCGGCTCGGGGTCGGGCTCGACGGTCTCGGGGGTGGACGGCGGCGGCTCGACCGACGGCTCGGGGGCCTCCGGCTGCCGCGACCGCGGCGACGGCTCGGGATCGGGTCGGGGCCGCGGCGGGACGTAGTCCTCGCCGTTGCTGACCAGGATGGAGACGACCTGGCCCGGCACCGCGCGGCCGCCGCGCGGCGGGCTGGTGCCCAGCAGGACGCCGGAGCGCTGGGAGCTGTCCACCTCGACGGTGCGGTGCTCGAAGCCGGCGTCGGACAGCGCCGTGCGGCAGGCCCGCACCGAGGTGCAGCCCGGCACCGGCCGCGTGTTGCCGTTCATCACGACCTCGTCGGCCGGCGGGAACTCGCCGCTGCCGCGGGCCTCCAGGATCGGCGCCATCGCGTCGCGCCAGACCGTGGCCGCCTTGCCACCGCCGAAGCCGCCGACGTTCTGCTTCTCCTTGGGGTTGAGCACCATGACGCTCGCGGTGATCTCGGGGGTGTACCCGACGAACGCGATCGAGTCGTTGTCCTGGGACGTCCCCGTCTTGCCGGCGATCTGGTGACCCGGGACGTAGGCGCGGGTACCGGTCGCTCCGGAGTAGCCCGGCTCGACGTCCTTGCGCAGCATCTGGTTGAGCGTGTTGGCCACGCCGGGCTTGATCGCCTCAGGGGTGCAGCGGTCGCCGACCGCGAGCGGCTCGCCGTCCGACCCGACCGCGGGCTCGCCGTGCTGGTCGAGCACCGCGGTCACCGGGACGACGTCGCACTGCGTGCCGCCGGCCGCCAGCGTCGAGTAGGCGCTGGCCAGGGCGAGCGGGCTGGTGGCCTCGGCGCCGAAGGTGAACGACCCGCGGTTCTCGTCGATGATCTGCTGCGGCAGGGCCGGGTCGCTGAACTGGAACAGGCCCATCCGCTCGGCCATCCGCACCGGCTCCTCGACGCTGCCCAGGGCGTCTTCGAGGGCGAGGAAGTAGGTGTTGGAGGACTGGTAGAGCGCGGTGGTCAGGTCCAGCGTCGAGCGGAAGGTGCCGGCGTTCTCGACGTCGTAGCGCCCGGCGCCGTCCCGGTAGACGCGGGAGACGTAGGGGTCCGACGTCGTCAGCGTGTAGTAGCCGGAGTAGCCCCGGTCCAGCGCGGCAGCGGCGGTGAAGACCTTGTAGGTCGACCCCGAGCCCTTGCTGGGGGCGAGGTTGAGGTTGAACGACTCCTGCGCCGGGTCCTCCTGGTCGTAGCCGAACACGCGGTTGACGCTCATCGCCAGCAGGTGGCCGGTGCCCGGCTCGACGGCGGTGAACATGCCGGCCAGCGAGTTGCCCATGGCCAGCGTCTCGAGGACGGCGGCGTCCCCGGCGCGCTGCAGGTCGGCGTCCAGGGTGGTCCGGACGACGTAGCCGCCGTTGTCCAGCTGCTGCTGGGTCAGCCCCAGCTCCTGGACCAGGTAGCGCTGCACGAAGTCGCAGACGAACGCGCCGACCGTGGCCTCGACGCAGCCGCGGCGCGGCGCCGGGGCGGGGGCGAGGCCGAGCGGCGCGGCCTGCGCGGCGGCGGCGTCCGCCGGGGACACGCGGCCCTGCTCGGCCATCCGGGAGAGGACCTCGTTGCGGCGCGCGGTGGCCGCCTCCGGGTTGGTGAACGGGTCGTCCTGGGTCGGGCTCTGCGCCAGGCCGGCCAGCAGCGCGGCCTGCGGCAGGGTGAGGGCGGCGGCGTCGACGCCGAAGAACGCCTGCGCGGCGGGCTGGACGCCGTAGGCGTTCTGCCCGAAGTAGACGATGTTGAGGTAACGGGTGAGCAGCTCGTCCTTGGAGTAGCTGTCCTCGAGGGCCAGCGCCAGCCGGGCCTCCCGCAGCTTGCGGCCCAGCGTCTGCTCGGTGGCCGCGCGGCGCTCCTCCGGGGTGTCGGCGGTCTGCAGCAGGGTCTGCTTGACCAGCTGCTGGGTGAGCGTCGACCCGCCCTCCTGCACGCCGCCCGCGGCGATGTTCGTCATCAGCGCGCGAGCGGTGCCCTGCACGTCGAGGCCGTGGTGCTCGTAGAACCGGGCGTCCTCGATGGCGACCATCGCCTGCTTCATGACCTCGGCGATGCGGTCACCGGTCACCGGGGCGCGGTTCTCCTCGTAGAAGGAGGTGATGACCTCACCGTTGGCGGCCAGCAGCACGGTGTTGGCCGGCGGGGCGTCGACGGTCAGCTCGGTGGGGAGGTCGCCGAGCAGGCTGGTCGACTGCTGGGCGGCCACCGCGGGTCCGCCGACCCACGGGAAGAGGAGTCCCGCGACGAGTGCTCCGGCCACCACGACCGTGGCGGCGAGCTTGAGCAGCGTCCTGACCCGTGCGTCGGTGCGCAGGTCCATGGGCCCCCTTCCGTGGAGTGCCACTCGATCAGGGATCGGTGTCGGTCACAACCATGCGCGCCGCACGGGCCGGTCCGCCCGGACCCGCACGGCACACGCGTCACGCTGCCAGCAGCTCCGGCAGGTCCCCGGAGTGCAGCACCACCAGTGTGCTCACCGCCCGCGTGAGGACGACGTAGAGGCGGTGCAGCCCGCGCGGCTCGGCGGCGGCGATCGCGGCGGGGTCCACCACGACGACGGCGTCGAACTCCAGCCCCTTGGCCAGCGTCGCCGGGACGACGGCGAGCAGGCCCGCGTCGCCGTCGTCCCCCAGCACCACCGCGGGCAGCCCGGCCCCGACCAGCGCGCCGGCCACCTCGGGCACGGCGGCGTCGGCGCAGACGACGCCGGTGGAGCCCGGCGTCGCGGCGAGCTCGCGGACCACCTCGGGCAGCGGGCCGTCGGCGCGGATGCGCAGGGAGCCGGCGCCGCGGCGCACCGCGGTGGCGGCCGGCAGGCCCGGCGCGATCGCCGGCAGCAGCCGGTTGGCGTAGTCGAGCACCTCGCCGGGCACGCGGTAGCCGCGGGTCAGCGGCCGGACGGCGGTGTCGGGGCGACCCAGGCCGGCGAGCGTGCGGCCCCAGTCGGCCGCCGACCACGGGCTGGTGGCCTGGGCGAGGTCGCCGAGCACGGTCAGCGACCCGGCGGCCAGGCGGCGGGCGATCGCGCGGCACTGCATGGGCGAGAGGTCCTGCGCCTCGTCGACGACCACGTGCCCGTAGCCGGCGGTGCGCTCGAGCAGGCCGGCGACCTCGTCGACCAGCACCGCGTCGGCCTCGGTCCACGGGGCGCTGCGCACGGGGCCGGCCGGGCGGAGCAGCAGCGCCTGCTCGGCGTCGTCGAGCACCCCGCGGGCGGCCCGGGCCAGGACGGCGGGGTCGGTGAGCAGGGCGTGCACCAGCTCCGCGGCGTCCCACGCCGGCCAGACCGCGTCGCAGAATGCGCGCACCTCGGCGCTGCGGGCGGCCCGGCGGGTCTCGGCGTCCGTGGGGCTGCCACCGGCGGCCTCGGCCTGCCGGCGGGCGTCCTCGGCCAGCAGCATGGCCAGCCGCTCCCGGCCGGCTGCGTGGTGCAGCACCTGCTGGTCCTCGCCGGCCCGGCCGCGGCGGCGCAGGTCGTCGACGTGGCGCTTGAGCCGCTCGACCGGTACCCGGCGGCGGCGCCCGGCCAGCGGCACCTGCACGTCGTCCGCCGGCTTGGCGATCGAGCCCCACAGCGCGCGGTGCAGCACCTCGGCCAGGCGGGCGTCGCCCTTGAGGACGGCGACCTCCGGGGCATCGACGCCGCGCACCGGCACCCGGGCGGTCAGCTCGGCGACGGTGGTCTGCTCGACGTCGACCTCGCCGAGGGTGGGCAGCACCTGCTCGATGTAGCGGAGGAACGCGCGGTTGGGCCCGACGACGAGGACGCCGGTGCGGGCCAGCTGTCCGCCGTGGGTGTAGAGCAGGTAGGCGGCGCGGTGCAGGCCGACGGCGGTCTTGCCGGTGCCGGGGGCGCCCTGCACGCAGATCGACTCGGCCAGCGGCGCCCGCACGATCGCGTCCTGGTCGGGCTGGATGGTGGCGACGATGTCGCGCATCGGGCCGGAGCGCGGGCGCTCGATCTCCTCCTCGAGCAGCCTGCTGGTCGCGGTCTCCCCCACCCCGAGCAGCTCGTCCTCGTAGCTGGTCAGCTCGCCGCCGGAGAAGCCGAAGCGGCGGCGGCGCACCAGACCCTGCGGATCGGCGGCGCTGGCCCGGTAGAACGGCCGGCTCATCGGCGCCCGCCAGTCGATGACGACCGGGGTGCCGTCGGCGTCGCGCACGTGCCGGCGGCCGATGTGGAAGGTCTCGGTGTCGGTGTCGGTGCGCCCGAAGAACGGCGGGACGCGGGGGTCGGCGGCCAGCGCCCGCAGCCGCTCGGCGCGGGCGGCGCCGAGGCGCTCGGAGGCCCAGGCGTCGACGCCGACGTCGACGACGGCGGAGGCGCTCGCGCGCATGACGGTCAGGCAGTCGGCCGCGCGCACCAGGTGGGCGCGCTCGGCGGCGAGGACGGGGTCGGGGGCGGTGGTCGTCTCGCTCGATGCGGAGGACACGGTCGAAGGACGCTACGCCGCGCAGCGCCCTCCGTCACGGGCCTTTCGGCACCTGGATCCCCTCCCCGGGCTCCCTGATGAGGACCTCGACGGCCCGGAACTGCTCCGGGGTCGCGAGCAGCACGGCCTTGGTGGGGTCGCCGACCTCGAGGGCCGGCCCGCGGCGCAGCGCGGCCAGCGCCCGCAGCCGCGGGTCGGCCAGCACGTCGTCCACCAGGCCGCGGTCGCCACCGGTGAACAACGCCTCGGCCGCGCCGGCGTGCGGCCCGAGCACCCGCACGGCGGTCTCGGCCGCGGCGCCCACCACGGCGTCGGTCTGGTTGGCCCGTCGCCGGGCGAAGCGCTGCTGCGACCAGCCGCCGGCCGCCGTCCGCCCCTGGACCTGGCGGGCGTCGACCTTGGAGACCACCAGGTCGGAGCCGTCGAACACCCCGACCGCCCACCGTCCGCGGCGGACCAGGAGGACGGCGGCGCGGTGCGGCACCCGGACCGCCGCGCTGAACGAGGTGAGCAGCGGCGGGGTGGGTGGGGACGGTGCAGCCGGCCCGGGCCGCCAGTCGAACGGCGCCCGCAGGGTGACCTCGGTGCCGTCCGCGCAGGTCACCCGCACCGCCCCGTCGACGAGCTCGACGCTGTCGAAGGCGCCGTGCCGGGCGGCGACGCCGTCCAGCCAGCGCGGCAGGCGCTCGGGCGGGACGCGCAACTGCCGGCCACCGCCGGCGGCCGGCCGCGCGCGGGTCAGCGCTCGGCGTCCCGGGTGGTGGGCAGGCCGGCCGCGGCCCAGGCCTGGTAGCCGCCGACGACGTCGGTGGCGCGGTGCAGGCCCAGGGCCCGCAGCGAGTCGGCGGCGAGGCTGGAGGCGTAGCCCTCGTTGCACAGCACGATGACCTCGACGTCGTGGTCGGTGGCCTCGGGCAGCCGCGCGTCGCTGGCCGGGTCCAGCCGCCACTCGAGCACGTTGCGCTCGACCACCAGCGCGCCGGGCACCTCGCCGTCGGCCGCCCGCTGGGCGACCGGGCGGGTGTCGACGAGCAGGGCGCCCGCCGCCATCCGCGCCGCCGCCTCGGCCGGCTCGAGGCGGCGCAGGCGGCCGCGCGTCTCCTCGAGCACCTCGTCGATGGACCGGGGGGCGGACGGGCTCTGCACGGGGGTCGTCCTGACCGACGTCAGCGGGCCATCGCCGGCTCGGCGGCGTGCTCGGCCGGCACGTGCAGCAGCCGCTGGGTGGCCGCGACCACCACCGTGGCGATCGCGGCGGCGAGGGTGGCCACCAGGAACGCGCTGTTGGCCCCGACCGTGTCGACCAGCTTGCCGGCCGCCGAGGACCCCACCGCGACGCCCAGGCCGAGCGCCGTGCCGATCCAGGTGAAGGCCTCGGTGGTCGCCGAGCGCGGCACCAGGACCTCGGCCAGCGTGAACGAGCTGATCAGGGACGGCGAGACGGCCAGCCCGGCGAGCACCACGAACGGGATCATCACCCACACGTCGCCGACCAGCGCCAGCGGCAGGCTCAGCACGGTCAGCACCCCCAGGACGACGACCAGCCGGTGCCGCAGGGGGTGCCGCCAGTGCACGCTGCCCCACCCGATGCCGCTGGCCATGGACCCGACCGCGAGGGCGGCGATGAGGACGCCGGACAGCGCCATGGCGCCGCGTTCGTCGGCGAAGGCCACCAGCGCGATCTCCAGGGTGCCCAGGACCGCGCCCACGGCGGCGCCGACGACGAAGAGCACCCGGATGCCGGGTGTGCGGATCGCCGACGGGCCGCTGCGAGCGGCGTGCCCGTGCGGTGGCGGCTCGGTGCGGGTCTGGGCGGCGAACAGCAGGCTGCCGATCACGGCGAAGACGAACGCGGTGACCACCCCGGAGGTGGCGTGCCCGGTGGTGGACAGGAAGGTGACCAGCACCGGGCCGACGATGAAGACGAACTCGTCGACCACCGACTCCATCGCCAGCGCGGCCGGCAGCCGGTGCGTGCCGCGCAGCAGGTGGGTCCAGCGCACCCGGATCATCGAGGCCACCGGCGGGATGCAGGCGCCGGCCAGCCCGGCCGAGGCGAACAGGATCCAGCGGGGCCAGTCCTCCTTGACCGCGGGCAGGAACACGCAGCCCGCGGCGATGAAGACGGCGAGCACCGGCAGCAGCGTGCGGCGCTGGCCGTGGGTGTCGGCCCAGCGGCCGAGCAGCGGCCCGGAGACGGCCGTGGTGACGGCCCCGGTCGCGGCGACCGCTCCGCCGAGCCCGTAGCTGCCGGTCTCCGAGGCGATGAGCAGCACCGAGCCGAGTCCGACCATCGACAGCGGCAGGCGGCCGATGAAGGCGGCCAGCACCATCGGCCGCGCGTGCGGCGTGCGCAGCACGTGCAGGTAGGGGTTGGGCACGGGGAGGTGACCTGTCGTCTCAGGTGAGGAGGGCGCCGGTACGACCCACGCTAACCGACCCACGCGACCGCGGCCCGGCGGCGCTCGTGCCGGTGCAGCGCGCCCGACCCCGGGACGGCGCAGGGCCCCGAACCGGTCGCCGTTGACCGGTGCGGGGCCCTGCAGGGTGGTTCTCCCTCAGGCGAGTCGGTGCTCCAGGATGGCGAGCTCGTCCCACATGGTGCTGGGGAGCTTGTCGCCGAACTTCTGGAACCACTCGGTGATCTGCGGGACCTCGGCGCGCCACTCGTCCTTGTCCACGGCGAGGGCCTTCTCCACCTGCTCGCGGGTCATGTCCAGCCCGGAGACGTCCAGCGAGTCCGGCGTCGGCACGTGGCCGACCGCGGTCTCCTCGGCCGCCGCGGTGCCCTCGAGCCGCTCGACGACCCACTTGAGGACCCGGCTGTTCTCCCCGAAGCCCGGCCACAGGAAGCCGCCGTCCTCGTCGCGGCGGAACCAGTTGACGTAGAAGATCTTCGGCAGCTTGGTGGCGTCGTGCTGCTTGCCGGTCTCGACCCAGTGGCCGAAGTAGTCACCGGCGTTGTAGCCGATGAAGGGCAGCATCGCGAACGGGTCGCGGCGGACGACGCCGACGGCGCCGGTGGCCGCGGCCGTCGTCTCCGAGGACAGCGTGGCGCCCATGAACACGCCGTGGTTCCAGTCCCGGGCCTCGGTGACGAGCGGGATGGTGGTCTTGCGGCGGCCCCCGAAGAGGATCGCCGAGATCGGCACGCCCTTCGGGTCGGTGTACTCCGGCGCCAGGATCGGGCACTGGGTGATCGGCGTGCAGAAGCGGCTGTTCGGGTGGCTGGAGGGCTCGTCGCTCCCCGGCGTCCAGTCCTGCTTCTTCCAGCTGGTCAGGTGGGCCGGGGGCTCCTCGGTCATGCCCTCCCACCAGATGTCGCCGTCGTCGGTGAGCGCGACGTTGGTGAACACCGAGTTGCCCTTGTCGATGGTGCGCATCGCGTTGGGGTTGGTGTCCCAGCCGGTGCCCGGGGCGACGCCGAAGAGGCCGAACTCGGGGTTGAGCGCGTAGAGCCGGCCGTCCTCGCCGAAGCGCATCCAGGCGATGTCGTCGCCGAGGGTCTCGACCTTCCACCCCGGGATGGTCGGCTCGAGCATCGCCAGGTTGGTCTTGCCGCAGGCCGAGGGGAACGCCGCGGCGATGTAGTAGGTCTTCTGCTGGGGGCTGGTCAGCTTGAGGATCAGCATGTGCTCGGCGAGCCAGCCCTCGTCGCGGGCCATCACCGAGGCGATGCGCAGCGAGTAGCACTTCTTGCCCAGCAGGGCGTTGCCGCCGTAGCCCGAGCCGTACGACCAGATCATGCGCTCCTCGGGGAAGTGCACGATGTACTTGGTGTCGCTGCAGGGCCAGGGCACGTCCTGCTGGCCCTCGTCGAGCGGGGCGCCCAGGGAGTGCATCGCCGGCACGAACGGCCGGTCCTCACCCATCGCCTCGAGGATCGCGCTGCCGATGCGGGCCATGACGCGCATCGAGACGACGACGTACTCGGAGTCGGTCAGCTCGACGCCGAACATCGGGTTCTCGGCCTCGACCGGGCCCATGCAGAAGGGGATGACGTACATCGTCCGGCCACGCATGCACCCGCGGTACAGCTCGGTCATGATCGACTTCATCTCGCCCGGGTCCATCCAGTTGTTGGTGGGACCGGCGTCGGCCTCGTCGACCGAGCAGATGAAGGTGCGGTCCTCGACGCGGGCGACGTCGCTGGGGTCGGAGGCGCACCAGAAGGAGTTGGGCTTCTTCTCCAGGCGGGTGAAGGTCCCCGCGTCGACCAGCTGCCGGGTGAGCCGCTCCCACTCCTCGTCGCTGCCGTCGACCCACACGACCCGGTCCGGGGTGGTCAGCTCGGCCATCTCGCGCACCCAGGCCAGCAGCCGGGCGTGGGTGGTCGGGGCGTTGTCGAGACCGGGGGTGGCCACAGAAGTCACGGCGTCTCCATCCTCTGGGTACACCGGGGTGATTGCCGCCGGCGCTGGTGTTTCGTCCTGCTCAGCTGTCGTCCGGGCCGCCGGGGCGCCACGGGTACCGGTGGGGTTCCGGTTCCGGACAGCCTAACGGCGGGGACGTCCACTGTAACCGTGAGAGATGTTACGTATAAGACGTCTACCTCGCGGGCCGGAAGTCCCTGGTGGGGACGTGCGTTGACCTGGTCCGTGGACACCGCACCGACCCGCCCCGCCCTGCTCGCACCGCTGACCCTCCGTGGGGTGACCCTGCCGAACCGGCTGGTCGTGGCACCGATGTGCCAGTACTCGGTGACCGACGGCCTCGTCGGCGACTACCACCTGGTCCACCTCGGCCGCTTCGCCCTCGGCGGCTTCGGGTTGGTGCTGGTCGAGGCCACCGCGGTCACCGCCGAGGGCCGGATCAGCCACGGGGACGTCGGGCTGTGGTCCGACGCGCACGTGCCCGGACTGGCCCGCGTGGTCGACTTCCTGCACGCCTCCGGCGCGCGGGCCGGCATCCAGCTGGCGCACGCCGGCGGCAAGGCCAGCAGCCTGCGGCCGTGGGACGGCACCGGCCCGGTGACCGAGGAGAGCGCCCGCCCCGGCGAGCAGCCCTGGCCGACCGTGTCGGCCAGCGCCGTCCCCGTGGGCCCGGGCTGGCCGGAGCCGCACGCCCTGACCGTCGAGGAGATGGCCGGGATCCGCGACGCGTTCGTCACGGCGACCCGGCGGGCCCTGGCCGCCGGCTTCGACGTCGTCGAGGTGCACGCGGCGCACGGCTACCTGCTCAACCAGTTCCTCTCCCCGCTCACCAACCGGCGCGAGGACGGCTACGGCGGCTCGCCGGAGGCCCGGATGCGCTTCCCGCTCGAGGTCGTCGAGGCGGTGCGAGCCGCGTGGCCCGAGGACCGGCCGCTGTTCGTGCGGGTCTCCTCGGTCGACGGCTCGTCCGACGGGGTCACCCTCGAGGACACCGTGGCGTTCGCCCGGGAGCTGGCCGCCCGCGGGGTGGACGTGGTCGACACCTCCGGCGGCGGGCTGGGCGGCGGCTGGCAGCACCCCATCGGCTACGGCTACCAGGTGCCCTTCGCGGCCCGGGTGCGCACCGAGGCCGGCGTCGCCACGATGGCCGTCGGGCTCATCGTGGACGCCCGCCAGGCCGAGGCGGTCGTCGCCAGCGGCTCGGCCGACCTGGTCGCGGTCGCCCGGGAGGCCCAGGACGACCCGAACTTCGCCGTCCACGCCGCCCGGGAGCTCACCGCCGGGTACGACGCCTACCCCGTCCAGGCCGGGCCGCGGCTGGCCGCGCGCGACCGGCTGCTCACCACGCTCGGCCCGTGGACCGGGCCCGACCCGGTGCAGACGACCAGCCCGAGCTGATCGGCTCAGGAGCCGGTCGACACCCCGTAGACCGGCGCGGCGACGTCGGCGGCGAAGGCGTCCCAGTCCCGCGGGGCGGGGCGCCCGCCGACCTCGGCGTCGAGCTTGTCCAGGTACCAGTGCCAGCCGGCGGCGAAGTCGGCGACGTCGGCGTCCGCGGCGAAGACCTGCCGGAAGCGCAGGACCGTCCGGCCGCCCTCGCTCCACAGGTCCACCTCGACGGTCCAGTCGTCCTGGCCCACCCAGGAGACGACGAGGCGCCGCGGCGGGTCGCACTCGACGACCGTCATCGCCTCGCCGACCGGCTCCTGCTCGTGGGTCATCGTGAAGGTGCCGGTGCCGCCGGGGGCGCGCTCGCCGTCGTAGGTGCCGATCCAGCGGGCCATCCGGTCGGGCTCGGTGAGCGCCGACCACACGTCCTCGACCGGGTCGGGCCACGAGCGGTGGAACTCCAGGCGCTGCCGGCCGTCGGCCTCGGTGGTGACGACGCCACGTCGGGCCATCGCGTCCTGCACGGTCATGGGGTCTCTCCGCTCCTCCGCGCCCGCCGACCGCGGGCGATCTCGGTGTCCAGTGCGTCGAACCGCTGGGCCCACAGGTCGCGGTAGGACGCCAGCCAGTCGTCGAGCTCCCGCAGCGGGCGCGGGTCGAGCGCGTAGAGCCGCCGGCGTCCCTCCACCCGGCTGCGGACCAGCCCGGCCTCGCGCAGCACGCGCAGGTGCCGGCTGATCGCCGGGCGGCTCACCGGGAACCGCTCCGCGAGCTCCCCCGCCGCCAGCTCGCCCCGCGCCAGCAGGGCGACCAGTTCGCGCCGGGTCGGGTCGGCGAGCGCCGCGAGCGCCTCCACGGGCAGATGTGTAACACAAGTGTTACGCGTCAGGCCAGGGGTTGGCGCGTCGACCGGCCGGGCACGGGGAGCCCATGACCGTCACCGACCCGGACGTCCCCGACCCGCTCAACGACCCGCGCACCCTGCAGGCCGACCCCGGCGCCCTGGGGCAGGGCGAGGACCTCGCCTCCACCGAGGACGACGCCGTCTCGACCGGCGAGGACGAGCTGGCCGAGCAGGGCCTGACCGCCGGCCGGGACGCGGCCGACGACGCCGGCGGCGGCGACGTGACCGGCGGCGCGTTCTCCGAGGCGCCGCGCGACTGAGACGGGGCAGTCCGTTTCAGGACTCGTCGGCCGGGCAACCCTCGGGCCCCAGTCCCTCAGCGAGGAGGAGGACCTCCATGGCCACCGGTGAGACCGGCTTCGAGGACGTCACCTACGACCTCATCTCGGTGCAGTACCACTCGCTCAAGGCCGGGCACGACTACGGCCAGTACGTCCGTGACGCGGAGAACGCCGGGCTGCAGGACATCGCGTCGTTCTTCCGCGAGGTCATGGAGCAGGACTCCGCGCGGGCGCGGCGCTGCCACGAGTTCCTGCGGCAGATCTCCGGGACCGAGCAGGGCGGACCCGCCACCCAGTAGCGGGAGGACCTCCCTGCGGGCCCCACCACTCGCGAGCGCGCGGCGGGCCCCGCGGGGAGGCCGGCCCGGGTGGGCACGACGGCGGCGTGATCCGCACGCCGCCGACCCGCACGTCCGCGCTGGCCGCACCGGTCGTCGGAGCCCCGATGGCCGGTGCGGCCGGCGGTTCGCTCGCACGCGCCGTCTCCCTCGGCGGGGCCTCGGGATGACCGGCGTCGGCAACGCCGCCACGAGGGGCTCCGTGGCCGCGCAGGCCGCGATCCCCGCGGCTGACGGCCTGTCGTTCGGCATCGACCTCATGGCGTGGGCGCTGGCGACCTCTCCGCGGCGCCGCTCCACGCCGGGGAGGCGGTCAAGCGGGTCACCGGCGAACGGCCCGCCGCCGACGTCGTCCGGGAGACGGCAGCCGACGCCCAGCGGGCGCTACGGGCGGCCTGCGACCTGCTGACCTGACCGTGCGGTGTCGGCCCACGCCTGCTCGAGCACCTGCAGCAGCAGGTCGGCGGGCTGGGCGCCGGCGGCGCCGTACCTGCGGTCGACGACGAAGAAGGGGACACCGGTCGCGCCGAGCTCCCGCGCGGTGCGGATGTCGTCGAGGACGGCGGGCCGGTAGCGGTGGTCGGCGAGCGCGGCGCGCACCTCGGTCTCGTCCAGGCCGACCTCCCCTGCCAGCGCCGCGAGGGAGTCGACGTCGAAGACCGAGCGCCCCTCCTCGAAGTGCGCGTGCAGCAGCCGCTCCTTCACCGCACCCTGCAGCCCGCGCTCGGCGGCCAGGTGGACGAGCTCGTGGGCCAGCAGCGTGTTGCCGCTGACACCGCTCGCCAGGTCGTAGCGCAGGCCCTCACCGGCGGCGGTCTCCTCGACGTGCCGCATCATCCCGCGCACGTCCTCGACCGGGCGGCCGAACGTAGCGGCCAGCGCCGGGAGGGTCGCGTGGGTCTCGCCCTCGGGGGTGCTCGGGTCCAGCTGGAAGGAGCGCCAGACGACCTCGACCTCGTCGCGGTGCGGGAACCGCTCGAGCGCGGCCTCCAGCCGGCGCTTGCCGATGTAGCACCACGGACAGACGACGTCGGACCAGACCTCGATGCGCACGGAGCGCACCAACCGCACGCCCGCCCGGCTCATTCCGGCCGGTGCGCTCCCGCCCGCGCCCGGCCGTCCCCAGGCGTGGGGTCGAGGAAGACGTAGCGCACCCCCGGGTACCGGGCGACCAACCGCCGCTCGGCCTCGTCGGAGGCGCGCTCGATGTCGGCGACGGTCACCTCGTCGGCGAAGTCGACCTTGGCCGAGACGATGACCTGACCGGGCCCGATCACGGTGGTGAGCAGGACCGGGACGTCGACGACCTGGTCGAGGCCGGCGACCTCGGCGCGCAGCTGGTCCTCGAGCCGGCGGGGCAGCGACTGACCGATGAGCAGCGAGACGTTGGCCCGCGCCAGCGACCCGGCGACCAGCAGCAGGAGGACGCCGATGGCGAGCGCCGCGAGGCCGTCCCAGGTGGCGCTGCCGGTGACCTGCTCGAGGAACAGGCCCAGCGCGGCGAGCACGAGGCCGACCAGGGCGGCGCTGTCCTCGAAGGTCACCGCCTTGACCGTGGTGTCGGTGGTGGCGGCGAGGTAGCGGCGGGGCGTCGTCCCCCACCGGCGGGCCGAGCCGCGCACCTGGCGGACGGCCTTGAGCAGCGAGGTGCCCTCGAGGACGAAGGACACCGCCAGGACGACGTAGGCCACCAGCGGGTCGCCCTGCTCCTCACCCCCGACGATGGTCGTGACGCCCTGGTAGAAGGAGAAGCCGGCGCCGAGGGTGAAGGTGGCCAGGCAGGCCAGCAGCGCCCAGAAGTAGGTCTCCCGGCCGTAGCCGACCGGGTGCCGGGCGTCCGGCGCCCGGTTGCCGCGCTTGAGCGCCACGAACAGCAGCACCTCGGTGATCGTGTCGGCGAGCGAGTGCGCCGCCTCCGACAGCATCGCCGAGGAGTGGCTGAGCAGACCGCCGACGAGCTTGGCGACGGCGATGCCCATGTTGGCCAGCCCGGCGACGACGACGGTGCCGGTCGACTCCCCGCCGCCGGACTCGCCGGCCGCCTCCTCCGCCAGGGCGTGGTCGCGGGTCGGTCCCGGCTCGGTCATGGCGCCTCCCGTGCCCCGTCGTTGCCCGGCGCAACCACCGGCTTCCGCACCAGGAGCACCAGGGCACCGGTCGCAGCCGCACTCGCCGCCGCGAGCACCAACCCGGTCGGCCCGGATCGGGCCAGCACGAGGCCGCCGAGGGCCGCGCCGGCGGCGATGCCCACGTTGAGGGCCGTGATCGCGACCGCGCCGGCGACGTCGCGGATCTCCGGCGCGGCGATCCGTGTCACGCGGGTCTGGAACACCGGCGGCAGCAGCCCGATGAGCACGCCCCAGACCGCGACCAGGGTGACCGCGACGGCGGGGTGCGTCCCGACCAGCACCAGTGCCGCGAGCCCGGCGGCGAAGGAGACCGCGACGGCCGGCAGCGCGGTGGCGGGCCGGCGGTCCGACAGCGGCCCGGCGACGGCGAGGCCCAGGACGCCGGCCAGGCCGAACACGAGCAGCACCGCAGGGACGGCGTCGCCCGGTAGCCCTGCGCCGTCGGTCACGAGGACCGCCAGGTAGGTGGCCGCCGCGAAGTGGCCCGCGAGCAGCGCCGCGGTCCCGACCGCGGTGCGCACTACCGGCCGCGCGCTGGGGTCCCGCCACCAGGCCCCGACGGCCGTGCCCGCCCCGTCCCGCCGGACCGTGCGGCCGCGGACCAGGACCAGCGCCGGTGGCAGGGTGAGCGCGGCCAGGAGCGCGAGCGTCCACCTCCAACCGAGCACCCCACCCAGCGACGCAGCGACCGGGACGCCGAGCACGCTCGCCGCCGTCGGCCCGACCAGCACCGTGGACACCGCGCGACCCAGCCGCTCGGGCGGCACGAGACCCGCGACGTGCGGGACCAGCAGCGCCCACACCAGGCCGTGGGCGGCCGCGCCGACCACCCGGGCGGCGACGGCGACGCCCAGCGACGGCGCCGCTGCGGTGGCCAGCGTCGCTGCGCCGCACACGAGCAGCGCCACGGCGAGGACCCGCTGCCGGGGCAGACGGCCGGTGGCCCGCACCAGCGCGAGGCTGGTCGCGGCCAGGGTGACCGCCCAGGTGGCCACGAGGGCCCCGGCGGCCGACGGGCTCACCGCGAGGTCGGCAGCGATCACCGGCAGCAGGCCGGTCGGGCTGAGCTCGATGGTGACCGTGGCGAACGCGACCGCGGTGAGTGCGGTCAGCGTCCACTGCGGCGGAGCGCACGCGGCGCCGTGGAGCGCCGCTGCCGGGACGGGGACCGGGGTGGTGTCACAGGCCATGAGCGGATGCTCGACCTTGACACCGGTGTGAAGGTCAAGCCCACGGACCGTCGCGGAGGAGGGCGGTATGAGGATCGGCGAGCTGGCCGGGTGCACCGGTGTGAGCACCCGGATGCTGCGCTACTACGAGGAGCAGCACCTGGTGACGCCCACGCGGTCGGCGAACGGCTACCGCGAGTACAGCGAGGCCGACGTCGACCGGGTGCGGCAGGTCCGCGCCCTGCTCGACGCAGGTCTGCCCACCCGGTTCGTCCGGGCCGTGCTCGACATGGGCTTGGAGGGCGGGCCGGCTGTGACCGGCTGGACGGCGACCTGCACCGCCACGTTCGCGACTCAGCTGCGCGGCGAGCTCGTACGACTGGAGGAGCAGCTCACCTGCCTGGCCCGCAGCCGCGACGCCGTCCGGCGCTACCTGGCGACGGTGACCGTCGTCGAGGCCGAGCCGGACGACACCGCCGCCTGACGGGGTCGTACCCAGCCCCCTCCAGGGCGCCCCGAGCCTGCGAGGGCACCCTGGAAGGGGTCCTCCGTCACCTCACGCCGACGAGGTCGACGACGAAGACGAGGGTCGCGCCGGGCTTGATGACCCCGCCCGCGCCGCGGTCGCCGTAGGCCTTGTGCGGCGGGATGGTCAGCCGGCGCCGTCCGCCGACCCGCATCCCCTGGATGCCCTCGTCCCAGCCCTGGATGACCATGCCGACGCCGAGGCGGAACTCCAGCGGGTCGCCGCGGTCCCACGAGGCGTCGAACTGCTCACCGCCGTCGTGGGTGACGCCGACGTAGTGCGCGCTGACCAGGTCCCCGGCCTTCGCCTCGGGGCCGTCCCCGACGGTGATCTCCTCGATCACCAGGTCGTCGGGCGCGGGGCCGGTCGGCGGCTCGACGTCGGGTCGGGTGGGCTCGGCCATCGGTTCTCCTGGGGGTCGGTGCCGGGTGGGTCCCGACGGTCGTCCCCCATCCAAACAGCGGTTCCGCCGGGTCGCCGGGCGGGCTACGGTCCGGCGGCGTGATCGACCACCTGGGGCTGCAGTGCTCCGACGTCCCGGCCGCTGTGGACTTCTACACCACCGTGTTCGCGCCGGCGGGCCTGCGCGAGGCGATGCGGTACGAGACGCCGGGCGGCCCCGTCGTGGGGATGTGCGGGCCGGACGGGTTCCCGCAGCTGTGGCTGAGCCCGCTGGCCGAGGGCACCGAGCGGCCGGTGCACCTGGCGCTGCGCGCGCCGTCGCGGGCGGCGGTGGACGAGGTGTTCGCGCTGGCCCGGGAGCAGGGTGCCGAGGTGCTGCACGAGCCCCGGGTCTGGCCCGAGTACCACCCCGGCTACTACGGCGTCTTCCTCCGCGACCCCGACGGCAACAACGTGGAGGCCGTCCACCACACGCCCCCGGAGGGCTGATCAGCGGCCCCCGGCGACGTCGAGCAGGCTGCCGGTGCAGTAGCCCGCGCCGTCACCCAGCAGCCACAGCACGGCGGCCGCGACCTCCTCGGGCAGACCGGCCCGGCCCATCGGCACGGTCGGCCCCACCCGCGCGACCCGGTCGGGCTGGCCGCCGCTGGCGTGGATCTCCGTCTCGATGATCCCGGGCCGCACGACGTTGACCCGGATCCCTTCCCCGGCCACCTCGCGGGCCAGGCCGACCCCCAGCGTGTCGACCGCGCCCTTGCTGGCCGCGTAGTCGACGTACTCCCCGGGTGAGCCCAGCCGGCTGGCGGCCGAGGAGACCAGCACGATCGACCCGCCGGAGCCGCCGTACCGGGTGGACATCCGCCGCACCGCCTCCCGGCAGCACAGGACGGTGCCCAGCACGTTGACCGCCAGCATGCGCTGCACCCGCTCGGCGGTCAGCTCGTCGACCCGCGCCCGCCGGCCCACGATCCCGGCGTTGGCCACCAGCCCGGTCACCGGGCCCAGGCCCTCGGCGGCGGCGAAGGCGGCCAGGACGTCGTCCTCGACCGAGACGTCGGCGCGGACGGCGCACGCGGTCCCGCCGGCGGCCTCGATGCCGCCCACGACGGCGGCGGCCGCGGCCTCGTCGTCCCGGTAGGTGAGCGCGACCGACCACCCGGCCGCCGCCGCGGCGCGCGCGGTCGCCGCGCCGATGCCGCGGCTGCCGCCGGTCACGAGAACCACACCAGGGGGCACGGTCGGACCGTAGCGGAGCGGGTGCGGGACGCCGCACGCCGTGCTGGGCTGGGCGCATGCCCGCCGATCCCCCGTGGTGGACCCGTGCCGTCGTCTACCAGGTCTACCCGCGCTCGTTCCAGGACTCCGACGGCGACGGGATCGGCGACCTCGGCGGGGTCCTGCAGCGCGTCGACCACCTCGCCGACCTGGGCGTCGACGTCGTCTGGCTGTCGCCGATCTACCCCTCGCCACAGGCCGACAACGGCTACGACATCAGCGACTACACCGACGTCGACCCGCTGTTCGGCTCGCTGGCGCAGCTCGACGAGCTGATCGCCGCCCTGCACGAGCGGGGGATCAAGCTGGTCATGGACCTGGTGGTCAACCACACCAGCGACCAGCACCCGTGGTTCGAGGAGAGCAGGGCGTCCCGGACGTCCCCCAAGCGCGACTGGTACTGGTGGCGGCCGCCGCGCGCGGGCCTGACGGCGGGCCAGCCCGGCGCCGAGCCGACCAACTGGCACTCGTACTTCTCCGGGCCGACCTGGGAGCTCGACGAGGCCAGCGGCGAGTACTACCTGCACCTGTTCGCGCGCGAGCAGCCGGACCTGAACTGGGAGAACCCGGAGGTCCGCCAGGCGGTGTACGCCATGATGCGGGACTGGCTCGACCGCGGCGTCGACGGCTTCCGCATGGACGTGATCAACATGATCAGCAAGGACGTCGCCCCGGACGGCTCGCTGCGCGACGGCCCCCCGCTGCCGGGCCTGCCCTACGGCGACGGGACGGCGTCCTTCCTGTGCGGGCCGCGGATCCACGAGTTCCTGCAGGAGATGCACCGCGAGGTGTTCGCCGGGCGGTCCGACCGGCTGCTCACGGTGGGTGAGATGCCGGGCGTGACGGTGGAGCAGGCCCGGCTGTTCACCGACCCGGCGCGGGCCGAGGTGGACATGGTGTTCCAGTTCGAGCACGTGGGCCTGGACTTCGACGAGTCCAAGTGGCGCCCGCGGCCGCTGCGGTTGCGCGACCTCAAGGCCTCCTTCGGCCGCTGGCAGGCGGGGCTGGCCGACGTCGGCTGGAACTCCCTCTACTGGGACAACCACGACCAGCCGCGGGCGGTCTCGCGCTTCGGCGACGACTCGCCGCGGTACCGGCGGGACTCCGCGACCTGCCTGGCCACCCTGCTGCACCTGCACCGCGGGACGCCCTACGTCTACCAGGGCGAGGAGCTCGGGATGGCCAACGCCCCGTTCGACGGCATCGACGACTTCCGGGACGTCGAGTCGCTCAACCACTTCGCGCAGGCGGTGGCGCACGGCGAGGACCCGGGGACCGTGCTGGCCGCGCTGCGCACGATGAGCCGGGACAACGCGCGGACGCCGGTGCAGTGGGACGACTCGCCGAACGCCGGCTTCACCACCGGGACGCCGTGGATCGCGGTCAACCCCGACTCCACCGAGTGGAACGCGCAGGCGCAGCGCGCCGACCCCACCTCGGTGTTCGCCCACCACCGGCGGTTGATCGCGCTGCGGCACGACGACCCGGTGGTGGCGCTCGGCGGCTTCACCATGCTGCTGCCCGAGCACGACGAGCTGTACGCCTTCACCCGCAGCCTGGACGGCGCGACGCTGCTCGTCGTCTGCAACCTCGGCTCCTCGACCCACCCGCTGGACGAGCTGCTGCCCGAGGCGGTCGGCGCGGAGCTGGTGCTGGGCAACCTGGCCGACGACGGCGACCCCGCCGTCCTGCGGCCGTGGGAGGCGCGCGTGCTGCGGGTCTAGCCCTTCCAGTCCACGAGCTGCACGACCACGCCGTTGGGGTCGCGCACCTGGAAGGCGCGCTCGCCCCACTCCTCGACGGTCAGGGGCATGGTGATCGCCACGCCCTCGTCCTGCAGCCGGTGCAGCTCGCCCTCCAGGTCGTCGACGACGAAGGCGAGGATCAGCCCGGCGGCGGGCACGTCGCGCTGGTCGGCCGGGAGCGTGGGCAGGCCGCGACGGAGGAAGACCACGTGGACGCCGGCGTCCTCGCGGGTCAGCGAGGCGAAGCCGTCGGCGGCCATCTCCTCCCGGAACCCGAAGTGGCGGGCGAGGAAGGCGCTGCTGGCGGGGACGTCGTCGACGTTGAGCGAGACGGCGGTGGAGGTGATGCGCACGGGGGCCTCCTGACGCGGGAACGAACTCCGTACACTGTACGCCGTTCCGGCGGGGAGGATGCCCGCGTGCCGACCGACCGCAGCAGCGCGGGCGACCCCGCCCGCACCCTGGCCCTCCTGTGGCGGCAGCCACCCGGGAACCCGCGGCGCGGACCGGCCCGGGCGCTGGACCTCGACGCGGTGGTGGCGGCGGCCGTCGGTCTCGCCGACCGGGACGGCCTGGAGGCGGTGACCATGCGCGCGGTCGCCCAGGCGCTGGGCGTCGCGCCGATGACGCTCTACACCTACGTGCCCGGCCGGGCCGAGCTGCTGGACCTCATGCTGGACGCCGTCCACGCGCAGACGGCCCGCCGCGACACCGCCGGTCGGCCCTGGCGGGAGCGGCTGACCGCCGTCGCCGAGGAGAACCGCGCGCTGTTCGCGGCCCACCCCTGGGCCGCCGCGGTGTCCACGCTGCGCCCTCCCCTGGGGCCGGGCTCCACCGCCAAGTACGAGCACGAGCTGGCCGCCCTCGACGACACCGGCCTGGACGACGTCGAGCGCGACGACTGCCTCACCCACCTGCTGTCGTTCGTGCAGGCCAACGCCCGGGCGGCCGCGGAGGCGCAGGCCGCCCGGCGGCAGAGCGGGCTGGACGACGCCCAGTGGTGGGCCGCGGCCGGGCCCCTGCTGGCCCGGGTGCTGGACCCGGCGCGGTACCCGCGCGCCGTCCGGGTCGGGGCGGCGGCCGGGGCCGCGCACGGCAGCGCGCACGACCCCGACCACGCCTACCGGTTCGGCCTCGCCCGGGTCCTCGACGGGCTGGCCGCGATCGTCGACGCCCGGCGCTGACCTGCGCTCAGGCCGGGGCGCCGACCCGCTCGGCCGCCTCGGGCTCGTCCAGGGGGTGGGCGAGCTCGTCGGCGGGCAGCCGCCACGCCAGGACGGCGACGACGGCGAGCACCGGCGGCACCAGCCCGGCGAGCAGGAAGGTGCCGGTCAGGCCGAGCGACTGGCTGACCGGGCCGGCCAGCGCCATCGACAGCGGCATGAACGCCAGCGAGACGAAGAAGTCGAGGCTGGACACCCGCCCCAGCAGCGCCGGGGGCACCCGCCGCTGCAGCAGCGTGCCCCAGATGACCGTGCCGGCCTCGAACGCCGCCCCGAGCAGCCCGGCCGCCGCGATCATGACCCACAGCTGCGAGGTCGCCCCGAACACGACCAGCGGCACGCAGCCGGCGCCCCACAGCAGGTTCATCACCGTGAGGTAGCGGCGCGGCAGCCGCAGCGAGGCGACGACGGCCGACCCCAGGGCACCGCCGACGCCGAAGGCGGCCAGCACCCAGGCGTGCTCGGCGGGCCCCCCGCCGGCCCGGTCCCGGACCGCGAAGGGCACCAGGACCTCGAACGGACCCATGATCAGCAGCACCATCAGCGAGGCGAACAGCAGCGTGGCCAGCAGCCAGGGGGTGCGGACCATGTAGGCGACGCCCTCGCGGACATCGGTGAGCAGCCCCGGGTGCTCGCCCTCGCGGCGGACCGGCAGCGTCGGCAGCGCCGCCACGCACGCGGCCGCGGCGGCCGAGGTCAGCGCCGTCGCCAGCAGCGCCGCGCCCGGGGAGAGGACCGCCACCAGCAGGCCGCCGACCGCGGGACCGGCGGCCATCGCCAGCGCCGGGCGGACGACGCCCTCCAGGCCGTTGGCCGCGAGCAGCTCGCCGGGCGGGACGACGCCGGGCACCAGCGCCGAGTAGGCCGGGTAGTACAGCCCCGTCGCGACCCCGCCGGCCAGGGACGCCGCGGCGAGCGGCCCGAGCGCCAGGGCGCCGGCCAGCGACAGCAGCGCCACCGACCCGACCGCCGTCGTCTGCAGCAGGGCGACGCCGAGCAGGATGCGCCGCTGCGGCACCCGGTCGGCCAGCGCGCCGCCGACCAGCGTGCTGGCCAGCATGCCGGCGGCCTGCAGCGAGGTGGCCAAGGAGAGCGCGCCGGGACCGCCACCGAGGTCGACGACCTGCCAGACCAGCGCCACGGTCCACAGGCCCTGCGCGAGCAGCGACAGCCCCATGGACGAGGCCAGCAGGCGGTAGTCCCGGGAGCGCAGGGGCGCGAGCGCGCGCGGCAGGCCGGCCATCTCCCCCTCCGTCGTCGGCGGGCGCCGTCGGCGCCCGGGCCCCCATGCTCGCGGAGGGCACCGACAGCGGGCACGTGGTTTTCGGGAGGAGGGCAAGGACGGTCGGGTGGCCGGCGGGACGTGGCGTCAGGCCAGCGGGCCTGCCGGCAGGAGGGCGCGGCCCTGCTCGACCTGGGCGGCCATCTCGCGACGGCGAAGCGCAGCACCACTGCCCCAGGGCACGCTCGGCCCGGCCGATCTAACAATTATTCCACATACCTCACACGGCACTGGTAGAACTGTCCTCGTGACCGACCGCCTCGATGTGACGCTCCGCCTGGTCCGCAATGCCGGGCGGGCGTCGCTGGCCGACCTCGCGTCCCGGCTGGGCGTCTCGGAGATGACCGTGCGCCGTGACCTCGACGCCCTGCAGGCGCGCGGTCTGGTCGAGCGCGTGCGCGGCGGCGCGGTCGCCGTCGCCGAGCCGGAGAGCGCCGCCGGGTTCGCCGCGCGCGCCGGCTGGCAGGTCGGCCTCAAGGACCGGATCGGCCGGGCCGCCGCCGCGCTGGTCGAGCCGGGCGCGACCGTCCTGCTCGACGCCGGGACGACGACGGTGCACGTCGCCCGGGCGCTGGCCGACCGCGCCGCCGCCGGCGAGGGGCCGTTCACCGTCGCCGTCCTCAGCCTGCCCGCGGCCGACGCCCTGGCCGACCGGCCCGGCGTCCGGCTGCTGGTCGTGGGCGGGGAGTCCCGGCCGGGCGAGCGCAGCCTGGCCGGGCCGCTCACCGCCGCGGTGCTGCGGCAGCTCACCTTCGACCTGTTCGTCATGTCCATCGGGGCGGTCAGCGCCGAGGCGGGCTGGTCGGAGTTCACCCTCGAGGACGCCGCGGTCAAGCAGGTGGCCCTGCAGCAGGCCCGCAGCAGCCTCGTGGTGGCCGACGCCTCGAAGCTCGGCGTCCGCGCCTTCGCCTCGGTCGCCCCGCTGGACGCGGTCGGCCGGCTGGTCACCGACCGCAGCGCCCGCGACCCCCGACTCACCCCCGCGGCGCAGGACACCCTCGCCGCCCTCGAGAACGCCGACGTGGAGGTGCTGTGCGCATGACCGGAACAGAACCGTTGATGATCCTGGTGGCCGGCCCCTACCGCGGGGGCACCGGCGACGACCCCGACCTCATCGCGGCCAACCACCGGGCGATCCAGCGCGCCTGCCTGGAGCTCTTCCGGGCCGGTCACCTCGCCGTCAACGGGGAGGACCTCGCGCTCCCGCTGGCCGGGCTGGCCGGGTCGACGCGGGTGGGGGACGCCGCGTTCGACGAGGTGTTCCACCCGATGGGACGGCGGCTGGTGGCCCGGGTCGACGCCGTCCTGCGACTGCCGGGCGCCTCGGCCGGGTCCGACGAGATGGTCGCCCTGGCCCGCGCCCGGGGAGCCGCGGTCTACACGAGCGTCGACGAGGTGCCGGCGGTGGCGCGGTGACCGCCGTGGGCGTGCCGGGCCTCGACGTCCCCGACTCCCGGGGGCGGACCGGGCTGGACCGGGTGGGCCGCGACCTCACCGGCAACCCGGACGTCGTCGTCCGCGACGTGGAACTGCTGGCCAGCGGCTGGCACGTGCTGCGGCGGACGACGTTCGACCAGCGCCGCCGCGACGGCCGGTGGACCACCGAGCAGCGGGAGACCTACGACCGCGGCAACGGCGCCACCCTGCTGCCCTACGACACCGCTCGGCGGATGGTGCTGCTCACCCGGCAGTTCCGCTTCCCCGCCTACGTCAACGGCTCCCGCGACGGGATGCTCGTCGAGGCCGCCGCCGGGCTGCTCGACGACCAGGACAGCGCCTCCGCGATCCGCCGGGAGGCCGCCGAGGAGCTCGGTGTGGCGGTGGGCGCACTGGAGCACGTCTTCGACGTCTTCATGAGCCCGGGGTCGGTGACCGAGCGGGTCTCCTTCTTCGCCGCGCCGTACACCCCGGCCGACCGGGTGTCGGCCGGGGGCGGGCTCGCCGAGGAGGGCGAGGACATCGAGGTGCTCGAGCTGGACGTCGACGAGGCGCTGGCCATGGTCGACGACGGCCGGATCGCCGACGCGAAGACGATCATGCTGCTGCAGTGGGCGGTGCTGCGCGGGCCGTTCCGCGCCTGGACCACGTCGTCGGCCCAGCCGGACCGGGCGGTGGGGCGCTCCGCCGGGACGGGCGCCGAGTGCGACGAACTCGTGGCCATCGAGCGCTGATCGCCACGAGTTCGTCGCACTCGATGGGCGGCGCCGGCCACGTCAGCGGGTGCCGCGCTCCCGCGCCAGGGCGACGTAGTGCTCGACCGCCGCAGGGTCGTCGACCGCGCCGACGTTGAGCGCACGGGCCGGGTCGACGCCCTGGAACAGCCGCTTGAGCGGGACCTCCAGCCGCTTCCCGGTGCGGGTGTGCGGCACGGCGGGGACGACGAGCACCTCGTCGGGCACGTGCCGCGGGCTGGCCTGGCTGCGGATCGCGGCCTTGATGCGGTCGACGAGCTCGTCGGTCAGCTCCTCGCCGTCGGCCAGCTTCACGAACAGCGGCATCCAGTAGCCGCCGTCGCGCTGCTCCACCCCGAGGACGACGCAGTCGACGACCTCGGGGACCGACTCCACGGCGGCGTAGATGTCCGCCGTCCCCATGCGGACGCCGCCGCGGTTCAGGGTGGAGTCCGACCGGCCGGTGATGACGCAGGTGCCGCGCTCGGTGATCTCCATCCAGTCGCCGTGCCGCCAGACGCCGGGCCAGGGCTCGAAGTAGGTCTCGCGGTAGCGGGACCCGTCGGGGTCGTTCCAGAAGTACAGCGGCATGGTCGGCATCGGCTCGGTGATCACCAGCTCGCCGAGCTCGCCGACGACCGGCCGGCCCTGCTCGTCCCAGGCGGCCGCGGCGACGCCCAGCATCGGGCGCTGCAGCTCGCCGGCGGTCACCGGGAGGAGCGGTGAGCTGCCGATGAAGCCGGTGGCGACGTCGGTGCCGCCGGACAGCGAGCCGAGGAGGACGTCGCGCTTCACCGCGTCGTACACCCAGTGGTAGGCCGAGGCGGGCAGCGGGGAGCCGGTCGACCCGACGGTGCGCAGCGCGGAGAGGTCGTGGGTCTCCCCCGGCCGGATGCCGGCCTTCTCGCAGGCGGTGAGGTAGCCGGCGCTGGTGCCGAGATAGGTGAGCCGGTGGCGGGCGGCGATCGCGAACTGCGCATCGATCGCCGGGTACGCCGGGGCGCCGTCGTGGACCACGACGGTGGCGCCGAGCAGCAGCGCCGAGGTGGCGATGTTCCACATGATCCAGGCGGTGGAGGCGTACCAGTAGAAGCGGTCGCCGGGGCCGACGTCGCCGTGCAGGCCCAGCTGCTTGTGCTGGTCCAGGACGATGCCGCCGTGGCCGTGCACGATGCCCTTGGGGAGGCCGGTGGTCCCCGAGGAGTAGACGATCCACAGCGGGTGGTCGAAGGGCAGCGACTCGAAGACCGGCTCCTGGCGCTCGGCGACCGCGTCGGCCCAGCCCATCGCGCCGTCGGGCAGCTCGCCGGGGTGCAGCCGGGGGACGGCGACCGTCGTCCGCACGCTGGGCAGGGCCTGACGAAGCTCGGCGACGACGTCGCGGCGGTCGTACTCCTTGCCGTTGAACCGGTAGCCGTCGACGGCGACCAGCACGACGGGCTCGATCTGGGCGAAGCGGTCCAGCACGCTGCGGGTGCCGAAGTCCGGGGCGCAGGAGGACCACACCGCGCCGACCGCCGCCGCGCCGAGGAAGGCGACGACGGCCTCGGGGACGTTGGGCAGGTAGCCGGCCACCCGGTCGCCACGCCGCACGCCGAGCCGGCGCAGCGTGGCGGCGAAGGCCCCGACCTGCGCGCGCAGCTCCGCCCAGCTGGTCTCGACCGGCTCGGTGTCCTCGGCGACGGCGACGAGCGCCGGGCTCCGCGGGTCGACCGTGCCGTCGGCCGGGTGCCGCAGCGCCTGCTCGGCGTAGTTGACCGTCGTCCCGGGGAACCACTCGGCGCCGGGCATCTGGTGGCGGGTGAGCACGCGGTCGTCCGGGACGCCGGGCAGCACACCGGACCAGTCGGCCACCTCGGCCCAGAACTGGTCGAGGTGCTCGACCGACCAGCGCCAGATCGCGTCGTAGTCCGGGGGGTCGCCGAAGCCCGGTCCGCGCCGGGTGGCCACCCGGTCGGCGAACTGCGCGAGGCGGGTCGCCCGGATCGACTCGGGCGTGGGGCTCCAGAGGACCGCGGGGCCGGCGGACGTGTCAGCGCTCACGGCGTCACCTTGCCACCCGGCTCCCCGGCCCGGAGAGCACCGTGCGCACGCAGCGGGACTTGGCGGCGGCTGAGTCGCGGTGCGTGCCCACGCCGCGCCGGGACGACCGCGGCCGAGGGGCGCGGACCGCTGTCGCGCAGCAGGATGGGTACCCATGAGCGAGCAGGGGGCCGAGGTCGAGCGCAACGTGCTCGGCGGGCCGCTGCAACCGTGCGGCACCGAGCCGCTGACCGGCTTCTACCGCACCGGTGTCTGCAGCAGCGGCCCCGAGGACCTGGGCAGCCACACCGTCTGCACCGTCGTCTCGGCGGAGTTCCTGGACCTGCAGCGCGCCCTGGGCAACGACCTGACCACCCCGCGGCCGGAGTACGGCTTCCCCGGCCTGCGCCCCGGCGACCGCTGGTGCGTGGTGGCCGCGCGGTGGCTGCAGGCCTACCAGGCCGGTGCCGCGGCCGGCGTCGTCCTGGCGGCCACCAACGCGAAGGCCCTCGAGGTCGTCCCGATCGAGGCGCTGCGCCAGCACGCGGTCGACGTCCCCGACGACCTGAGCGGCCTCGACTGAGAGGGAGGACCCCCGTGAGCGACCTGCTGGGCACCCCCCTGACCACCCTCCAGGGCGAGCCGACCACCCTCCGGGACCTGACCGGCGGTGGCGCCGCCCTCGTCGTCAACGTCGCCAGCCGCTGCGGCCTGACCCCGCAGTACACCCAGCTCGAGGCGCTGCAGCAGGAGTACGGCGGGCGGGGCCTGACCGTCGTCGGCGTGCCGTGCAACCAGTTCGCCGGCCAGGAGCCGGGCACACCTGCGGAGATCGCCGGGTTCTGCTCGGCGACGTACGGCGTCACCTTCCCGATGACCGAGAAGCTCGAGGTGAACGGCCCGGGCGCGCACCCGCTGTTCCAGCGGCTCACCGAGGCGCCGGACGCCTCCGGCGAGGCGGGCCCGGTCGCCTGGAACTTCGAGAAGTGGCTGGTCGGCGCCGACGGCGAGGTGGCGGCCCGGTTCCGCCCGGCGACCCAGCCCGACTCCCCCGAGGTACGGCACGCGATCGAGGAGGTCCTCCACCGGTGAGCGACACCGACCTGCACTTCTGGTTCGACCCCGTCTGCCCCTTCGCCTGGATGACCAGCAAGTGGGTCCGGACGGTGGCCGAGCAGCGCGAGTACCGGGTCGAGTGGCGGCTGATCTCGCTGCGGCTGCTCAACCGGCACGTGGACTACGACGCGCAGTTCCCGCCCGAGTACGAGGCCGGGCACACCTCCGGGCTGCACCTGCTCCGGGTCGCCGCGCGCGCCCGCGCGGAGCACGGCGCGCAGGCGCTCGACCCGCTCTACGCCACCCTCGGCCGGCACGTGTTCGAGGACGCGGCCGGCCAGCCGCCGCCGGAGCGGGTCACCAGCCGGCCCTTCCTCGAGCAGGTGCTCGGCGAGGCGGGGCTGCCGGCCGACCTCGCGACCGCCGTCGGGGACGAGTCGTGGGACGCGGAGGTCCAGGAGGAGACCGACGCCGCCCTGCGGCTCACCGGCAAGGACGTCGGGACGCCGATCCTGCACTTCCGCCCGCCCGGGGGCACCGCCTTCTTCGGCCCGGTGGTCAGCCGGCTGCCCGACCCGGACGAGGCCGTCGAGCTGTGGGACCACGTCATCGGCCTGGCCGCGTTCCCGGGCTTCGCGGAGCTCAAGCGCAGCCTGCGGGAGCGGCCGCAGCTGCCGGCGTTCGGCGTGCGCCCGGGCGAGGCGGGGCTCGAGGAGGACTGGCACGGGGGCAGCCGCCGCCAGCACCGCTGAGCCGGGTGCTCGCCCGACCCGGTCCCGCAGCGCGACTAAGGTGAGGCTCACCTGTCTCGCCGTCCGCCCCGGGAGCCGCTCGTGTCCTCCTCGACCGACGCCGCCCCGCGGCGGCAGGGTCCCGGCGGGCTCGGCGGACCGGGAGGCACGGCTCCGCGGCACGGCGGACTGCTCCAGCAGCGGCGCGGCCGGCTGCTCGGCCTGCTCCTGCTGCTCGTCCTCGTGGTCGTCGCCGCGACGCTGAGCATCGCGGTCGGCTCCCGCGGCATCGGCCCGGGCGCGGTCTGGCAGGCGCTGACCGACCCCGGCGTCCCGACCGAGGAGACGGTCATCGTCCGCGAGCTGCGGGTGCCGCGCACCGCACTCGGCCTGATGGTCGGCCTGTCCCTCGGCATCGCCGGCGCGCTGGCCCAGGGCCACACCCGCAACCCGCTCGGCGACCCGGGCCTGCTCGGCGTCACCGCCGGGGCCTCGCTCGGCGTCGTCCTGGCCATCCACCTGCTCGGCGTCGGCACGCCGGCCGGGTACGTCTGGTTCGCCTTCGCCGGTGCCCTGGTGGGCACCGTGCTGGTCTTCTCGCTCGGCTCGGCCGGCCGCGGCGGTGCCACGCCGGTCACCCTCGCCCTGGCCGGCGCCGCGCTGTCGGCGCTGTTCTACGCGCTGGTCCGGGCCGTCCTGATCAGCGACACCGACAGCCTCGACGCCTTCCGGTTCTGGGTGGTCGGCGCGCTGGCCGGGCGTGGCGCCGACGTCGCCTGGCAGGTGGCTCCGTTCATCGCGGCCGGCCTGGTGCTCGCCCTGGCCAACGCCCCCGCCCTCGACCTGCTGGGCCTGGGCGAGGACGTGGCCCGCGGCCTCGGCCAGCGGGTGTGGCTGGCCCGCTCGGTCGGCCTGGCCGCGGTCACCCTGCTCTGCGGCGCGGCGACGGCGGCCTGCGGGCCCATCGCCTTCGTCGGCCTGGTGGTGCCGCACGCCGTCCGGGCGTTCACCGGCCCCGCCCACCGCTGGCTGGTCCCCTGCTCCGGCCTGCTCGGGGCCGCCCTGCTGCTGATCGCCGACGTCCTCGGCCGCGTCGTCGTCCGGCCCGGCGAGCTGCAGGTCGGCATCGTGCTGGCCCTGCTCGGGGCGCCGTTCTTCATCGCGCTGATCCGCCGGCGCCGGCTGGCCAGCACGTGACCGCGACGGCCGAGCGGGTCCGCCGGCCCGGCGGGACCGTCGTCCGCGTCGGGCCGGTCTCCGGCCGGGTCCGCTGGCGGCAGGTCGCCGTTCCGCTCGGCGCGGCCGTCGCCGTCGTCCTGCTCTCCGCGGTCAGCCTCGGCCGCGGCGACTTCCCGATCGGCCTGACCGACGTGCTGCGCGCCCTGGTCGGCCTCGGCGAGCAGACCCAGCGGTTCATCGTCCTGGAGCTGCGGGCGCCGCGGATCGCCGTCGGCGCGCTGGTCGGCCTGGCCCTCGGCGTGGCCGGCGCGCTCTTCCAGACCTCCGCCCGCAACCCGCTGGCCTCCCCCGACGTCCTCGGTATCACGCAGGGCGCGTCGGCCGGCGCGGTCGCGGCGATCGTCCTCGGCGGGACGGCGAGCGGCATCGGCGTCCCCCTCGCATCGCTGCTCGGTGCCCTGGGAACCGGTCTGCTCCTGCTGCTGCTCGCCTGGCGCGCCGGGATCGACGGCTACCGGCTGGTGCTGGTCGGCATCGCGCTGTGGGCGGTCGCGGCGGCGCTCGTCGACTGGTTGCTCACCCGCGCCGAGATCCACGACGCTGCGTCGGCCTACGTGTGGATCACCGGCTCGCTCAACGCCCGGACCTGGGGTGAGGCCGTGCCGCTGCTGGTCGCCCTCGCGGTCCTGCTGCCGGCCGCGCTGGCCTGCAGCCGCGCGCTGGGCGTCGTCCAGTTCGGCGACGACACCGCCCGCGGCCTGGGGGTGCGCCTGGTCCCCACCCAGGCGGTCGTGGTCCTCGTCGCCGTGGGGCTCACCGCCGCCGCCGTGGCCGCGGCCGGCCCGATCGCCTACGTCGCGCTGGTGGTGCCGCAGGTCGCGATCCGGCTCACCGGCGGTTCGCGGCCGCCACTGCTGGCCTCCGGCCTGCTCGGCGCCGCCCTCGTCGTCGGTGCGGACCTGCTGACCCGCACCGTGCTCCCCCAGGCGCTGCCGGTCGGCGTGCTCACCGCCGCCGTCGGCGCGCCGTACCTGCTCTGGCTCCTCGTCCGCGGAAGGCGGCGATCGACCCTGTGACCACCCCCACCCTGCCGGGGACCGGAACGGTCCGTCTCGCCGCCGAGTCGGTCAGCCTGGCCTACGACGACCGGGTCGTCGTCCGCGACCTGGACCTGCAGCTCACCGACGGGTCGTTCACCGCCATCGTCGGCCCCAACGGCTGCGGCAAGTCCACGCTGCTGCGGGCACTGGGCCGGCTGCTGCGCCCGGTCGGCGGTCAGGTGCTGCTCGACGGCCGGGCGATCGCCCGGACGCCGACCCGGGAGGTGGCCCGGGTGCTCGGCCTGCTGCCCCAGACGCCGGTCGCCCCGGAGGGCCTCACCGTCGGCGACCTCGTCGCGCGCGGCCGGCACCCCCACCAGTCGTGGCTGCGGCAGTGGTCCCGCGACGACGAGGCGGCGGTGGCCGAGGCGCTCACCTGGACCGACATGGCCGACCTCGCCGACCGGCCGGTCGACGAGCTCTCCGGCGGGCAGCGGCAGCGGGCCTGGATCTCCATGGCGCTCGCGCAGGGCACCGACCTGCTGCTGCTCGACGAGCCGACGACCTACCTGGACCTCTCCCACCAGATCGACGTCCTCGAGCTGGTGGCGCGGCTGCACGCCGAGCGCGGCCGCACCGTCGTCGTCGTGCTGCACGACCTCAACCTCGCCGCGCGCTACGCGCAGCGGCTGGTCGCGATGGACGACGGCGCGCTGGTCGCCTCGGGGACGCCGGCGGAGGTGCTCACCGAGCAGCTGCTGGCCGACGTCTTCGACCTGGAGGCGCGGATCGTGCCCGACCCGGTGGCCGGGACGCCGATGGTGGTGCCGGTCCGCCGGTTGCGGTGAGACGGCCCCCTCCAGGGCACCGCCCCGAGCTCGCGAGGGGTGGGGAGGAGGGGGTCCTTCAGGAGGCGACGCCCTGCCGCCAGTAGCCCATGAACGCCACCGACCCGCGGGGGACGCCGAGGTCGCCCACCAGGCGGCGGCGCAGCGTCCGCACCACGCCGGCCTCACCGGCCAGCCAGGCGTAGCAGCCCGACGCGGCGTCCGGATCGGGGACCTCCCAGAGCAGCTCGTCGCCGACCTCCTCCGGCGGCGCGGCCGGCGTCGAGGCGATGCCCAGCTCGCACAGCGCCGCGTGCACCGCCGGCACCAGCAGCGACCCGCGGGCCGCGCCGTCCCGCGGCAGCCAGCGCAGCGTCGCCCCGGCCGGCAGCGCGACGTTCCCCGCGTCGTCCGCCACGGGGACCTCCAGCAGCGCGGTCACCGACCGTCCTGCACCGAGCGACTCGAGGATCGCGCACACCGCGGGGACGGCGGTCTCGTCGCCGGCCAGCAGCAGCGTGCGCGCGGCCGGGGGCGGCGCCCACTCCACGCCCCACGGCCGGCCCGAGCCGGGCCGGTCGGGGCCCAGCAGCGTGATCCGGTCGCCGGGCACCGCCGCGGCCGCCCAGCTCGCGGCCGGGCCGGCGGAGCCGTCCTCGATCCCGTGCAGGACGACGTCGACGTCGAGCTCGGCGCGCTCGGGCCGGGCCGCCCGCACCGTGTAGGTGCGGATGACCGGGCGCTGCTCCTCGGGCATCGCGCAGTACGCCGGGTACCAGTCCGGACCGCGCTCGCGCAGCCGGTCCAGCCCGGCGTCGTCGCGGGAGAGCACCAGCTTGAAGCGCTGGTCGCAGCCGGCCGCCCCGAACCCGGCGAGCTCGGGACCGGTGAGGGTCAGCCGCACGGAGCTCGGGCCCAGCCGGCGGACGGCGGCCACCGAGGCGTCGAAGAACTGCCAGGCGGGAGCGGCTCCGACCTCCGGCTGCGCGGTGAGCGTCACGCGTCGTCCCCCGTCCCGGTCGCCCGTGCGGCGGCCTTATTAGGTGAGGCTAACCTGATCGCCCGGCCGGGGAACACCCCGGGCCCGATCGGGAGGAGACCCGTTGCACCGCAGACCCCGCCGCCTGGCCGGCGCCGCCCTCACCGTCGCCGCGCTGGTCGCGACGGCCGGCTGCTCCGCCGGGTCCGCCGAGCCGGCCCCGGCGGCCGAGGAGGGCGGCTGGAGCTTCACCGACGACCTCGGCACCACCGTCGAGCTCGACGCGACGCCTGCGCGGGTCGCCGGCCTCAACGACGTCATCGCCTCGCTGTGGAACTACGGCGTGGAACCGGTGGCCGGCTTCGGCCAGACCTCGGCGGCCGACGACGTCGCCTTCGAGGGCAGGGACCTCGCCGACCTGGAGATCGTCGGCGAGAGCTACGGGCAGATCGACCTCGAGCGCCTGGCCGCGGCCGACCCCGACCTCATCGTCACCTCGGTCTACCCGACGGACTCCTCGGGGACGATCGACGAGAGCCAGCCGCTCTACGGCTTCGAGTCGCTCCAGCAGCAGGAGCAGGTCGCCCGGATCGCGCCGATCGTCGCGATCGCCTACCGCGGGTCGGCCGCCGACGTCATCGAGCGCACCGTCGAGCTCGCGGAGTCGCTCGGCGCCGACGGCGCGACGATCGACGCCGCCCGCCAGGACTACGAGGCGGCGTCGGCCGAGCTCACCGCGGCCGGCGAGCGCGGGATCACCGTGCTGCCGGTCTACGCCACCGCCACGGACGGCTGGTGGATGGGCAAGGCGCCCGACGACCCCTCGCTGCGCCTCTACTCCGACCTGGGCGTCGACTTCGTCGACCCGGGCGGTGACGGCTACTTCTGGGAGACCACCAGTTGGGAGCGGGTGACCGACCACCCGAGCGACGTCATCCTGTACTCGCTGCGCGGCGGGGAGACGCCGGAGCAGATGCGCGCCCAGCCCACCTATCCCCTGCTGCCCGCCGTGCAGGCCGGCCAGGAGCACCCCTGGAAGTACATCGGCATGGACCACACCGCCCAGGCGGCGTACATGACCGAGCTGGCCGGCTGGCTGGACGAGGCCCGGAAGGTGACCTGAGGGAGGACCCGTCCTCCCCGTGAAGGACCCCCTTTCGCCCCCGCCACTCGCGGGCTCGCGGCGGGACCCTGCACGGGGGCCGTCAGAGCTCGGGGCGGGACCCGGGACGGGGCCGGGCCGATCTCGCCGGGGTCACGCGACGGGGGCCGCCTCCGGCACGGGCGCGGCGGCCTCGTGGCGCGCCGTCCGGGCGGTCTGCGCCAGCCCGATCCCCACGAGGACGACGAGGCCGCCGAGCACCTGCCAGCCGGAGAGCACCTGCTCCACCCACACCCAGGCCACGACCGAGGCCAGCACCGGCTCCGCCGTGGCGATCAGCCCGGCCGTCGTGGGGGGCAGGTGGCGCAGCGCCGCCAGGGACAGCCAGAACGGCAGCACCGCCCCGAGGACGACGATCCAGCCGACCAGCACCCACAGCGGCAGCTCCAGCGAGCCGAGCGAGACCGGCACCGAGGAGCCGAGCACGGCCGGGTCGAACGGCCAGAACGGCGCGGCGACCGCCCAGAACAGCGCGGCCGCGACGAAGCTCCAGCAGGTGAGCGCCACCGGGTCGCGGGCGGTCGTGCCGCGCTCGCCCATCAGGTAGTAGCCGGCCAGGCACAGCGCCGCACCGAGGGCCGCGGCCACGCCGCCCACGTCCAGCGAGCCGCCGCCCTGCCACACCTCGGCGACCAGCACGAGCCCCGACAGCGACAGCCCGAGCGCCGCCCACAGCCGGCGCCGCACCCGCTCGCCGCGCACCAGCCACACCCACAGCGCGATGAACACCGGCGCGGTCATCTCGAAGACCAGCGCGATGCCGACCGGCAACCGGCCGATCGCCACGTAGTAGAGGTACTGGGTCGAGGCGATGCCGACCACGCCGAACGCGGCGAGGAACGGCACCTCGCGCCACGCGACCCGCAGCCGCGCCGGCGCCACGACGGCCAGGACGGCGAGCAGCACGACCGCCGCCCCACCGCAGCGCAGCGCCGTCAGCCACGGCGCGGGGACCCCCGCCTGGAGGGCCAGCGTGGAGACGGTGCCGTTGACGGCGAACAGGCCCGCGGCACCGACGGTCAGCGCGGAGCCGAGCGGAGGACGGGACACGGGACCGACGGTAGCGACCGTCAGGCCCCGAGCCCCCTACCGGGGGGTCACTGGACGGCGGCGGGGTCCATCCAGACGGCCTCCCAGACGTGCCCGTCGGGGTCGGTGAAGCTGACGCCGTACATGGAGCCGTGGTCCTGCGCCGGCATCCACGCCCTCCCGCCGGAGGCCAGCGCCCGCGCCAGCAGGTCGTCGGCCTCCTCCCGGCTCTCGGCCGACAGCGCGGTGAGCACGGTGGTCGTCTTCGCCGGGTCGCCGAGCTCGGCGCCCTCGGGCAGGAAGTCGGCGAACCGGTCCCGGGTCAGCAGCATCACCACGACGTTGTCCGCGACGACGACCGACGTCGTCCGCTCGTCGGAGAACTGCTCGTTGAAGGTGAAGCCCAGGCCGCTGTAGAAGGCCCGGGACGCGGCCAGGTCGCTCACGGGCAGGTTGACGAAGATCCAGCGCACGGTGTGCTCCCGTCGTCGCGGGGGCCCGGGGGGGCCCCCCCCCCCCCCCGCCGCCGCGCCCCCCCCCCCCCCCCCCCCCCCCCCCCCGCCCCCCCCCCCCCCCCCACCCCCCCCCCCCCCCCCCCCCCCCCCCCCCCCCCCCCCCCCCCCCCCCCCCCCCCCCCCCCCCCCCCCCCC
>NZ_JBJGZQ010000024.1:0-92344 GCF_054050595.1 Geodermatophilus sp. SYSU D00779
ACGCCGACGGCGCCGTCGGCGTGTGCGCGGGCGGTCAGACCAGCGGCAGGTGCTTGACCACCCGGGCGGCGACCCGGCCGACCCGTCGCCAGTCCGAGGCGAGCGCCTGGGCCGGCGTAGCGAGCACCGGCGCCCCCTCGGGCAGCGTGCCGTGGTGCACGGCGGCGGCACCGGCCGCGTCCAGGCCGATGCCCACGCTGAGCCGGGACTCTGCGGCGGCCGCGTGGGCCAGGGCGGTGGCGTCGTCCGGGCCGGGGACCTCGGTGACGTCCGCGGGCACGCCCTCCTCCTCGACGCCGGCGCAGACCTGCCGCAGCACCGTCGCCGGGGTCCCGGGGTGCCGGTACACCAGCACGGCCGGCCGCGGCCCCGGCGCCGTCAGCTGCTCCGGCACCGGGCCTCCTCCGCCACCAGGGCGGCGTGGGCGCGGACCAGACCCGATGCGACCGCGTTGCGGGGTCCCTCGGTGCCGAGCACATTGCCCGTGCCGCAGACGATCCCGTGCGGGGCGAGGGCGTCGGCGATCATGTCCGGGATCTCGAAGTCCAGCGCCGAGCCGCCGAGCAGGACGACGAACTCGAGCGCCCGCAGGTTGCCCCCCGGCGCCACCTGGCGCAGCGCCCGCAGCGCGTTGACCACGAAGACCCGCCGTTTCGCCTCGCGGCGCACCCGCCGGACGTGGTCCAGGCCGTGCCGGGTGGGGACCGGTGCGGGACCGTCCGGGGTCAGCACCACGACCCGGGCGAAGACGTGCGGCGGCAGCGGCTCGTTGACGAACTCCACCGTGCCGTCCTCGTGGCGCAGGTGGAAGAAGCTCTCCACCTTGCCCAGCGGATACCACTTGACGCCCTCGGCCACCTCCCGGTCGCCCAGCGCCAGCTCGGAGTCGATCAGCTTGGTGACCAGCTCCCCGGCCCCGGCCACGTGGACGGCCGTGCACTCGCCCTCGCGGGTGAGCAGGGCGGCGTCCGTCGAGCCGCCGCCCAGGTCGAGGACGGCGATCGGCCGGTCGACACCCGGCGTGGTGAGCGCGCCGCCCACCGCCATCTCGCCCTCGACCCCGCCGATCTCCGCCGCGGCGCCCAGCCCCTCGGACACCAGGTCGGCGACCAGCTGCATCCGGCTGCGGCTGGTCCGCACCATCGCCGCGAGCGCGACCGCGTTCTCCAGGGCCACCTCCCCGGCCAGGCCGCCGCGCACCTCGGCCGGGACGAACGTGTCGACCGCGAGCACGTCACGGATGGCGATCTCGGACGGCGGCACGTCCGGCTGGCCGGCGACGTCCATGACGTCGGCCATCGTGTCGCGGACCTGGGCGAGCATGCCGCCGACGTGGGTCCCGGGCTCCCCGCGCGCGTCGTCGAGGGGCTGCGCCCGGCCGACGACCTCCATGATCGCCTCCGCGCCGGCGTCGACGTCCACCCGCAGCGTCTTGCCCGCGCCGTGCAGCACGAGCTCGCCGACCGGGATGCGCCGATCGGTGACGTCCCCCGTCGGCGTGCGCACGACCACCGCCGAGCGATTGCCGGTCAGCGCCCTGGCCACCGGGGACACCTGCCGGGTCTGGACGGGGTCCAGATCGAAGACGGTGGCCAGGCCGTAGGAGTTGGACAGCGTCCGGATGGTCCGCCCCGGTGCGGCCACCTCGACGGCAGCCAGCATGCCCAGCGGGACCTTCTCCACGGCGGAGACCTCGTCCACCACCGGGATGGGCCGGGTGAGCCGGTTGGTGACGAGGACGGCGTCGTCCCCGGCCAGGATCGCCGCGACGACGTCCACACCGGCGGCGACGGCGGCGTTCATCGTCGCCGCGACGTCGTCGAAGTCCCACCCGTGCGGCACGACGCACACCACCGGCTCACCGGGCTGCTGCTCTCCCAGCTCGCCGATCGACCGCGTGGTGCCGACGCCGAGACCCTCACCACCCGGGGTGGTGGGATTGTGCCCGATCATCGTCGACTCGGTGATGATCGTCTCGGTGATCGTCTCCATGGCCAGGCCGCTGATCACCGGCGTCGCCTCGTTCAGCAGCACGGTCTCGACCTGGCCGGCGCTCCGGCCGGCCCTGGCCAGGGCGCCGCGGATCGCCTTGAGGGCGCCCTCGGTGTTGTCCGGGGTGCCCTTTACTCCGGTGGTCCGGGTCAGGTCGGTGCCCAGGTAGGTGATCGAGCCGTCGGGCGCGACGACGGCCAGGCACGCCTCGGTCGTCGAGTTGCCGATGTCGACGCCGACGACGAGCAGCCCCTCCGGCGGGCCGCCCTCGTGTGCGCCCACCTCAGCCGGCGGTGCCCGGACCGAAGACGGCCTCGACCTCCACCGGACCCCGGCCCGCCTCGATGCAGTCGAACTCCTTCAGGTGCAGCAGTGCCGCCTTCGCCTGCCAGCGGGGGCGGGCCATCTGGTCGTTGCGGGTCGGCACCGGCTGCGGGGACTCACCCTTGGCGTACTGCGCGGCGTTCGAGCCGATCATCCGGAACACCGGGGCGTCGAGCAGCGGGGACTGTGGGAAGAGCTCCAGGTTGCTCAGCCGCGGCAGGTCCTTCTGGTGGATCATCGTCGTGCCGCGGGAGAGCACGCCCACCGAGATCCCCGACCCGGACAGCCTCGCCGCGGTGTGCGAGATGGCCGCCAGGTCCGCGGTGTCGAGCACCCGCACCAGCCGAGCCGTCACGCCCTGTTCCTCGATCCCGGCCATCAGCTGGCGGAGCACCTCGGCGTGCGGGACGTCGACGATCGTCTTGGTGAAGTGCCCGGCGAAGGCCGGGGACAGTGCGATGACGACCTCGTCGGGGCGGGTGCCGCGCCGCGCGGGACCCACCTCCCGGAGGCTGACCGTGCGTTCCGGCGCGGTCGTCGTCGGAGTGGTCATCGTTCAGCCCACCTCGGTCTCGGGGTTGGTGGACGACGTGACGTGGCGCAGCTTCTTGAGCTGCTCCCAGCGCTCGCCCTGGAGCCGGTACCCCGTGCCCGGACCGGCGTAGTCGTTGGGGTCGTTGATCGCCGACAGCGGGGTGAAGTCCGCTGTCAGGACCGCGGAGGTCTGCAGCAGGTCACCGGACACCCGCTGGCGCAGCACGGTGAGCAGGTTCTCCGCGACGTCGTGGAAGCCGGCCGACTCCAGGCCCTTGACCAGGTCCAGGCCGGTGATCTCCCGGTCCATCACGGACTGCGCGCCCTTGAGGTCGGCGAGCACGTCCCGGAGCGGGTAGTCGTTCGAGGAGTTGGCGTAGGTGGCCGCCTCGATCTCGTCGTCGGTGATCGGCGGGAGGTCGAGGTGGGCGAAGACCGCCTGCAGCGCGCGGGCCGCCTTGTTGCGGGCGGCGAGGATCTCGTCCTCGCGGACGTGCCGGAGCCCTCCGTCGACCTGGAAGTCCCGCTGGATGGTGTTCCAGTCGTCGAAGTCCTCGGTGTCGAAGTTCGACCCGGCGAACATGTTGTCGGCGTTCGGGACCGACGAGTACCCCGAGCACACGAAGTCGGTGCCCGGGAGCATCTGGGGCATCGCCCGCGCCGTCCGGCGCATGGCCGAGTGCGAGAACGACTGGTCGTTCCCCGACGCGCACTCCAGGTCGACCATGCTGGCCACCAGGTTCTCCGCGGCCACCGCCCGGAGGCCGCCGGGCACCGCCCCGGGCACGCCGATGCAGCTGATCGAGCCGTTCTGCAGCCCCTGCACCCCGGCCCCCTTGGCCATCAGGATGCAGCGGATCTCCAGGTACAGCATCGACTTGCCCTCGGCGTTGCCCATCTGCACCTCCGACCCGGTGCCCGAGGTGAAGCGCATCTTGATCCCGCGCGAGGCGTACGCCGCGGCCAGGAACGACTTGGACCACGGGGTGTCGTCCCCGTCGACGAACACCGACTCGGTGCCGTAGATCGAGATGGTCTCCGCGTAGGCGGTGATGCCGCGCATCCCGAGCTCGAGCTCGGTGGCCTCCTCCAGGGCGCACTGCGTGAGCACGCCGCCCCGGCCGACCTGGGCGCCGACCTGCAACGCGATGGCCACCAGGGGGGCGTACCGCAGGACCCCCAGGGTCGTCTCCAGCTCGGCGAACCCGCGCAGGGCTCCCTCGGCGGCGTCCGCGGCGACCTGGATCGGGTTGTCCCGGGCGCTGGTGGAGTGCCCCTGGTTCGCCGGTGTGCGCCGGGCACGCATCTTCTGCATCCCCTGCATGATCTCCACGACGTTCATCAGCTTGACGACGTCGAGGACCTTGGCCGGCGTGAGGCCGCGGGTCACCGCGAGCACCTCGTCGCGGGAGACCCCCGGGTCGATGAGCATCCGCGCGATCTGGGCCGAGGGGATGGCCATGGACGCCTCGGCCGACGCGACGTCGATCGCGTGGTTGGCGATGAAGGTGTCCATGAAGTCGAAGTCGTTCCGTGACCTGCCGTCGAGCTCGACGATCCGGCCGCCTTCGACCCGCACGCTGGGCGCCGGGTCGAACTCGCTCTCCATGGCGACGAGGCCCTTCTCGGGCCACTCCTCGACGAACCCGTCGAGGTTGACCGGGCGGGCCTCGAGGAGCTCGGTCCTCAGCGACTGCTTGGCGGCGGCGCCGGTCGGCCGGGGCGCGGTGGTGGTCATCTGCGGGAGCCCTCTCTCACTGGTCGGAGTCGGCGACGGGGCGGGCGAGCAGGTCGCGGCGCCCGTAGACCTCGGCGGCCTCGCGGACCAGGGCCGCGCAGACCGGCGCCGAGTAGGTGTGCTCCAGCCGGTCGGCCATCTCCTCCAGCGCGGCGCCGGTCGAGGCCCGCGGGCGCAGCGCGTTGTACATCGCGAGCACCTCGGCATCGGGGATGGCCGTCATCTCGGCGGCCCGGCGGAAGTTCGCGGCCAGCTGGGGCCGGCCGCTGGCGTCGGCGAGCTGCGCCTGCAGCTGCAGGGTCTCCGGGGTGATCCGCAGGTCCGTGGCCGACAGCTCGCCGGAGACCACCGCGTCCATGGTCAGCGCCGTGATCGGCTTGCCGCTGGGCGTGCGCAGCAGGTCCGGGCGGTTGATCGACAGGGGGTAGTCCGCAGCGGTCAGCTCGGGAGGCGGCTGGGCGCTCATCGCAGGCTCACTCCTCGGGGGGTCAGCGCATCGGGACATCGCATCGTCGCGCCACTGTGGCACGCGCCACGTTGCACCGACGTTGCTCTCCTCCGGTCACTCCCAGGACCTGTCCACCCGGAGAGGCCTCGACCTGCCCGACCGGAGAGGTGTCCGGTCGGGCTCGGTGCGGTTTGCTCCCCGGACATGGGTGCCTCGCTGACGTACGACTCCGCCCGCCGCGTCCTGGACGCCGGGATCGCCCGTGCCGAGGAGATCGGCCAGCCGATGAACATCGCCGTCGTCGACGACGGCGGTCACCTGCTGGCGTTCGGACGGATGGACGGGGCGATCAAGGCGAGCATCGACATCTCCACCCGCAAGGCGGTCACCTCGATCCTCATGGCCCTGCCCACGGAGGCCCTCACCCCGCTGGTGCAGCCCGGCGCGGAGCTCTACGGGCTCGAGCAGACCGCCGGCGGCCTCGTGGCCTTCGGCGGCGGCGTGCCGCTGTACCGCGACGGCGAGATCGTGGGCGCCGTCGGCGTCAGCGCGGGGTCCGTGGAGCAGGACGTCACGGTGGCGAAGGCGGCCGCCGCCGCGCTGGAGGGCTGAGTCCGGCTCCTCCGGCGTGCCTTGCTGGCCGGACGGGCATGGGTGATGATCCCCGGCAGGCCGGCGCCGCCCGCCCGGCGAGGACGCTCGGGGGTGTCATGACCCGCTCTGCCCGGTACCGGCTCGCCTGCACCGGCCCCGACGTCGTCGGTACCGATGCCGCCGCCCGCGCCAGGCAGCTCGCCGAGACCTTCGACGCCGTGCTCGGCAGCGGTCCGGTCCGCCGGGCGCCGCGCCCGGTCGTGTCCGCCTCCTGGGAGCGCAGCCTCGCGGCCCGCGTCGACCCCGACCGCCGGACGCCGCCGGTGGTGCACGCTCCCGACGAGCTGCGCGACATCAGGGCGGCCCACCCGCTCGGCGCCGTCATGCCGCTGGTGCGGGACAGCCTCGTCGGCATCGCCGAGGACGCCGTGCACCTCGTGCTCGTCACCGACGCCGCGGGCCACGTCCTGTGGCGGGAGGGCGCCGTCGAACTGCTCGGCCCGGCCGACCGGGTCGGCCTGTTCCCGGGCACCAACTGGAGCGAGGCCGCCATCGGGACCAACGCGATGGGCACCACGCTGGCGGTCGACGCGCCGGTGCAGATCCACTCCGCCGAGCACCTGGTCCGCACGTACCACTCGTGGACCTGCGTGGCCGCGCCCGTGCACGACCCCGACAGCGGGGCGGTCCTGGGCGCGGTCGACGTCAGCGGACCCCTGCGGAGCATGCACCCGTCGCTGGCCCAGCTGGTGGCGACCACCGCGCAGCTGGCGGAGACCGAGCTGCGGGTGCGACTGGCCGAGGCCGACCAGCGTTTCCTGCTGCGGAACACGCCGCACCTGGCCCACCTACGGGGCACGGCCGGCGCGCTCGTCACCCCCACCGGCCGGGTGCTCGCCACCGAGCCCTCCGGCGGGTGGCCCGAGCGCGTGGACCTCGACGGGGGAACCGATCGGGTCCTGCTGCCCGACGGCCGGGAGGTGCTGGTCGAACCCCTCGCCGAGGGCTACCTGCTCCGGGTGCCGCAGCGCCCCTCCCGAGCGGCGAGCCCGTCGCGCCCGTCGGCGCTGTCGCTGAGGGTCACGGGCAACGGCGCACCCAGCGCGGTGCTCGACGGTCGCGCCGTCCCCCTGCCGCTGCGGGCGGCGGAGATCCTCACCGCGCTCGCCCTGCACCCCGAGGGCCTCACCGGGGAGCAGCTCGCCTACCTGCTCTACGGGGACGACGGCAACCAGACGACCGTGCGCGTCCAGGTGCGCAGGCTGCGCACGCTCATCGGCGCCGACGTGCTGCGCACGCGGCCCTACCGGCTGGTGGGCGCCGTGGACAGCGACTTCGGTTCCGCCCGCCGTGCGCTGCGGGCCGGGCAGGTGGCCACCGCGCTGCGGGCGTGCGCCGGTCCCCTGCTGCCGCGGTCGGACGCCACGGAGATCCGGCAGCTGCGCGAGGAGCTGACCGCCGGTCTGCGTTCGGCGGTGCTGGCCACCCGTGACGTGGGGCTGCTGCACGCCTTCGTGCTGCACCCCCTGGGCGAGGACGACCTCGACGCCCACGACCGTCTCCTCGCCCTCCTGCCGGCCGGGGACCCGCGGGCGGCCGGCGTGGCCCTGCGAGCGGCCCGGCTCCGCGCCGAGTGACGGGGACGTCGCGGTCCGGATCAGCCGCCGGTGCCCGTGCCCTCCATCCCCGGTGATCAGCGGGGATGCGGATCCGGGTCCTGGCTCACGACCAGGGGTGACCCAGGACCGGCAACGACCGGCTCAGCTGATCACCGACGGTGTCACAGCGAGGAGAGGAAGGCCGCGACGCCGTCGTCCTCGTTGGTGCCGGTCACGTCGGTGGCCGCGGCGAGCAGGTCCGGGTGGGCGTGCGCCATGGCCACCGCCCGGCCGCCGCCCTCGCGCACCCAGTCGAACGCGGCGATGTCGTTGGGCATGTCGCCGAAGACGACGACGTCCTCGGGGCCGACGCCGTGCTCCGCGGCGACCTTGGCGATGCCGGTGGCCTTGGTGACGCCGCGCGCGGAGATCTCGGCCAGGGCGTCGGTGGAGGAGTTGGTGACCGTCGCGGTGTCGCCCACGACCCGCTCCACCAGCGCCACGAACTCGTCGCGGGGCAGCGTCTCGTGGCGGGCCAGCAGCTTGGCCACGGGAGCGGCGACCATCTCCTCCAGCGTCGCCACCGCCACGCCGGGCGCGTCGACGTCCCACCGCGGCTGGTAGACCGGCTCGTGGCGGAACTCCAGGCCGTACTCGACGGCGAACCAGGTGTCGGGCTGGTGCCGGCGCAGCTCGGCGGTGACCTCCTGCAGCACCTCCGGCTCCAGGGCGTCCTCCTCGAGCACCTCGAAGCCGGCGAGGTCCAGCAGGACGGCGCCGTTGCAGCACACGGCCGTGCCGTACCGCAGCACCTCGCGGATGCGGACCATCCAGCGCGGCGGCCGGCCGGTCGCCAGCACGACCGGCACGCCCTCGGCACGCCAGCGCTCCAGCTCGGCCACCGTCGCGTCGCTGACGGTGTCGTTCCCGCGCAGCAGGGTGCCGTCCATGTCGGTCGCGATGAGCCGCGGCTTCCAGTCAGACACCCGGCCGCCTCCCGTCGAGCAGGGCCTCCAGGTACCGGGCGACGCCGTCGACGTCGTGCCCGCTGGTGACCAGTGGTGTGGCCGCCCGGACGGCGGGGTGCGCGTTGGCCACCGCGACCGCCCGGCCACCGGCGTCGCGCACCGCCTCGATCATGGGCAGGTCGTTGGGCATGTCGCCGAACACCAGCACGTCGCCGAAGCCGACGCCGTAGCGCTCGAGCGCGATGGCCAGGCCGGTCGCCTTGGTGATGCCGGGCGGCAGCACCTCGATGAAGCCCAGCCCGGCGTGGGTGACCTCGGCCTGGACCGGGTCGACCACCTGGCGGGCGCGGGCGAGCAGCTCGTCCTGGCCGAGGGTCTGGGAGCGGAGGAAGACCTTGAGCACCGCACCGGTCGGCAGCACCTGGTGCCGCGGCAGCAGGTGCGCCGGCTCGGGGTAGGGCCAGTCGAAGCCGTGCTGCACCCGCAGCGGGGAGTGCACCTCGCCCTGCTCGGCGGCGTCCTCCACCGCGAGGACCAGCTCACCGGCGACCGACTCGATCCGCTCGATGACCGCGGTGGCCTGCTCGCGGGGCAGGCCGACCGTGCGCAGCACCTCGTCGCGCTCCAGGTCGACGACGAAGCCGCCCTGGGCGAGGACGGCGATGCCCCGCCCGTCGAGCGCGGCGCGGACGCTGTCGAACAGCCGCGGACCGCGACCGGTCACCCCCACCACCGGGATGCCGGCGTCCCAGCACGCGGTCAGCGCCGCCCGGGTGCGCGGGCTGACCTCCCCGTCGGAGGTGAGCAGCGTGCCGTCGAGGTCGCTGGCGACCAGCTTGGGCCGCCAGGTGCCGAGGTCGGCCAGCTCGACGACGTCGTCCGCTCGGGCACCGGCCCTGCCGGTGCTGGGGAGCACGCCCGGCCGGTCAGCCGTCATGCGACGGCACCGGCGCCACGAGCGTTATGCCGGGGGTGAGCGCCTCGACGCCGCCCAGCCAGGGGCGCAGCGCCTTCGGGACGTACACCGACCCGTCGGCGCGCTGGTGCACCTCGAGCAGGCAGGCGATGGTGCGGGCCACCGCGCACAGCGTGCCGTTGAGCGTGGCCGCGGTCTGGTTCCGCCCGTCGGCGTCCCGGTAGCGGGTGCCCAGCCGCCGGGCCTGGAAGGTGGTGCAGTCCGAGGTCGAGGTGAGCTCGCGGTAGGTGCCCTGCGAGGGGAACCAGGCCTCGATGTCGTACTTGCGGGCGGCGCTGGTGCCCAGGTCGCCGGCGGCGATGTCGACGACGCGGTAGGGCAGCTCGAGGCCCTGCAGGAACTGCTCCTCCCAGGCCAGCAGCCGCAGGTGCTCCTCCGCGGCCTCCTCGGGCCGGCAGAAGCTGAACATCTCGACCTTGTCGAACCAGTGCACGCGGATGATGCCGCGGGTGTCCTTGCCGTAGGAGCCGGCCTCGCGGCGGAAGCAGGACGACCAGCCGGCGTAGCGCAGCGGCCCACCGGAGAGGTCGAGGACCTCGTTGCTGCGCATCCCGGCCAGCGCGACCTCGGAGGTGCCCACGAGGTAGAGGTCGTCGCGCTCGACCCGGTAGACCTCCTCGTCGTGCTCGCCGAGGAAGCCGGTGCCCTCCATGGCCGCGGGCTTCACCAGCGCCGGGGCGACGACGGGGGTGAAGCCCGCCGACACCGCCTGGCCGATCGCCAGCTGGGCCAGCGCGAACTCCAGCATCGCGCCCGGCCCGGTGAGGAAGTAGAAGCGGGCGCCGGAGACCTTGGCACCGCGCTCCATGTCGATCGCGCCGAGCGCCTCGCCGATCTCCAGGTGGTCGCGCACCGGGAAGTCGTAGGTGGGCACCTCGCCGACGGTGCGCAGGGTCACCGCGTCGTCCTCACCGCCGGGCGGGACGCCGTCGTGCACGACGTTGGGGATGCGCAGGTGCGCCTCGCGCAGCGCGGCGTCGGCCGCGCGCAGCACCTCCTCGGCCTCCTTGACCTCCGCGGCGAGGGCGCGGGCCCGCTCGAGGACCGCGGGCCGCTCCTCCGGGGACGCCTTCTTCACCGCCTGCGAGGCCGCCTTCTGCTCGGCGCGCAGGTCGTCGGCCCGCTTGACGGCGTCGCGGCGGGCGGCGTCGGCGGCGAGCAGCTCGTCGACCCGGGACTCGTCGGCTCCGCGGGCTCGCTGGCTGGCCTTGACGAGGTCGGGGTGCTCACGCACCAGGCGCAGGTCGATCACTCTGCCCAGTCTCTCATCCCCCGGATGAGGTCGCGTCCAGGTGCCCGTGAGGACCCCGTCCCGCGCAGCCTCCGCACGCTCAGGCCGGGCCGCGGTCGGGAGGCCTGCGGCTCCCACGCCGCGGGCACTCAGGTGGCCGGCCCGCTCGGGCCCGTACCGGCGAGCAGCTCGCTGACCGCGGCCCGCACCCGGGACCGCTCCCGGTCCAGGGCGGCCAGCGTCTCGCCCACGACGAGGGTGCCGGGGTCGACGGTCTCCAGGCTGTGGCACACCTGCGCCAGCGCGGTCGCGCCCAGCGCCGCGCTGCTGCCCTTGAGCCCGTGCGCGAGCCGGGGCACCGAGCCCTCGTCGTCCACCGACCAGGAGGGCCGGTCGGCTGCGGCCACGATCGCGGCGACCGCCTCGTCGAGGGTGGCGAGGTAGCGGTGGTAGAGGTGCGCGAAGGCCTCGTCGCCGAGGTCGCGCAGGTCCTCGACCGTGTCGGGGTCGAGCGCGGCACCCGGCTCCGGTGCCGACGCGGCCGGCAGGGCGGACGGCGTCAGGGCGACCTCGTCGAGGGCGTCCCGCAGCGTGGCCATCCGGATCGGCTTGGTCAGGAACCCGTCGGCGCCGGCCTCGAGGAAGGCCGTGCGGTCGGCGGCGAGCACGCTGGCGGTCACCGCGTAGACCCGCGGCTGCGTCTCCAGCGGCAGCAGGCGGATGGCGGCGGTCGCCTGGACCCCGCCGAGGACCGGCATCTGCGCGTCCATCAGGACGACGTCGTAGGTGTCGCGCAGGACGGCGTCCACCGCCTGCTCGCCGTCGCCGACGTGCGTGCACCCGTGGCCCAGCTGGCGCAGGTAGAGACCCATGAGCTGGGCGTTCACCGCGTTGTCCTCGGCGACCAGCACGCGCAGCGACCGGGCCGGGGCGGGCAGCGCGGGCCTCCCCCGCTCCCCGCCGCCGGTGGCGCCCTCCGTCCGGCCGCGGAGGGCGACCGAGCGCACCGTCCGGGCCAGCCGCTCGGGCCGGACCGGCTTGTTGAGCCGGGCGTCGAAGTCGGCGTAGCGCTCCGAGGGCAGCGTCGCGGAGCTGCTGAGCAGGACCAGCGGCAGGTCCGCCGTCCCGGGCCGGGCCCGCAGCCGGGCGGCGAGCACGTCGCCGTCCATGCCGGGCATGTCGAGGTCGAGGACGGCCACGTCGATTCCGGTCCCCCGGTCGAGCAGCTCGAGGGCCGCGGGACCGCTGCCCGCGAGGACGCACTCGGCACCGTGCCGGGCCAGCTGGTGGTCGAGGATCCGCAGGTTCGTCGGGCTGTCGTCGACGAGCAGCACCCGCAGACCGACCAGGCCGTCGGCGGACGGGCCGTCGGGCACGGCGGGGGCCAGCGGCAGGTCCAGCGCCACCGTGAAGGTCGACCCGACGCCGAGCTCGCTCTGCACCCGGATGTCGCCGCCCATGGCCCGGGTGATGCGCTGGCTGATCGCCAGGCCCAGGCCCGTGCCCCCGTAGGAGCGGGTCACCGAGGCGTCGACCTGGCTGAAGGAGCGGAACAGCCGGTGGCGCTGGTCGGGGCTGATGCCGATCCCGGTGTCGGCGACCGACAGCCAGCACCGCAGCCGCCCGTCGGAGACCACCCCGGTGAGCCGGAGGACGACCTGGCCCTCGGAGGTGAACTTGACCGCGTTGCCCACGAGGTTGGTGACGACCTGGCGGAACCGGCTGCCGTCGCCGAGCACCTGCCACGGCCCGTCGCCGGCGACGTCGACGAGCAGGTCCAGCCCGGCACCGCTGGCCGTGGGCGCCAGCAGCTGGGCGACGTCGTAGACGACGCCGACCAGGTCGAACGGCGCGGCCTCCAGGTCCAGCTCGCCGGCCTCGATCTTGGAGAAGTCGAGGATGTCGTTGATGAGGGACAGCAGGCTGTCCCCGCTGCCGGCGACGGTCTCGAGGTGGCCGCGCTGCTCGTCGGTGAGGTCGGTCGCGAGCAGCAGGTCGGTCAGGCCGAGGACGGCGTTGAGCGGCGTCCGGATCTCGTGGCTCATCGTCGCGAGGAACGCGGTCTTGGCCTGCCCGGCGCGCTCGGCGTCGTCACGCGCGGCGACCAGGTCGCGCTCGCGGGCGGCGACCAGCTCGTTGCGCTCCTGCAGCGCGTTCCCGAGGGCGTTGACGTCCACGGCGATCCGGCGCAGCTCGGCCGACCCGGACTCCCCGGCGCGGCGGGTGAGGTCCCCGGCCGCCAGGGCCGCGAGGGCGTCGCGCACCTCCTGGGTGGGCGGGACGACCTGGGTCTCCAGCCGGCGGTACGCGCGCCGCAGGACGGCCGCGACCGCCGCCGCCGTGCCCACCCCGAGGAGCGCACCGGCGTAGAGGGCGAGCTGCTGCAGCGCCATCGCGCCGGCCCGCCGCTCCTCGACCGCGGCGCGCGCCTGGGCCTCGATCGCCCGGTAGTGGTCGAACAGCGCCTTGTCCTGGCCCAGCAGATCGGCCAGCGCGACGGCATCCCCCACCGCCGGCTGCTCGGCGAGCATGGGGCGCACCCAGTCCTCGGTCCACGCCTGGTGGGCCGCCGTCAGCTCGGCCAGCCGGCCGGCCAGCTCGGCGTCGACCCCGGTCCAGGAGGCGATCTGCGCGTCGACCTCCTCCAGGTCGGCCACCCCCGCCTCGTAGGGCTGCAGGAAGCGCTCCTCCCGGGTGATGAGGTAGCCGCGCAGCCCGGTCTCCTGGTTGAGCATCGCGACGTGGCTGTCCTGCAGGGCCCACGCCATCTGGTCGTACGTCGCGATCCGGTTCCCCAGCACGGGGACGACGAGCACCGCGAGCCCCAGCAGGGTCAGCGCGACGACGGAGACCCCGGAGAGCGCGACGAGCAGAGGACGCCGGAGCAGCACCCGCAGGGGCAGCGGCTCGGCGGCGGGACGACGCGCGCGATGCGGTAGCACGTCTCCGGTGTCGGTCACCCGCACCGCTTCCTTGATCGGAACGCGGTCGCGACCGGATCGCCACAGCCACCACTTCAGTCACAGGCGCGTCCTGCCGATACCGGGTTCGTCCAGCCCCTCGGATGGGAGAGCACCATGCCGCACGTCCTCGTGGTCGACGACGACCCCGTCGTCGCCGACCTCGTCGCCTTCCGCCTGCAGCGGCTGGGCCTGGAGGTGACCGTCGAGTCCGACGGCGAGTCCGGGCTGGCCACCGCCCGCCGGCTGCGCCCCCACCTGGTGGTGCTCGACTGGCTCATGCCCCGCATGGACGGCCTGGAGGTCTGCCGGGCCCTGCGCGCCGACGCCGACCCCGCCCTCGCCCGGACGCCGGTGCTGCTGCTGACCGCCAAGTCGCAGGACCCCGACCTCGAGCGCGGCTTCGCCGCCGGTGCCACCGACTTCATCGCCAAGCCCTTCAGCACGCGCGAGCTGGTCAGCCGGGTCACCGCGGCCCTCCCCGCCGTCCCGGCGTGAACTCCCTCGCCGCGCCGGCCGCGGTCGCGACGGCCGTGCTCGGCGTCCTGGTCGTGGTGCTGCTGGTCGCGGTCGCGGCGGTGCACACCACCCGCACCCGCCGGCTGGCCGCCACCGAGGAGAACCGGGCCGAGCTCATGGCCCTGGTGTACGACCTGCTCGACGGCGGCGACCACGAGGCCGTCGCCGCGGCCCCGCCCGACCTCGACGAGGTCCTGCTGCACCTGCTGCCCCAGCTGCGCGGCGCCGACCGCGAGGCGATCCAGGCCGCGCTCACCCGCCGCGGCGTCGTCGCCCGCGCGGTCGCCGACCTCGACGCCCGGGCCGCCTGGCGGCGCGGGCGCGCCGCGACGCTGCTGGGCAGCACCGCCGGCCGCGACCACCTCGCCCGGCTGACCGCGCTGCTCGCCGACCGCTCGGTCGAGGTGCGTTGCGCCGCGGCCCGCGCCCTCGGCCGGGTCGGCGACCCCGCCGCCGTCCACGGCCTGCTGGCCGCCCTGACCACCGCGCGCCCGCTGCCCGCCGGCGTCGTCGGCATGGCCGTCCTCGACCTGGGCACCGCCGTCCTGCCGGCCCTGCGCGCCACGCTCGTCACCGGGTCGCCGGCCGCGCGGGCGCTGTCGGCCGACGTCGTCGGCCTGCACGGGGACGTCGTCGCCTGCCCCGCCCTGGCCGAGCTGCTCACCGACCCGCGCCAGCCGGAGGACGTCCGGCGTGCCGCGGCCACCGCGCTGGGCCGCATCGGCGACCCCGGCTCCACCGAGCCGCTGGCCGACGTCCTGGTCGACGTCGCGCTCCCCGCGCTGCGCCGGGCCGCCGCCGAGGCGCTCGGGCGCATCGGCGACCCCGCCGGGGCGCCGGCGCTGCTCGCCGGGCTGACCTGCCCCGCCCGCGAGGTCGCGGCCGCCTGCGGCGACGCGCTGGTCGCCCTCGGCGCCGAGGGCGAGTCGCTGCTGTCCGACGCCGCCGTCCGCGGCGGCCCCATCGGGGCGGCCGCCGCGGCCACCCTGGACGCCGTGCCGCGGCACGGCCGGCTGGTCGGTGCGTGATGCGCGAGCTCGGTATCGACGTCCTGCTCACGATGAGCTGGGTCGTCCTCGGCTACACCTTGCTGCTCGACCTGGTGATGCTCGGGCTGGTCCTGGCCGGTGCGCGCCGGGTCTCGCACAGCCGCCGCTGGGACGGCTCCGAGGGCCACGAGGAGATCTTCGCCAGCCCGCTGACCCCCGGCGTCTCGGTGCTCATCCCGGCGCACGACGAGGAGGCGGGCATCCTCGACACGCTGGCCGCCGTCCTCGCCCAGCGGTACCCGGTGCTCGAGGTCGTGCTGGTGGACGACGGGTCGACCGACCGCACCTTCGAGAAGGTCGCCGAGCGCTTCGGCCTGGTGCAGGTCGCCGCCCGGCCGACCGCCGACCTGCCGGTGGACGGCGAGGTCCTGTCGGTGCACCGCGCGACGACCGGCGACCCGCTGACCGTCGTCCGCAAGACCAGCGTCGGACGGCGCTCGGACGCGCTGAACTCAGGCCTCAACGTCGCCCGGCACCCCCTGGTGTGCATGGTCGACGCCGACTCGCTGCTCGAGCCCGAGGCGCTCGTGCAGGTGGCCCGCCCCTTCGTCGAGGACCCGGCCAACGTGGTCGCCGCCGGCGGCGTCATCCGGGCCGCCAACGGCGCACGGGTGGCCCGCGGCAGCGTCCTGGAGCCGCGGCTGTCCTCGCGGTGGGTGGTCCGCTTCCAGGTGGTCGAGTACCTGCGCTCGTTCCTCCTCGGCCGCACCGGGTGGGCCGACGCCAACGCGCTGCTGATCATCTCCGGCGCCTTCGGCCTGTTCCGGCGCGACCTGGTCGTCGAGGTCGGCGGCCTGGACGCGCTCTCCCTCGCCGAGGACGCCGAGCTGGTGGTCACCCTGCAGGAGCACCTGCGCCGCCAGCGCCGTCCGCACCGGGTGGTGTTCGTGCCCGAGCCGGTCTGCTGGACCGAGGTGCCCGAGACCCTCGCCGTGCTCGGCCGGCAGCGCCGCCGCTGGTCGCACGGGCTGGCCCAGCTGCTGTGGAAGCACCGGCGGATGATCGGCAACCCGCGCTTCGGCCCGGTCGGCGTCCTGGCGCTGCCGTTCTTCCTGCTCTTCGAGCTGCTGGGGCCGGTCGTGGAGGTCGTCGGTCTGGCCTCCGTGGTGCTGGCCGCCTTCCTCGGGGCCCTCGACACCGGCACCGCGCTGGTCATGTCCGGGCTGGCCCTGGGCCTGGGCACGCTGCTGTCGACCGCCGCCATCGCGGTCGAGGAGTTCTCCTACGCCCGCTACACCCGCGGCCGGGAGGTCGGCGTGCTGCTGCTCGCCGGGCTGCTCGAGAACGTCGGCTACCGGCAGCTGCACGCCTGGTTCCGGCTGCGCGGGCTGGTCGCCGCCCTGATGCGCCGCACCCCGGTGTGGACGGCGATGCCGCGCACCGGCTTCACCGAGGCCGAGCCGGTCGCGGCGCGCTGACCCTCAGACCACGCGCACGGTGCAGCGGAGTCCGGGCGCGCCCGCGAGCCGTGCGTCCGTGGTGAGCAGAGCTGTGGCACCCACCGCCTCGGCCGGCGCGACGTAGGTCGTCTGCACCCGCTCGCGGAGCCGTCGCGCGGGCCTGCGGCCCGCACCGTGCGGGACAATGGCCGTCATGCGGTTCCTGAACGACCAACGCCCGGCCACCGACCTCACCTACGCCGACGTCTTCATGGTGCCCAACCACAGCACCGTGGGCTCCCGGCTCGAGGTCGACCTGACCACCCCGGACGGCGTGGGGACGACGATCCCGGTCGTCGTCGCCAACATGACGGCCATCTCCGGACGGCGGATGGCCGAGACCGTGGCGCGCCGCGGCGGGCTGGCCGTGCTGCCGCAGGACATCCCGGTCGACGTCGTCTCCGAGGTGGTGTCCTGGGTCAAGACCCGCCACCCGGTCTACGACACCCCGATCACGCTCTCCCCCACCTCGACCGTCGCCGACGCGCTCTCGCTGCTGACCAAGCGGGCGCACGGCATCGTCGTGGTGGTCGAGGACGGCGTCCCCGTCGGCGTGGTCACCGACGGCCAGTGCCAGGGCGTGGACCGGTTCACCCAGCTGTCCCAGGTCATGACCGGGGACCCGCTCACCGTCCCCGCCGGCACCGACCTGCCCAAGATCTTCGACGTCCTGTCCGGCGAGCGGATCAGCGCCGCGCCCGTGGTCGAGGGCGACCGGCTGGTGGGCGTCATCACCCGCAAGGGCGCGCTGCGCTCGGCGCTCTACCAGCCCGCGGTGAACGCCGACGGGCACCTGCTCACCTCCGCCGCCGTCGGCATCAACGGCGACGTGGCCGGCAAGGCCGGGGCGCTGCTGGCCGCCGGCGTCGACGTGCTCGTCGTGGACACCGCGCACGGGCACCAGGAGAAGGCGGTCGAGGCGGTGCGCGCCGCCCGTTCGGTGGCCGGCTCGGTGCCGGTCGTGGCGGGCAACGTGGTCACCGCCGAGGGCACCCGCGACCTCATCGAGGCCGGGGCGGACGTCGTCAAGGTGGGCGTGGGCCCGGGCGCGATGTGCACCACGCGGATGATGACCGGCGTCGGCCGGCCGCAGTTCTCCGCCGTCGAGGAGTGCGCCGCGGCGGCCCGGTCGCTCGGCAAGCACATCTGGGCCGACGGCGGCGTGCGGCACCCGCGCGACATCGCCCTGGCCCTGGCCGCGGGTGCGGCGAACGTGATGGTCGGCTCCTGGTTCGCCGGCACCTACGAGAGCGCCGGCGACATCCACGACGACGGCTCGGGCCGGCTGTACAAGGAGTCCTTCGGCATGGCCTCGGCCCGCGCGGTCAAGGCGCGGACGGCGACCCAGAGCGGCTTCGACCGGGCGCGCGCCGGGCTGTTCGAGGAGGGCATCTCCTCCTCGCGGATGTACCTGGACCCGGCGCGGCCGGGCGTCGAGGACCTGGTCGACGGGATCGTCGCCGGGGTGCGCTCGTCGTTCACCTACGCCGGCGCCCGCAGCGTCGACGAGTTCCACGAGAAGGCGGTCGTGGGGGTGCAGAGCGCGGCCGGCTACGAGGAGGGCCGGCCGCTGCCGACGTCCTGGTGATCGGGCGGGCGGGGTGAGGGCACTGCCCCTGCCGGTGTTCGAGGGCCTGGTCGCCGACGCCCTCGACCAGGTGCCACCGGAGCTGCTGGGACTGATGGACAACGTCGTCGTCCTGGTGGAGGACCGCAACGCCGACGAGCCCGACCTCCTCGGCCTCTACGAGGGGTACGCGCTGACCGAGCGCGGCTGGGAGTACGGCGGCGCGCTGCCGGACCGGATCATGGTCTACCGCGAGGCCATCTGCGACATCTGCTCGACCGCCGAGGAGGTCGTCGAGGAGGTCACGATCACCGTCGTCCACGAGATCGCGCACCACTTCGGCATCGACGACGACCGCCTGCACGAGCTCGGCTGGGGCTGACGGCCATCTCCGCGGAAACCGCCGCCAGGGGGCGCCGCGTACCGTGACCGGCGTGGCCGAGACCGCGGGGAAGCTCCCGATCAAGATGCTGCACGACCGCATCCTGGTGGCGCTGCGCAGGGAGGACGGCGAGCGCCGCTCCAGTGGCGGCATCCTCATCCCGGCGACCGCGCAGGTGGCCAAGCGGCTGGTCTGGGGTGAGGCCCGCGGCGTGGGGTCGAGCGTGCGCCAGGTGAAGGTCGGCGACCAGGTGCTCTTCTCCCCCGAGGACCAGCACGAGGTCGAGGTGCACGGCGAGGAGCTGATCATCCTGCGCGAGCGCGACGTGCACGCCGTCGCCGCCGAGCGGATCGAGGAGTCCACCGGCCTCTACCTCTGAGCAGGACGGCGGGGGTCCCCGCCCGCGCGTGGGCTCGGCCCCCGCGCCTGCCACACGGCGTCGGCCGCGGGGAGTCGGCACCGCGGCACGTGCATGCAGCGTTCAGCCGGCGGATCGGGCGTGCCGCACCACCACGTCGGTCACCTGCTCGAGGAACCGGCGGACGACGGCCAGCTCCTCGTCGGTGTGGTCGGCCATCGCGGCCACCAGGTCGCGCTGCAGCCCGCCGAAGAACTGCCCGCCGGCGGCCATCGCCGACTCCGACATCTCCAGCACGACCCGGCGCCGGTCGGCAGGGTCGCGCACCCGGTGCACGTGGCCGGCCCGCTCCAGCCTATCGACCAGCGCGGTCACCGACGCCGAGCTGAGGTCCACCGCCCGGCCGAGCGCGCCGGCCGTCAGCGCCTCACCGCGGCGGGCGGCGTCCATGATCGCCACCATCGCCCGGACGTCGGTGCGCCCGAGCCCGTGCAGCTCGGCGAACCGCTGGCCGACGGCGTCGAGCTCCACGGTCAGCCGGCGCAGCAGCAGGGCGAGCTCCCGGCGCTCCTCGAGGTCCACTCCACCTCCCGTTTGCCCACGACCGCCGCTCACCCTAGTCTCTCGATCGTCGAGATTGTCGAACATCGAGGGATGTCACCATGTCCCGGCTCCGCTGGCTGCTCCCCGCCCTCGTGCTGCTCGTCTGGGTCGGCGGTGCCGGCCCGCTGGCCGCGCTCAGCGCGCAGCTCACCGGGCTGCAGGAGAACGACACGGCCGCCTTCCTCCCCGACAGCGCCGAGTCCACCCGCGTCGCCGACCTGCAGCAGGGCTTCTCCCCCGTGCAGGCGATCCCGGCGATCCTGCTGTGGGAGGGCGACGGGCCGCTCGACGCCGCCACGCTGCAGGCCGTCGGCGAGCGGGCGCAGGAGGCGGCCCGGGTCGCCGAGGACGCCGGGGCGTTGGCCGCACCGCCGTCCCCACCCGTCCCCTCCGAGGACGGCGCGGCGGTGCAGGTGCTGCTCCCGCTGGACCCCGAGGTCGGCGACGAGATCGTCCCGTTGGTCGAGGAGCTGCGCGCCACGCTCGCCGTCGAGGGCACCGACACCTTCGTCACCGGCCCGGGCGGGATCTTCGCCGACTTCGCCAACGGCTTCGCCGGCATCGACGGCCTGCTGCTGCTCGCCGCGTTCGGCGTCGTCCTGCTGATCCTGCTGGTGGTCTACCGCAGCCCGCTGCTGCCCTTCCTGGTCATCGGCACCGCCGGGCTGGCGCTCACCGCGGCCAACGCCGTCGCCTACCTGCTGGCCGACGGCGGGGTGATCACCGTCAACGGCCAGAGCCAGGGCATCGCGGCGATCCTGGTCGTCGGGGCGGCCACGGACTACGGCCTGCTCCTGGTCGCCCGCTTCCGCGAGGAGCTGCGGCGCGAGGAGTCGAAGTACGCGGCCATGGCGGTCGCGCTGCGCCGGTCGTGGGAGCCGATCGTGGCCTCCGGCGCGACCGTCGTCCTCGGCGTGCTCTGCCTGCTCCTGTCGGACCTGGCCTCCAACCGCGGGTTGGGCCCGATCTCGGCGGTCAGCGTCACGCTGTCGGTGCTGGCCGCGCTCACCTTCCTGCCGGCGGCGCTGACCCTGCTCGGCCGGGCCGCGTTCTGGCCGTTCCGCCCGCAGTACGGCGTCGAGCCGCCGCAGGGCCGCGGCTGGCAGCGGGTCGCCGCCGCGGTGGGACGCCGTCCCCGCCGCGTGCTCGCGGTCAGCACGCTGGCGCTGGTCGCGGCCGCCGTCTTCGCGCCCAGCTACGACGCCTCGGGCATCACCTTCTCCGACGCCATCCGGGGCGAGTCCGACGGCGTCGCCGGGCAGGAGGCGCTGGCGCGGCACTTCGACGCCGGCTCGGGCAGCCCGACCGTCGTCGTCACGCCGGAGGACACCTGGCCGGCGGTCGCCGAGGCGGCCACGGGCACGGACGGCGTGGCCACCGTGGTGCCGTTCACGGGAGGGGCCCCGGGCGGCCCGCCGGTCGTCGTCGACGGGCTGGTCCGGCTCGACGTGGTGCTCGGCGTCCCGGCCGACAGCACCGAGGCCATCGAGGTGGTGCAGCAGCTGCGCACCGAGCTCGACGCCGCCGACCCGGCCGCGCTCGTCGGCGGCGACACCGCGAGCAACCTCGACGCCCGCGAGACCGCCGCCCGGGACCTGCGGGTCATCGTGCCGACCGTGCTCGTCGTGATCACCCTCGTCCTGGCACTGCTGCTGCGCGCGCTGGTGGCGCCGCTGCTGCTGATGGCGACCGTGGTCCTCAGCGTCGGCGCGACGGTCGGGGTGGCCGCGCTGCTCTTCGACGGCGTCTTCGGGTTCCCGGGCAGCGACCCCGGCATCCTGCTGATCGCCTTCGTGTTCCTCGTCGCGCTGGGCATCGACTACAACATCTTCCTGATGACCCGGGCCCGCGAGGAGTCGCTGCGGCACGGCACGCGGGACGGCGTCCTGCGGGCGCTGGCGGTCACCGGCGGGGTCATCACGAGCGCCGGACTGGTGCTGGCGGCGACCTTCGGCGCGCTGTCGGTGCTGCCCCTGCTGTTCCTCGTGCAGCTGGCCTTCCTGGTCGGCTTCGGCGTCCTGCTCGACACCTTCGTCGTCCGCTCGCTGGTGGTGCCCTCGGCGGTCGCGCTGCTGGGCGACCGCACCTGGTGGCCCAGCCGGCTGGCGCGGCGGCGCTCCACGCCCGAGCCGGAGCCCGAGCTCCAACGGGTGTAGCCGACCTCGGGGTCCCCGGCCGAGTGGGCAGTTGCGGTCGACGACACGGCGCGACGCGCTGGGCCGGGCGCCACGAACTGCTCACCCGGCCGGTCCGGTCGCCTCAGACGCGGCCGGCGCGCACCCGTTCGAGCCAGCCGGCGGCCTCGCGGAAGGCCGCGTCGGTCGACACCGGGGTCACGGGCTTGTTCTCGCGGCCGTCGGCGCGCGGGTAGGAGCCGAGGAAGCGCAGGTCGTCGCAGACCCGGTGCAGGCCGGAGAGCGCCTCCCCCACCCGCGCGTCGGCGACGTGCCCCTCGCAGTCGAGGGAGAAGGAGTAGACGCCGAGCCGCTCGCGGGTCGGCCGCGACTCGATGCGGGTCAGGCTGATGCCGCGGACGGCGAACTCGCCCAGCACGTCCAGCAGCGCGCCGGTGCGGTCCCCGACGACGGCGACGAGCGAGGTCTTGTCGTTGCCGGTCGGCTCCGGCAGCGGCCCCGGCGGCGCGACCAGCACGAACCGGGTGACGGCGCCGGGCCGGTCCGCGACGTCCTCGGCCAGTGCGGCCAGCCCGTACCGCTCGGCGGCGATCGGCGCGCAGACGGCGGCGTCGTGCTCGCCGTCCGCGACCTGCCGGGCGGCCTCGGCGGTGGAGGTGGCCGGCAGCGGGACGACGCCGGGCAGCAGCCGCGCCAGGGAGCCGGCGGTCTGCGCCAGCGCGTGCGGGTGGCTGACCACGGAGCGGACGTCGGCCAGCGTCGTCCCCGGGCGGCCGGCGAGGACGAAGGAGACCGTCAGGAACACCTCGCGGGTGATCAGCAGCGGGTCCCCGTAGGCCAGGCCGTCCATGGTGGCCGGCACCGAGCCCTCGACCGAGTTCTCCAGCGGGACGAGCGCGGCGTCGGCGTCCCCCGAACGGACGGCGGCCAACGCCGCCGGCACCCCGGCGGCGGGCCGCCGGACACCCTCGTCGGCACCAACGGCACTGATCAGGGCCGATTCGGCGAAGGTACCCTCGGGGCCGAGATAGGCGTACCGCGTCAGAGGCGTCCCAGGCACCCGACGAGGGTAGAGCGGTCGGGGGAGGGCGCATGCCCCACCCGGGGGGAGCTGCCACGCTCGTCACCGGACCCGTGGCCGCACAGCGGCCGGACACCGTCGTGGGAGGCAGTGCGTGACCCCCGGCCCAGAGCGCCTCACCGAGGGTGACCTCGACGATGCGCTCTGGCGCCTGCTGGCCGCGAGCGACCGCGACGACCCTGCCGCCTTCACCGCCGAGCACGACCGCGCCGCCGCGACCCTGGACGCCGCGACCGACCCCTGCTGGTCCGCCTGGCGGCACGCGCTGGCCGCCCGCCGCGGCCTGGTCGACGGCGACCCCCAGGCGGTCGCGGCCGAGGTGTCGGCCGCCCGTGAGGCCCTGGGCGGCTGCCGGCCCTCCGCGCAGACGGCGCTGACCCTGGCCCACCTGGCCCACGTGGAGGTGGCCGCCGACCACGCCGACACGGGGATGGTGCTGGCCATCGACGCCAGCCTGCTGACCGAGACCGCGGCAGCCGAGAGACCGTCCCGCGCCCTGCACCAGGCCCACCTGTGGCTCGCGCTGACCCTGGCCGCCCTCGACCTGGAGGAGCTCGCCGTGGCGCAGGCGCTCCGGGGCTCCCGGGTGGCGGACCAGCTGCCCGGCCTGGCCGACCGCTGGCGGCTGCTGCAGCTGAGCGCCCAGCAGCACGTCGAGCTGGCGCAGACGCTGCACCGCCGCGGGGAGGCCGAGCGCGCCCGCGAGCTGGCCGGGACGTCGGTGGACTGCGCCGAGGCCGCCCGCGCCCTCGACTGGGAGGCCGCGCCCAGCGACCAGGACCTGCTCGACGTCGTCCAGGCGTGGGCGATCGCCTGCCGCGGCGCGGTGGAGGACGGCCTCGGTCCCCTGCGCCGCGCGCACAAGCGCGTGCACCGGGACGGCGGGACGTGGCTGCGCGGCTACACCGACCTGGTGCTCGCCCGGCTGCTGACCCGGCTGGCCCACGACCGGTCCGGCGGCGGCCACGACGCCGAGGCCACCGACCTGCTGGTCGACGCCGCCGGGGCCTTCGCCGCCGCCGGCGACCGCCGGCGCTACCGGCAGTGCCTGCTCGAGCTGGGCCAGGGCACCGCGGCGATGGGCCGCCCGGCCGAGGCGCTGCACTGGCTGGAGGCCTACCGCGCCGACACCGGCCGCGCGCTCGCCCGCGGCCGGGAGCTGTGGGCGGAGATGTTCGTGCGGCGCAGCCGGCTGCGCGAGGCCGAGCGGCAGACCGCGCACCTGCGCCGGGTGGCGCTGGAGGACCCGCTCACCGGGCTGGGCAACCGGCGCAGCGCCGAGCGCCGGCTGGGCAGCATGCGGCTGGGCGCCGAGCCGGTGTCGCTGGCCGTGGTCGACATCGACCGGTTCAAGGCGGTCAACGACGACACCTCCCACTCGCACGGCGACGAGGTGCTGCGCCGGGTCGCCGACCTGCTGCGCGAGCACTGCCGCACCGGCGACGAGGTGTACCGGTGGGCCGGGGACGAGTTCCTCGTCGTCCTGCCGAGGGCGACCGAGGCCCAGGCGCTGACGGCCGTCGACCGGCTGCGTGCCGCGGTGGCCGACGCCGACTGGGGTGAGCTGCAGCTGCCCGAGCCGGTGACGGTGAGCATCGGTGTGGCCACCGCCGCGGCGGCCGAGGACCAACCGCTGGGCTGGCGCTCGCTGTTCGACACCGCCGACCTGCACCTGTTCACCGCCAAGCGCGGGGGGCGCAACCGGGTGCGCGCCCACGGCGGCCGGACCGCCGGTGAGGGTGCCCCGTGACGGCGCGGACCCGGTGGGACGGCAGTGACGGGAGTGCCCCGGCCCCCCGGCGTGCCCCTCGTGCGGTGCTCGACTCCATTGACAGCGGCAGGCACAGTGCGCTCGTGCCTCCCGGAGCCCTGCACCACCGGGTGACCGCCGCTCTCGCCAACTGGCAGCTCGACGACGCCGAGGAACTGCTGGCCGACGTCGGCACCGACTCCTCCCCCTACGTGGCCCCCACGCCGCGGGACGGCGGCGCGGACCGTCCGGCCGACCTGGGCCGGGCCTGGGCCGACACGCTGCGCGCCGAGCTGCTCGTGCGGCGGCTGCGGCGGGCCGGCTTCACCCTCGTCGGCGACCCCGTCGGGCCCGCGTCCGGACCCGGCGCGGCGGCCGGGCTGGACCTGCACGCCGGCGTGGCCGAGCTGATCGACGGCGCTCCCGCGGCCGAGGACGGCGACCCGCGCGCCTCCCACGCGGCGCTGGCCATCGCGCTGGTGCGCTCGGCCAAGGCCGCCTTCGACGCCACCGAGGACGAGCTGCAGCGAGCCGCCGGCCTGGCCCGGCACGCCCGCATCGAGCTGCTGTCGCGCCGCATCGACGCCGCCATGGACGAGGCGGTGGAGGCGGCCAGCCTGCTCGACCCCGCGCTGCCGCCGTCCGCCCTGCTGGTGGAGACGCTGACCACCCTCGCCGGCGTGCTCGCCGACCTCGAGCTGATGCCGCTCGCACTGGACTACCAGCGCCGGGCGCACGAGACCGCCGTGGCCGCGGCGGCCGTCGCCGACGCGCCACGGCCGGACGACGGCGGGCCCGACGTCCTCGTCGCCCGCGCGGCCAGCTCCCTGGGCGAGCTGTGCGCCGAGCTCGGCGAGGCGCTGCTCGACGACGGCGACCCCGACGCGGCCGCCCCGCACTTCGCCGAGGCCCGCGCGCTGGCCGAGCAGGCGCTCGCGCTGCTGCCGCCGGAGTCGGGCGAGGCGGTGGTGGCCGCCCAGGTGGTGCACGGCTGGGCGCTGGTGGGCCTGGGTGAGCACGCCGCCGCCATGGACCCGCTGCGGGCCGCCGTCCGGACCACTGCCACCGGCGACCGGGCGCTGCACGCGGCGGCGCTGCTCGCCCTGGGCCGCGCGCTGCGTCGGCAGGGGGACGGCGGCGACGCCGACGAGCAGCTGGCCCAGGCCCTCGCCACGGCGACCGAGCACGGCCTGCCGCGGGTGCGCCGGGCCGCGCTGCGCGAGCTGTGCACGCTGCACGCCGAGCTGGACGACGCGGGGCGGGCACTGCCCTACCTGCAGGCCTACCTGGCCGACGAGCTGGACCGGGTCGACGAGCGGCGCACCCGCTGGGTGGAGCTGTTCGGCCGGCGCAAGAGCCTGCTGGAGACCGAGCGGGCCGCCGGGCAGCTGCGCCGGCAGGCCTACGAGGACCCGCTCACCCACCTGCCCAACCGCCGCTACGCCGAGGCCACCCTCGACGGTCTGCTCAGCAGCGGTGCGGCACCGGCGCTGGCCGTGGTGGACGTCGACCGGTTCAAGGAGGTCAACGACGCCGTCGGCCACGCCGGCGGGGACGACGTCCTGCGCCGGGTCGCCGAGATCCTCGTAGCCGGCTGCCGCGACACCGACGACGTGTGCCGCTGGGCCGGTGACGAGTTCGTCGTCCTGCTGCCCGACACCACCGCCGAGCAGGCGGAGCTCGCGCTCGAGCGCTGCCGCCGCGCGGTCGCCGAGACCGACTGGGCGGCGCTCGGGATGCCCGTGCCGGTGACCATCAGCGTCGGCATCGCCTCGGCCACCCGCGGCGACGACCGGCGCACCCTGTTCGCCGCCGCCGACGGCGTCCTCTACGACGCCAAGCGCAGCGGCCGCGACCGCGTCGTCCGGCTGTCGGCGGTGACCCAGACCCGGGCCGTCGACGATCCGCCGGACGCGCTCCCCGGCCCCGTCGGGACAGCCGTGACGGACGGGTCCTCCCGGGACGACACGGCGCCCGCCGGCTCCCCGGAGCCGGTCGCGCCGACCCCTGGGGTCCCTGCCGTGCAGCCTTCCCCGCTGACCGACCCCACCGTGGTGAGCAGCGGTTTCGCACCGCTGCTCGTCGAGCCCGCCGACCCGCCGCTGGGCCTGGGCAGCCTCGCCGAGCCGGCCCTGGCCGCGGTGCCGCCGCCCCTCGAGCCGCCGGTCCCGCCGGCCGCACCGGCCCGCGGGGCACCGGCCGAGCCCGACGTCATCTGGGCACCCGGCCGCAGCACCGAGCAGGTGCTCGCACTGGTCCGCGAGGCGCGCCGGCAGTTCCCGGACCGGCCGGCGGTCGTCGTCCGGGCGCCCGCCGAGACGCTGGTCGCGCTGGCCAGCGAGCACGACGCCTACACCACGGTCGACGCCGCCTCGATGTCCGCGGCGGTGGGCCCGCTGCCCGAGCCCGTCGGCCGCATCGGGGTGCTGTGCGGGGTCGGCGGCGACCTCGCGGTGGCCGCCGAGGCCGCCTTCGCCGCGCGGGTCACGGGCACCGCGGTGCTGCGGGTGGACGACGTCGGCGGCAGCCGGTTCCGCGCGGGGCTGCCGGGCGACGCGCTGCCCGAGGACGTCGACTGCCTGGTCGTCGTCGCGGGCCTCGACGCCTCGCTGGCCGGCCTGCTCGGGGTGCTCACCGACGTGCCGATCGTGGCCGTCCCGACGTCGACCGGGCAGCCGGGCTCCTTCGGCGGGTTCAGCGCGCTGCTGACGATGCTGAACTCGGCCTCACCCGGCGTCGTGGTGAGCAACATCGACAACGGCCACGCCGCCGGCGTCTTCGCCGCCCGCATCGCCCGCCGCAGCCACCGCCGCGGCTGAGCCCGGGTCAGACCACCGGCTGCGGCTCGTCGGCGACGTCCGCCGGCGCGCGGGCTCCGGTCGCCCGGGCGTCGGCCCGCGCGAGCAGGGCCACCGCCCGGCGCAGGACCTCCGGCGGCTGCGTGTAGGGCAGCCGCAGCCGGTCGTCGAGGGCGTGGCCGGTGCCGAACAGCGGGCCGGCGGCCAGCCGCAGCCCCAGCCGCTCGGCCGCCGCGACCACCGCGCGGGAGCGCGGCGAGGGCAGCCCGCACCACAGCACCAGGCCGCCCGCCGGCGCGGGCACCCGCCAGTCGGGCAGCCGCTGCCGCAGCTCGGCGGTCAGCACCGACCGACGCTCGCGCAGCTGCTCGCGCCAGGCCGGCAGCGACCCGTCCAGGCCGTCGAGCAGCGCGCACGCGGCGAGCTGCTCGACGACCGGCCCGGACATCGACGTGCGGACCGCGATCGCGGTCAGCCGGCGGACGACGTCGGCCTCGGCGCGCACCCACCCCACCCGCAGGCCGCCCCACGCCACCTTGCTCAGCGTCCCCACCGAGAGCAGCCCCGGCCCGGAGGCGGCCAGCGGCGGGGGCGCCGCCGCGTCGAGCCCCAGCTCGGCGAACGTCTCGTCGACGACCGCCGGGGTGCCGGTGCGGCGCAGCGCCCGGGCCAGCCGCTCCCTGCCGGCTCCGTCGAGCAGCACACCGGTCGGGTTCTGGAAGTCCGGCATCAGGTAGGCAGCCGCGGGCCGGACGGCGGACAGGGTGCGCTCGGCGGCGTCCAGCCAGGCGGCCGGCTCGTCGGGGTCGAGCGCGACGGGGACGATGCGGGCGCCGAGGGCCCGGGCGGCCTGCAGCGCGTTGGGGTAGCTCGGTTGCTCGACCAGCACCCGCTGCCCGCGCCGCAGCAGGCCTGCGAACCCGATCGAGACCCCGTGCAGCGCGCCGTTGGTGACCAGCACCTGCTCAGGGGTCGTGGGCAGGCCGCGGGCGGTGTAGCGGGCGGCGATCCGCGCCCGCAGGTCGGGCAGGCCGGCGGGGTGGTAGCCGTGCGTGGCCAGGAAGCGGGGCAGCTCCTCGAGCGCCGCGGCCAGCGCGGCCGGGACGGCGGCGGGTGCCGCGGGTGCGGCGTGGGCGAGGTCGATCGCGCCGTCGTCCGCCGGCCCGGGCACCCACGCACCGCGGTGCGGCCCGGCGGGCAGGGCCGCGAACGTCCCGGCGCCCTGCCGGGCGGTGGCCCACCCGTCCTCGCGCAGCCGGGTGTAGGCGGCGGTGACCGTGGCCCGGCTGACCGCGAGCGCCGTCGCCAGCTCCCGCTCCGCCGGCAGCCGCGTGCCCAGGGGCACCCGGCCGTCGGCGACCAGCCGGCGGATGCGCCCGGCCAGCGCCGCGTAGCGCGGCGGCCGGTCGGTGGCGAGGTCGCCGACGAGCACGGCCAGCGAGCGCGCGGACGGCGTCTCCATGCCACCTCCTACGGATTGGCCTGTGGTTCGCAGGCCAATCCTGGCGGAGGATCGGGGCATGCACCAGCTCCCGACCACCCGGCCGGCCCGCCGCCTCGTCCAGCTCTACGCGGGCCTGGTGCTCTACGCGGTGTCGATGGCGCTGCTCGTGCGCTCGGGCCTGGGCGTCATGCCCTGGGACGTGCTGCACCAGGGCCTGTCCCGCCAGCTGGACTGGTCGCTCGGGGTCGTCACGATGGTCGTCGGCGCGCTCGTGCTCCTCGCCTGGGTCCCGCTGCGCGAGCGGCCGGGGCTGGGCACGGTGAGCAACGTCGTCGTCATCGGCCTGGCGCTGGACGCCGCGCTCGCCGTCCTGCCCGAGCCGTCGTCCCTCCCCCTCCGGGCCGTGTTCGTCGGCCTCGGCATCGCGCTCAACGCGGTCGCGACCGCCGCCTACATCGGCGTGCACCTCGGCCCGGGTCCGCGCGACGGGCTGATGACCGGCCTGGTGCGCCGCAGCGGCCGCTCGGTGCGACGGGTGCGCACCTCGATCGAGGTCGCGGTCGTCGCCGTCGGCTGGCTGCTCGGCGGCACGCTGGGCGTCGCCACCGTGCTGTACGCGCTGGTCATCGGCCCGCTGGTGCACGTGCTGCTCCCCCGGCTGTCGGTGGACCTCCCCCGCGCCCCCGCCCGCGTCAGCTGACCGGCGGCCGGCGCAGGCCGGCCGCCACCACGGGGACGACGGCCAGCACGAGCGCCGCCACCGCCGCGACGCCGCCCAGCGCCCAGGCCGCGAACACCAGCAGGGCGGCCAGTTCGGTGCCCAGGCCGGCGACCGAGGTGACCGTGGCCCGGCGGGTGCTGTCGATCCGCGCCTGCAGGCGAGCCTCGGCCACCACGAGCACCGCGAGGTAGAGCGCGTAGGAGGCGGCCACCAGCGCCAGCGCGGGCGGCCCGGGCGCCCCGGCCGCCGCCCCGAGCAGCACACCCGAGAGCAGCAGCGGCACCGGCAGCACGCGGTCGGGCAGCCGGTCGGCCCGGTCCCCCAGCGCGGCGCCGAGCGCCCCGGCCAGCGTGATGCCCAGGACGGCCGCCGGGACGGCGACCGTGGGCACCCCGCGGTCGCCGGCGAGCACCGGGAAGTACTCCTCCACCGCGTCGATCGCCCCGACCAGCGCGACCGCGAGCACGGTGAGCCGCAGCGCGGGGACGCGCACGACCTCGGTCACGCCGCAGCGGAGGGTGGCGACCAGCGTCACGCCCTCGCGCTCTCGCGGCGGCTCGGGGAACCGCAGGGCCAGCGCCGCCCAGGCGAGGCAGACCGCGGCGCTGGCCCAGCCCACCAGCGCGTAGCCACCCAGCGCGTAGAGCCCGCTGGCCGCGGCCGCGGTCGGGACCTGCACCAGCAGCTCGGCCGACGTCATCGCGCCGTTGACCCGGGCGAAGGCGCCCTCGGCGTCCACCTCGGCCAGGCCGTCGTAGACCAGCGCCTCGACCGTGCCGGAGACCATCGCGCCGGCCACGCCCCACACGACGAAGCCGGCGAGGAAGCCGGTGTACTGCGGCGCGACGGTCCACACGACGAAGGCGGCCGCCTCCAGGACGCCGCCCGCGACGAGCGCGCCCCGGCGGGACCAGCGGTCCGCCAGCGCCCCGGCCGGCACCTCGGTCAGCAGCGCCGTGACCGACCAGGCGGCGAACAGCAGCGAGATCTCGGCGGCCGAGAGCCCGGTGTCGAGGAACAGCAGCGCGTAGAGCGGGTAGAGCGGCACCAGCTCGGACAGCGCGGTCCACCCCACCGCCAGGCGCGCGAGCGGCCGGGCGGCGGGCGGCAGGGGTGCCCTGGCCGGGCGTCAACGGAACGGCACGGCGGGCACCGTAGCGCGGGTCACCCCGGCCCGCAGCCGAGTTCCGGGCACCGCTGGGTTAGGCTCTCCGGCCGAGAAGGGGAGTAGCCCCCCGTCCGCTGGTCGACACGCTGGCGCCCCCGGGCGCCCGGTCAGCGGGCCCACGCTCGGCCGTGGGTGGGCGAGACCTTCGACCGCAGTCGCCCTCGCCGGCAGCTGCCGGTCGGAGGCTGCCCGCATCCGTCCGGCAGCGCCCTGACGGAAGTGAGAACCCCGTGTCCCTGACGGTCGTGCTGACCGCCTTCGTGCTCGTCCTGCCGGTCGAGCTCCCGGACAAGACCCTGTTCGCGAGCCTCGTCCTGGCCACCCGCTTCCCGCCCCTGCCGGTGTTCGTCGGCGTCGGGGCGGCGTTCGGCCTGCAGGTCGCCATCGCGGTGACCGCCGGCAGCCTGCTGTCGCTGCTGCCCGAGGCGTTGGTCAGCGGGGTGGTCGCGGTGCTCTTCCTGGCCGGCGCCGTCCTGCTGTGGCGCAGCGCGACGGAGGGGCCGGAGGAGGCCGACGACGTGGCGGTCGGGAAGGAGGGGACGTCGTTCCTCCGGGTCGCCGCCATCTCCTTCGGCGTCCTGTTCGCCGCCGAGTGGGGCGACCTGTCGCAGCTGGCCACCGCCGGGCTGGCCGCGCGTCTGGACGACCCGGTGTCGGTCTTCGTCGGGGCCTGGGCAGCGCTGCTCACCGTCTCGGGCCTGGCCGTGTTCCTCGGCAAGAAGCTGGCCGACCGGCTGCCGGTGGCGCTGATCCGCCGGGTGGCCGCGGTGCTGTTCCTCGTCTTCGCCGTCGTCGCCGCGGTGGAGACGGTGCGCACCCTCGCCGGCTGAGCGAGGAGCCCGGGCGGGCCCAAGGCCACTCCACGGCCGTGCCGGCGGGACCTAGCCTGGCGACCCACGGGGCGACACCGAGGAGGTCGCCGTGGCCGTCATCCCCGATCTGCCGTGGACCGCCGAGCACGTCGGTGACGGCCCGGGCGTCGTCGTGGTCACCCACCTGCACCTGCGCCGGCTCCGCGACGTCCCGGCGTTCTTCCGCGACTCGCTGGCCATCCGCGCCCAGACCATGGCCGCTCCGGGCGCGCGCTCGCTGTACCTGCGCGCCCAGCCGCTGGCCCGGCACTTCACCACCGTGTCCTGGTGGGACGACGAGGACGCGATGCGCGCGTTCGTCCGGACCGACCCGCACCGCTCGGCGATGCGGCGCTGGGGCCCGGAGATGCGGGAGTTCAGCAACCGGTCGCACCCCGGCACCGCCGGCGTCGTCCCCACGGTGCAGACGGCGGCTGCGCTGTCCGCGTAACCCGCTCGGTCCCCGCCCGTCCCGGTGGGAGCATGGCCGCCGATGGATGCGGCCGTGCAGGTGACCGACCTCGTCAAGCGCTACCCCGGCCGGCCGGTCAACGCCGTGGACGGGATCTCCTTCACGGTGGCGCGCGGCGAGGTCTTCGGCCTGCTCGGGCCCAACGGCGCGGGCAAGACGACGACGATCGGCGTCCTCACCACCCGGGTGCTGCCCACCTCGGGCAGCGCCAGCGTCGCCGGGGTGGACGTCGCCGCCGACCCGGTCACCGCACGCAGCCGGCTGTCGGTGGTGCCGCAGCGGTCCAACCTCGACCGCGCGCTGACCGCCCGCCAGAACCTGGTCTTCCACGCCGCCTACCACGGCGTCGGCCGGGCCGAGCGCAACCGCCGGGCCGACGCCCTGCTCGAGCAGCTGGGCCTGGGCGGGCGCGGCGGGGACAAGGTCGACGACTACTCCGGCGGGATGGCGCAGCGGCTGCTCATCGCGCGGGCGCTCATGCACGCCCCGCAGGTGGTCTTCCCCGACGAGCCGAGCACCGGGCTGGACCCGCAGGCCCGGCTGTTCGTCTGGGACCGCATCCGCGAGCTGCGCGAGGGCGGCGTCACCGTCGTCCTCACCACCCACGACATGGACGAGGCGGCCGCGCTGGCCGACCGGGTCGGGATCATGGACCACGGCCGGCTGCTCGCCCTGGACACCCCCGCGGCGCTCACCCGCTCACTGCCCGGCAGCGCCACCCTGGACGTCGACGTGGCGCGCGCGCCCGAGGACACCGACGACGCGGTGCTGGCGGCCCTCGCCACCCTCGCCGAGCGGGTCGAGCAGGTCGCCGACGGCTCGGGGCTGCGGGCTCGCCTCTACCTCTCCGGCGACGCCGCGGCGCTGGTCGGCCCGGTGTCCGAGGCGCTCGGCGCGCGGCACGCGCGGCTGACCGGCGTGCGCATCGGCGAGCCCAGCCTCGAGGACGTCTTCCTCAGCCTGACCGGACGGGAGCTGCGATGAGCACGGACACCTCCTCGGCGCGGGGGGCTGCGACGAGCACCGGCACCGCCGCACCGGGCCTGGCCGCCGGGGTCGGCAGCGCCGCACCGGGCCGGCCGGACGTCGGCCGGGCGTTCGGCGCGCTGCTGTGGCGCGACGTCTTCGTCACCGGCCGCGAGCTGGTGCCCTTCCTGCTGCAGGTCGTGCTGCAGCCGGTCTTCCTGCTGTTCGTCTTCGGCAAGGTGCTCGTCGAGCTCGGCTTCGCCACCAGCCAGTACTCCGACGTGCTGCTGCCCGGCGTCATCGCGCTGACCGCCTTCCTCACCGCGCTGCAGAACACCGCCTTCCCGCTGGTCATCGACTTCTCCTTCACCAAGGAGATCGAGGACCGGCTGCTCGCGCCGCTGCCCACCGCGCTGGTCGCCGTCGAGAAGATCGTGTTCTCGCTGCTGCGGGCGCTGGTCGCCGCCGCGGTGATGTTCCCGATCAGCTGGTGGGTGCTCGGCACGCTGCCGGTGCAGTGGGGCGACCTGCCGCTGCTGACCGCGTTCCTCGTGCTCGGCTCGCTGGTCGGCGCGGTCATGGGCATGACGCTCGGGACGTTCGTGAAGCCCAACCGGATCAACGTCGTCTTCGCCGTCGTCCTGACGCCGCTGCTGTTCACCGGGTCCACCCAGTTCCCGTGGCAGTCCCTGGACACGCTGCGCTGGTTCCAGGTGGTCTGCGCGCTCAACCCGCTGACCTACGTCAGCGAGGCGCTGCGCGCGGAGATGGCGCCGGACGTGCCGCACCTGCCGCTGTGGCTGTGCGCCCTCGCGCTGACCGGCTTCCTCGTCGTCTTCGGCGTGACGAGCCTGGTGGGATTCCGCCGCCGGGCGCTCGACTGAAGGAGGACCCCGTCCTCCCCATCCCTCGCACGCTCGGGGCGGGGCCCGGGACGGGGCCGGACCTAAGCTCCTGGCGTGGAGTTCCGGACGACGGTCGTGCAGAGCGGGAAGACGGCGACGGGCCTGCAGGTGCCCGACGACGTCGTCGCGGCCCTGGGCGGGGGCAAGCGGCCGCCGGTGACCGTCACCCTGGGCGGCTACGAGTACCGGACGACGGTCGCGCCGATGGGCGGGGCGTTCTGGATCCCGCTGTCCGCCGAGCACCGGGCGGCCGCCGGCGTGCAGGCCGGCCAGGAGGTCGACGTCCGGGTCGAGCTGGACACCGCGCCGCGGGAGACCCCGCTGCCCCACGACCTCGCCGCCGCGCTGGACGAGGACGCGACCGCCTTCTTCTCCGCTCTGGCGCCCTCGCACCGCAAGGAGTGGGTGCGCTGGGTCGAGGAGGCCAAGAAGCCCGAGACCCGCGCCGCCCGGGTCGAGAGGACCGCCGAGGCGTTGAAGGCGGGCAGGAGGACGCGGTGACCGCCTGAGGGACCTCGACCCCTGCCTGCTCCTGTGAGCAGGGGTTAGAGGTCCCTCAGGTGCCCGTCCGTCCGGTGACCACCGGCGGAGACCTCGCTCAGCGGAGCGTCGGGATCCACTCGGCCAGCGCCCGGCCGATCTCGTGCGGCGAGTCCTCCGGCACGAAGTGCGCACCGGGCACGGTCACCTCGGTCAGCGCCTTCCACTTGCGCACGAACGCCCGCGGTCGGCCGACCAGGATCGAGCCCGGGTCGGCATTGAGGAACAGCTTGGGGACGTCGCTGGTGCGCAGCCACTGGCCGTACCGGGCGACGACGTCGCGGACCTTGGGCGGCACGTTCTCGATCGGCAGCTGCCGCGGCCACTCCAGCGTCGGCCAGCGGTGCGCGGGGTCGGCGAAGGGCTCGCGGTAGCGGGCGTGCGCCTCCGGGCTCAGGCCGCGGGTCACCGACGCCGGCAGGATGCGCTCGACGAACACGTTCTTCTCCAGCACCGCGGCCTCGCCCTCCGGCCCGCGCATGGTGCGGAAGATCCTGCGCGCGTCGGCCGGCCAGTCGGCCCAGGTGAGCGGGACGACGAGCGCCTCGGTGAACGCCAGGCCGCGGACCGCGCCGGCGTGCCGGTGCGCCCAGTCGAAGCCCAGCGCCGAGCCCCAGTCGTGCAGCACGAAGGTGACCCGCTCGGTCGCGCCGACCTCCTCGAGGAACCGCTCCAGGAAGCCCGCGTGCGCGGAGAACGAGTAGGTGCCCCGGTCCGGGCTGGGCAGCTTGTCCGACTCGCCCATGCCGATCAGGTCCGGCGCCAGGCAGCGGCCCAGGTGCTGCACGTGCGGGATGACGTTGCGCCACAGGTAGGACGACGTCGGGTTGCCGTGCAGGAAGACGATCGGGTCGCCCTCCCCCACCTCGACGTAGGCCATGTGCAGGTTGCCGTCGGCCCGCCGGTCGACGCGGACGCGCTTGCGGGGGAACGGGTCCTCGGGCGAGACGTCGTCGGCTGCCATGCCTGCGATCCTCACCCATCCCCGCTCGCGGCACCGCTCGGGGCGTCGGTCCCGGCCGCCTGCCGAGCGGCCGCCTCGATGCGCGCCCGGAACGCCGCCCACTCGTCGGCGCTGCGCTCGGGCAGGTTGCTGTTGTCCGGGCTCAGGCCGGCCGACCCGTCGACGAGCTCGCGCACGACGTCGGCGTGCCCGGCGTGCCGGGCGACCTCCACGCACGCGTGCACCAGGATCGTGTGCAGCGTCGGGTGCCGGCGCTCGGCCTCCCACCAGGGCACCTCGCCGACGGCGTCCAGCGGCAAGGCCTCGATCGTCGCGTCGGCGTGGGCGGCCGCGAACCGGAACAGCTCGACGACGTCGTCCCGGCTCTCGTCCGGGGCCGCCCACAGGTCGGCGCCCTCCTCCGCGCCCTCGGCCTCCCACGGGTAGGGCCGGCCGCTCGGCCGGCCGAAGACCTCGCCGAAGTAGCCCAGCTGCACGTAGGCGACGTGCTTGACCAGCCCCAGCAGGTTGGTGCCGGTCGGCGTCATCGGCCGCCGGACGTCGTACTCGTCCAGGCCGTCGAGCGTGGCCAGCAGGGCGGCCCGGCAGCGGCGCAGGTACCCGAGCAGGGCGCTCTTCTCGTCCATCCGGGCAGCCTGGCGCACGACACCGGCACCACGCTTGACCCTGACGCGACGTCAGGCCGTGCACTGGTCGGCGTCAGGAGGGAGGACACCCGTGAACGTGGGCGAGGTCGCGGCGCTGGCCGGTGTGACGGTCCGGACGCTGCACCACTACGACCGGATCGGGCTGCTGTCGCCGTCCGGCCGGACGGCGGCGGGCTACCGGCGGTACTCGCCGGCGGACCTGGACCGGCTGCACCAGGTGCTGGTCTACCGCGAGCTCGGGTTCCCCCTCGAGGAGGTCGCGACCCTGCTCGACGACCCCGCCGCCGACCCGGCCGAGCACCTGCGCCGCCAGCACCGGCTGCTGCTCGACCGGCTGGAGCGGACGCGGGCGATGGTCGCGGCCGTCGAGAAGGAGATGGAGGCGAGACAGATGGGGATCTCACTGACCCCGGAGGAGAAGTTCGAGCTCTTCGGGGAGGGCTGGTCCGAGGACCACGAGCGCGAGGCGGAGGAGCGCTGGGGGGACACCGAGGCGTGGGCGCAGTCCCAGCAGCGGACCCGCAGCCACACCAAGGAGGACTGGGTCCGGATCAAGGAGGAGATGGACGACGTCCACCGGCGCTTCGCCGAGGCCATGCGAGCCGGCGTCCCGGCCGACTCGGAGCAGGCGATGGACGTCGCGGAGGAGCACCGGCAGCACATCGGCAGGTGGTTCTACGACTGCCCGCCCGAGATGCACGCCGGCCTGGGCCGGATGTACGTCGAGGACGAGCGGTTCACCGCGACCTACGAGGCGATCGCCCCCGGCCTGGCGCGGTACGTGAGCACCGCCGTCCAGGCCAACGCCGCCCGCCAGGACTGACCCGGGTGCGACGAACTCGTGGCCATCGCCGGCTGATCGCCACGAGTTCGTCGCACTCACCGAATGCAGCGGCGCCGGGACCCGGCGCAACGGCGGGCTGCGGCACCGGTCATCCTGACTCCTCGTGGGAGCCCTGTGGGTGCAGCTGCACCGGCCGGCCGTGCAGCGCGGGGTGCGGGCGGCCGTGGCGGCCGCGCTCGCCTGGCAGGTCGCCGTCCTGCTGCCGCCGCTGCTGAGCGAGTACGCGTACTACGCCCCGCTGGGCGCGGTGATCGCCGTGCACCCGACGATCGCCGACTCGGCCAGCGCCGCCTGGCGCAGCGTGCTGGCCATCCTCACCGGCTTCGGACTGGCCGTGGCCCTGTACGAGGTCACGCGGGTGGTGCCCGACGCCCTCACCATCGCGCTCATCGTCGCCGTGGCGATCGCCGTCGAGCAGCTGCAGCTGTGGCGCGAGCAGGCCAGCTGGGTCAGCTTCGCCGCCGTCCTCATGATCACCGTCGGCCTCGACGACCCCGGCGCCTACGTGCTGCGCTACGCCGGGCTGACGCTGCTCGGGGCCGCGATCGGCGTGCTGGTGACCACCGTGCTCTTCCCGCCGATGCAGCTGACCCGCGCGGTCGAGGAGATCGCCACCGCCCGGTCGCAGCTCGCCGCGCACCTCGAGGAGATCGCGGGCACCCTGCGCGAGGGCCGGGTGCCCGACCCCGCCGAGTGGAGCGGCCGCGCCACGGTGCTGGACCGCACGCTGGACCGGATGCGCGCCGCCGAGGCGCAGGTCGAGCGCGCCCGCCGGGCCAACCCCCGGGCGCCGCGCTGGCAGGGCCGGGCGGCCGGCATCCGCGAGGAGTCCCGCGCGGTCGACCGCGTCGCCGTCCTCGTCGACGACCTCACCTCGCTGGTCGTCGAGCTGCAGCCGCACCGGCGCGGCATCGACCGGGTCGAGGCCGGGGCCGGCTGGGTGCTCGCCGACGCCCTCGCCGGCCTGGCCGGTGTGGTCCGCACGCCGTACCACAGCACCGACGGGACGACGCCCGACCGCCGGGACGAGCGGATCGCCGGAGCCGAGGCCGCGCTGGACCGGCTGGTCACCCTGCTGCGCACGACCCAGCCCGCCGACGAGGACGGCTTCTTCGCCCTCGGTGCGGTGGCGGTCGGTGTCCGGCGCGGGTTGGCCGCCCTCGGCGCGCGCCGGAGGCAGCCCCAGTCCGCCTGACCGGCCGGCAGGGTCAGCTGCGGTGCACCTCGTCGGGGCCGGCGGACCCGTCGAGCGCGTCGGGTCGGCCGGCACCGGCCGCGCCCGGGTCGTCGGGCAGGGGCCGGTCGTTCAGGTGGGCGGCCATCCCGGCGGCCTCGTCGGCGGGGACCTCGGCGCGGCGGCCCGGCCGCGCCCCGAGCCGCAGCCGGCGGCGGGGCAGCCCGCCGTCCTGCGCGGCGGCCAGCAGCTCGGTCAGGTGCAGCACACGCACCCGGGAGCGGCGGCGGCGCAGGCCGGTGACCAGCTGCCGCTGGCAGCCGGGGTTCACCGCGACGACGAAGTCGACGCCCGCGGCCTCGATCTGGTCGAGCTTCGGGGCCAGCACCCGGCGGCTGTCCCTCGGCCGCAGCAGCGAGTACGTGCCCGCCGAGCCGCAGCACTGCGCCGCGCCGGGCAGCTCGACGTAGTCGGCGACGGCGGCGATCAGCTCCCGCGGCTCCCGCCAGACGTCCATCCCGTTGCGCAGGTGGCAGGAGTCCTGCAGCGCGACCCGCGCCCGCCGTCCGTCGACCCGCACCTCGCCGAAGGACGCCGAGCCGTCGCCTGCCACGTACTCGGAGAACTCCTTGACCCGGTCGCGACCCAGCACGCCGGCCAGGTGCGCCGCACAGCCGCCCGCCGTGGTCACGATCGTGCCGGGCAGCTGGTCACCGAGCCGCCGGGCCATCGTGCGGCCCAGCTCGAGGTCGCCGTTGTGCGCGTGCAGCGCGCCGCAGCAGCCCTGGTCACCCGGGGCGTCGAGCTCCGGGCGCAGCCGTCGCGCGGCCCGGCTCACCGCGGGGAAGAGCGCCCGCTCGAAGCAGCCCAGCATCAGGTGCGGACCCTGCGGGGAGGTGGCGGCCGTGCGCGCGTGCCCGCGGAAGGTGCCGAGACGGCGCACCAGCCAGTTGCGGACGACGACGTTGGTGAGCACCCGCGCCAGCGGCGGCCGGCGCCGGCCCTGCCACTGGTGCGAGCGCCAGTGCTCGAGCAGCTCGCCGTACTGCACGCCGGCCGGGCAGACCGGCTCGCACGCCCGGCAGCCCAGGCAGAACGAGGACTCCTCCTGCAGGGTCGGGTCGTCGTCCTCCAGGACGCCGGTCTCCAGCGCGCGCATCAGCGTGATCCGCCCGCGCGGCGAGGACTTCTCGTCCTTGCTCAGCGCGTACGTCGGGCAGGCCGGCAGGCAGAACCCGCAGGAGATGCACCGGTCGAGCAGCTCGGGCGGGAAGATCCCGCGCGATGCCGCGCCGGCGGCACCCGGGGCGTCGGTGGCGCCGGACGCCTCGGCCGTCACGAGCCCGTCTTCCCGGGGTTGAGGATGCCGGCCGGGTCGAAGGCCGTCTTGATCCGTGCGAGCAGGGCCATCTGGTCGTCTCCCAGCCGGTCGCGCAGGTAGGGCAGCTTCGCGGCGCCGACGCCGTGCTCCCCGGTGATGGTGCCGTCGAGTTCGAGCGCCGCGGCGAAGATCTCGGCGAAGGCGGCGTGGGTGCGGTCGGCGGCCGCCGGGTCGCGGGCGTCGATGACCGCGGTGGGGTGCAGGTTGCCGTCGCCGGCGTGGCCGAAGGTGCCGATCACCAGGTCGTGCCGGGCGGCGACGGCCTCGATCCGGTCGACCATCTCGGCCAGCCGCGGGCGGGGCACGGTGACGTCCTCCAGCACGGTGAGCGTGTCCAGCCGGGACAGCGCCGGCAGGGAGCAGCGGCGGGCGGCCAGCAGCGCCTCGGACTGGGCGACCTCCTTGGCCACGGTGACCTCGAGCGCCCCCTCGTCGGCGCACAGCTCGCCCATGCGGGTCAGGTTGCGCTCGACGGCGTCCGGCTCGCCGTCGTCCCCGAAGAGGAGCAGGGCGCCGGCGTCGGTGCGCAGCCCCAGCCGGGCGTAGTCCTCCACCGCCCCGATGCAGGTGTGGTCGAGGAACTCCAGCGTCGCCGGCACCACGCCGTGGGCGAGGACCTGCGTCACCGCGCGGCCGGCGTCGGCCAGCGAGGAGAAGTAGGCCACCCCGGTGCTCGCCGTGGCCGGCATGGGCAGCAGCGCGAGGGTCACCTCGGTGATGACGCCGAGGGTGCCCTCCGAGCCGGTCAGCAGGCGGGTCAGGTCGTAGCCGGCGACGTCCTTCCACAGCCGGCCGCCGGTGCGGATGACCTCGCCGGTGGGCAGCACGACCTCGAGACCGAGCACGTAGTTGCGGGTGACGCCGTACTTGAGGCCGCGCAGGCCGCCGGCGCAGGTGGCGACGTTGCCGCCCACGGTCGAGACGGTGCGGCTGCCCGGGTCGGGCGCGAACAGCAGCCCCTGGGCGGCGGCGGCCTCGGCGACGGTGGCCGTGGTGGCGCCGGGCTCGGCACGGACCAGCAGTTCTTCGGTGCTGATCTCGAGCACCCGGTCCATGCGGGTGAGCACCAGGAGGATGCCGCCCTGCAGCGGCACGGTCGCCGCGCACAGGTTCGAGCCGGCGCCGCGGGGCACGACCGGGACGCGGTGGGCGGTGGCCAGCCGCAGGACGGCGGCGACCTCCTCCGTGCGCGCCGGGAAGACCACCGCGTCCGGCGGGGAGGAGAACAGCGGTGTGGCGTCCCGGGCGTACGGGGCGACCTCGCCCTCGCGGTGCCGGACGTGCTCCCGTCCGACGATCGACTCCAGCTCGGCCAGGACCCCGGGATCCAGTGCCACGTCGCACCTCCCTCGCGGTGGGCGGGTGGGCCCCGCGCTCGACCGCAGCGGGCAGCCTAGTGACGGAGGTCCTCCCTGTCCCCCGCAGAGGGATCGGCGCTCCGGCCGCGTCCACGGCTCCGCGGCGAGCACCGGACCGGGGCCGGGCACCGGCAGACTGTGGTCGTGCCCGAGCAGCCGGAACTGACCATCCAGGGCTGGGGCCCCGCCGCCGGTCCCCGCGACGCGACGGTGGCCCGCGGGGCGGACGGCGGCCCCGGCTCCCTGGAGCTCACCGCCTTCCCGGACCTCGCCGAGGTGCTGCCCAAGGCCGCCCGCCGGCACCTGGCCCGGGAGCTGGGGTGGACCCCGCGGCGCACCCCACCGGTACCGGTCGCCGACATCCGGCTGGCGCCCTCCCGGCTGGCCGAGGACTGCCGGCTGCGGCTGGTCGAGCTGCTCGGCGAGGAACACGTCAGCACCGACCGCGAGGCCCGGCTGCGGCGCGCCGGCGGCAAGAGCTACCTGGACCTGCTGCGCCGGCGGGAGGGCGACGCCTCCGACGCCCCGGACGCCGTCGTCCGGCCCGGCAGCACCGGGGAGACCGCCGCGCTGCTGGCGCTGTGCAGCGAGATCGGCGTGGTCGCGGTGCCCTTCGGCGGTGGCACCAGCGTCGTCGGTGGGCTGTCGGGCGTCGACGCCGACGACCGGCCGTCGGTCTCGGTCGACCTGGGCCGGATGGCCTCGGTGCACGCCCTCGACGTCGCGTCGTCGCTGGTCACGGTCGGGCCGGGCGTGCGCGGGCCGGCGCTGGAGGAGCACCTGGGCCGGCACGGGCTGTCCCTCGGCCACACGCCGCAGAGCTGGGAGTTCGCCACCATGGGCGGCTACGCGGCCACCCGCTCGGCGGGGCAGGCGTCCACCGGCATCGGCCGCTTCGACGACCTGGTGGCCGGGCTGACGCTGGCCACGCCGTCCGGGGTGCTCGAGCTCGGCTCGCCGCCGGCGTCGGCGGCCGGGCCGGACCTGCTCGGCCTGGCCCTGGGCTCGGAGGGGGCGCTGGGCGTCATCACCGAGCTGACGCTGCGGGTCCGGCCCGAGCCGCGGGCGCGGCACCACGAGGGCTGGTCCTTCCGCAGCTGGGAGGCGGGGCTGGCCGGGCTGCAGCGGCTGGCCCGCCACGAGCTGCTGCCCGACGTCGTCCGCCTGTCCGACCCCGACCAGACCCGCGCCGACCTGCTGAACGCCTCCGGCACCGGCGCGTCGCTGCTGCGCGGCTCGCTGCGGCTGCGCGGGCGGGCCGCGGGCTGCCTGCTCGTCGTCGGCTGGGAGGGGCTGCCGGCGGCGGTGCGCGCGCGACGGCGGGCGGCGTCCTCGGTGCTGCGCGGCGCGGGGGCGGTGCGGCTGGGCACGCGCGTCGGGGAGTCCTGGTGGCGGCACCGGTACGCCGCGCCCTACACCCGCGACAGCCTGCTGGACGCCGGGCTGCTGGTCGAGACGCTGGAGACGGCGGCCACCTGGACGGCGCTGCCCACCGTCCACGACGCCGTGCGGGAGGCGCTGCGCACGTCGCTGGGCCGGCGCGGGAAGCAGGCGCTGGTGCTGACGCACGTCTCGCACGTCTACCCGACCGGCGCCTCGCTGCACGTCACCGTGCTCGCCGACCGGGACGACGCGCTGCCCATCCAGCAGTGGCTCTCGGCCAAGCGGGCCGCGACCGACGCACTGCTGGCCGCCGGCGGCACGCTGACCCACCACCACGCCGTCGGGGCCGACCACCGCCCCTGGCTGGAGCGCGAGGTCGGCGCGCTGGGCGTGGAGGTGCTGCGCGCGGTCAAGCAGCGGCTCGACCCGCAGGACGTCTGCAACCCCGGCGTCCTGCTGCCCGACTGAATGCTGGCCGACTGAAGCACCCCGTCCTCCCCACTCCTCGGCCAGGCTCGGGGCGCGTCCCTGACGGGCCACCCCGGCACCACCTGACGCGGCCTCACCCCCTGCCCACGGTGCGGGGCAGGGGGTGAGGTCCCCGGAGGGACCACGCGGTGGCTGGAGCTCAGCGCCGCGGGAGCGGGTCAGGACAGCTGCACCGTCGTCGTCACCCGCGCCAGGCTCGGCCGCGGCGGCACCGACCCGAACCCGAAGGTGACCGGCGGGCGCACCGGGGCCAGCGCGCCCAGCGGCTCGCCGTCCCACGAGGCCGTCAGCGCCGTGACCACGTGCAGGTCCTGCACGCCGTACCACTCGGTGCGGCCGTACCCGGCCGAGCCGGTGGTGCGCAGGCCGGTCAGCAGCCGCGCCGGCCGGTCCAGCAGGCCCACCCAGGCCGGCGTGCGGGCCAGGGGCGGTGGGACGACGCGCAGCAGCCAGCCCAGCGGCGGACGGTGGCCGGTCGCGACCCGCAGCCGCAGCGGGCCGGCGTCGACCGCCCAGGTCCGCGGGTCCGGCCGGTGCACCGTCACCGGGACCAGCCGCACCTCGTCGAAGGCGTAGGTGGCGGCGATGAAGTCCGCGGCCTCCCGGGTGGGGGCGAGCAACAGCCGGGTGCCGTCGGGCCGCTGCACCATGACGTCGGACAGCGGCCCCAGGGGCGAGCGCGGCCAGTGCCCGACGACGACGCGGGTGCCCGACGCGGTGCCGGTCCCGAGGATCCAGCCGTCGAACCGCAGCCGCTGGGCCACCGGTGTCAGAGGGTGGTCGCGCGGCCGCCGTCCACCGGGATGACCGCACCGGTGACGTAGGCACCGGCCCGGCTGGCCAGGTACACGACGACGCCGGCCATGTCGTCGGGCCGGCCGATGCGGCCCAGCGGGGACGACGCGGCGATCTCGTCGCCGTGGGCGGCGAGCGTGGCGGCCATCATCTTCGACTCGAACGGGCCCGGGGCGACGGCGTTGACGGTGATCCGCTTGGGGCCCAGCTCCTTGGCCAGCACCCGGGTGAGGTGGTGCACCCCGGCCTTGCTCGCCGAGTAGGAGTAGGTCGGCAGGGACGGCGCGTGCAGCCCGTCGATGCTGCCGACGTTGACCACGCGGGCCGGGTCGTCGTCGGTACCGGCGGCCTCGAGCAGCGGCAGGAAGGCGCGGGTGAGGAAGAACGGCGCCTTGAGGTTCAGGTCGAGCACCTTGTCCCAGGCCGAGGCGGGGAACGTCGCGAACGGCTCGCCCCAGGTGGCGCCGGCGTTGTTGACCAGCACGTGCAGCCGCTCCTCGCGGCGGCCCACCTCCTCGGCCAGGCGCACGCACTCGGCCTCGGTCGAGACGTCGGCGGGGATCGACTCCACCGTGCCGAACTGCGACAGCTCGGCGGCAGCCGCCTCACCGGCGTCGGCCTTGCGGGAACTGATGTAGACCGACGCGCCGGCCTGCAGCAGCCCGCGGGCCATCATCAGGCCGATGCCACGGGTGCCGCCGGTGACCACGGCGACCTTCCCGGTGAGGTCGAACAGGTGCACGGGCGGTCTCCTCCGCGTCGTGGGGACGTCGTCGGCCCCCGGCCGGAGCACCGTATCCAGCGACCGGCGCGCCTCCTGTGCCAGCCTCGGCGCATGACCGCACCCGCCGCCGCCCGGGGCGCCACCAGCGAGGTCGGGCCGCTGCGGACGGTGTTGCTGCACCGGCCGGGCCCCGAGCTGCGCCGGCTGACCCCGCGGAACAACGACCAGCTGCTCTTCGACGGCGTGCCGTGGGTGCGCCGGGCGCAGGAGGAGCACGACGCGTTCGCCGCGGAGCTCACCGCCCGCGGCGTGGAGGTGCTGTACCTGGACCGGCTGCTGGCCGAGGTCCTCACCGACCCCGCGGCGCGCGCGGAGCTGGTCACGGCCGCCGTCGAGGACCCGCGGCTGGGCGCGACGCTCAAGCGCACCACCGCCGCCCACCTGGCCGACCTCTCCCCCGAGGACCTCGCCCGCGCGCTGGTCGCCGGGGTGGCCCACGACGAGCTGCCCGGCGCCCGCGGCCTGTCCTGGGAGCTCATGGCGCGCGGCGACTTCGTCGTCCCCCCGCTGCCCAACCTGCTGTTCACCCGCGACTCGTCGGTGTGGGTGGGCGACCAGGTCGCGGTGACCTCGCTGGCGATGCCGGCGCGGCACCGGGAGAGCACCATCACCGCCGCGGTCTACGCCCACCACCCGCGCTTCGCCGGCGCCGAGCAGCTCTACGACGCCTCCCTGGAGCACCTCGAGGGCGGCGACGTCCTGCTGCTGGCACCAGGGGTGGTCGCGGTCGGCGTCGGTGAGCGGACGACGCCCGGCGGCGCGGAGCGGCTGGCCCGCCGCGTCTTCGCACGCCGGCTGGCGCACACGGTGCTCGTCGTCCCGATCGCGCAGCAGCGGGCGACCATGCACCTGGACACCATCGCCACGATGGTCGACGTCGACGCGATGCTGGTGTACCCGGCGGTCGCCGGCTCACTGGCCGCCTGGACGATCACCGCCGACGTCCTGCCGGACGACGACGACACCACCGACCTCGTCGTCCGCGGCCCGGCACCCTTCCTCGAGGCCGCGGCCGCCGCGATGGGCATCGACCGGCTGCGGGTGATCGACACCGGTCTCGACCCGGTCACCGCCGAACGCGAGCAGTGGGACGACGGCAACAACACCCTCGCCGTCGCCCCGCGGCTGGCGGTGGCCTACGAGCGCAACACCGTCACCAACGCCGCGCTCGAGGCGGCCGGCATCGAGGTGGTGCGGATCGCGGGCTCGGAGCTGGGCAGCGGCCGCGGCGGACCGAGGTGCATGTCCTGCCCCGTCGCCCGCGACCCGCTGTAGGGCCGCACCCCGACCGATTGGTACGGCCGTCCCAACATTCTGGTACGGTTGTCTCAGTCGAGGTGAGGAGGCCTGCAGTGGCGTGGGCGATGGTCATCGTGGCCGGACTGTTCGAGACGGCCTTCGCGGTCTCGCTGAAGCTGTCGGAGGGGTTCAGCCGGCTGGGGTGGTCGCTGGCGTTCACCAGCTCCGCCGCCATCAGCTTCGGCCTGCTGTCGTGGGCGCTGCGGAGCCTGCCGGTGGGCAGCGCGTACGCGGTGTGGACCGGCATCGGCGCGGCCGGGACGGCGATCGTGGGGATGGTCTTCCTGCGCGACCCGGTGACGACCCTCCGGCTGGTCTCGATCGCGCTCATCATCGGCGGGGTGGTCGGCCTGAACCTCTCCTCGTCGTCGGCCCACTGACCGTGGCCGCGACGGGCGGGGCGTCCCGAGCGGCGACGGCCAAGGGCGCGGCCCGCCGGGAGGCGATCGTGGCGGCGGCGGCGGGGCTCGTCGCGACGGAGGGCCCCGACGGGACGTCGCACCGCGCGGTGGCCGCCGCCGCGGGCGTCCCGCTCGCCGCCACCACCTACTACTTCCGCTCGCTCGACGACCTGCTCGTGGCCGCCGTCGAGCGCGCCGCGGACGACGAGCTGGACCTCGTCAGCGAGCTGGTCGCCGCACTGCCCCGGCGCCGCACGTCGGCCGACCGGGTCGCCGGCATCGTCCTGGACGTCGTCCTCGGCCCCGACCGGCTCGAGGACGCCGACCTCCAGGCCCACTACGAGCGCTTCCTCGCCGGCGGCCGGCACCCGGCGCTGCGGCCGGTCCTCCGGCGGACCCGACGTCGGGTGGACGCACTGCTCACCGAGGCACTGGACCGCTGCGGGCACGCCGGCGCCGACACGGCTCAGCTGGTCGCCGTCCTGGACGGGACCGTGATCTCCGCTCTGGTGGAGGGCGACGGCCGCGCCCGGGTCCGGGCCCGGGCTGCGGTCGCCACCCTCCTCGGGAGCGCCTCGTCGGCCTAGAGGCCCTGGGCCAGACGGTGGTACGCGGCGCCCCAGCGCAGCTCCTTCGCCAGCGAGCGGCGCGTGGTGTCGGCGTCGATGAGTACCAGCTCGGTCGCGAACACCTCGGCCAGGTCGGTGAGCTCGTCGGCGCCGATCGCGGTGGAGAGCACCGTGTGGTGCGGGCCGCCGGCGGTCAGCCAGCCCTCGGTCGCCGTCTCGAAGTCCGGCCGCGGCTGCCACACCGCGCGGGCCACCGGCAGGTTCGGCAGCGGCTCGTCGGGCTCGACGACGTCGACCTCGTTGGCCACCCAGCGGAACCGGTCGCCCAGGTCGCACCAGCCGACGACGACGCCCGCGCCCGGCGCCGCGGTGAAGACCAGGCGTGCCGGGTCCTCGCGGCCGCCGATCGACAGCGGGTGCACCTCCACCCGCGGCCGGTCGCCGGCGATGGTCGGGCAGACCTCGAGCATGTGCGCGCCGAGGATCCTCGGCGTCCCGGTGAGGTCGTAGGTGTAGTCCTCCATGAAGGAGGTGCCGCCGGGCAGCCCGGCCGCGGCGACCTTGAGGGTGCGCAGCAGCGCCGCGGTCTTCCAGTCGCCCTCGCCGCCGAAGCCGTAGCCGTCGGCCATCAGCCGCTGGACGGCGAGGCCGGGGAGCTGGCGCAGCCCGCCGAGGTCCTCGAAGTTCGTGGTGAACGCGGTGAAGCCGCCGTCCTCGAGGAAGCTGCGCAGCGCCGCCTCGACACGGGCCTGGTAGCGCACGGCCTCGTGCTGCGGCCCGCCCGGGCGGGCGTCGTCGGCGAACTCGTACAGGTCGCCGTACTCCTCGACGAGGGCGTCGACGGCCTTGTCCTCGACGGCGTCGACCACGGCGACGAGGTCGTTGACGCCCCAGGTGTTCACCGACATGCCGAAGCGGATCTCGGCCTCGACCTTGTCGCCCTCGGTGACCGCGACGTTGCGCATGTTGTCGCCGAAGCGCGCCAGCCGCAGCGACCGGGCGGCCGCCGCCGCCGTGGCCGCCCGCGCCCACGAGCCGACCCGGGAGCGCACCCGCGGGTTGGACACGTGGCCCGCGACCGTCGTGCGCGGCATGCGCAGCCGGGTCAGCACGAACCCGTACTCCCGGTCGCCGTGCGCGGCCTGGTTGAGGTTCATGAAGTCCATGTCGATCGTCGCCCACGGCAGGGCGGCGTCGGCCTGGGTGTGCAGGTGCAGCAGCGGCTTGCGCAGCGCGTCCAGCCCGCTGATCCACATCTTCGCCGGGGAGAAGGTGTGCATCCAGGTGACGACGCCGACGCAACCCGGGTCCTCGTTGGCCTCACCCATCGCCCGCCGGACGGCGGCGGCGTCGGTGAGGACCGGCTTCCACACCACCCGGACCGGCACCTCGGCGGCCTCGTCGAGTGCCGCGGCGACCCGCTGCGACTGCTCGGCGACCTGCCGCAGGGTCTCCTCGCCGTACAGCCCCTGGCTGCCGGTCAGGAACCAGACCTCGTGCCCCTCGAACGGGTCGTCGACCACGGTGGGACCTCTCCTCACTGTCCGTAGACGTTCTGGTAGCGGGCGTACAGCGAGTCGATGTCCGACTGCGCGATGGGCAGGGGCTCGCCGAGCTGGCGGGACAGGTGCACCGTGCGGGCGACGTCCTCGGTCATGACCGCGGCCTTGACCGCCGCCTTGGCCGACGGGCCGATCGTGAAGACGCCGTGGTTCTGCATGAGCACCGCCGGGGACCGGGAGTCGCGCAGCGTGGCCACGATCCCCCGGCCGATCGAGTCGTCGCCGATGAGCGCGAACGGGCCGACCGGGATCGGCCCGCCGAACTCGTCGGCCATCGCGGTGAGCACGCACGGGATCGGCTCGGCCCGCGCCGCCCAGGCCGTGGCGTACGGGCTGTGCGTGTGCACCTGGCCGTTGACCTCGGGCACGTGCCGGTAGACGTAGGCGTGCGCGTCGGTGTCGCTGGAGGGCTTCTTGACCCCGTCGACGGCGTTGCCGTCGAGGTCGCAGACGGTGATGCCCTCCCAGGTCAGCTCGTCGTAGAGGACGCCGCTGCCCTTGATGACGAACAGGTCCTCGCCGGGCACCCGCTCGGACACGTTGCCGGAGGTCCAGGTGACCAGCCCGTTGCGGGTCAGCTCGGCGTGCAGCGCGGCGACGTGCTCCCGCTGCGCGCGGTGGGTGCCCCGCTCGGTGCGGGGCTCGGTGGTGGTCATACGGCCTGCTCCTCGGCGAGTGCGGCGGACGTGGTCACGGACAGGGACTCACAGGCATGTCACGGCGGCCCGCTCGACCGGGAGCCCGGCGACGTACCGCTGCATGAACGCGTCGAAGCCGGCGACGTCCTCCGGCTCGGGCTCGGCGGTCTCCAGGGCCGCGCCGGCGAAGACCGTCGTGTCGAGGTAGTCGGCCAGGTCCTGTCCCGGCGGGCGTCCCGTGGCGAATGCAGCCAGGACGGCGATCCCCCAGGCGCCACCCTCGGCAGCGACGTCCCCGACGGACACCGGGGTGTCGATCGCGGCGGCCAGGAAGCGTTGCGCCACGCCCTTGGTCCGGAACAGGCCGCCGTGCGCGAACATCCGGTCGAGCCGCACGCCCTCGGTCCTCTGCAGGACGTCCATGCCGATCCGCAGCGTGGCGAGGGACGCGAACAGGTGCGTCCGCATGAAGGTGGCGAGGTCGAACCTGCTGTCCGGGGACCGCACGAACAGCGGCCGCCCCTCCTCGAGGTCGGTGATCGGCTCCCCTGAGAGGTAGTTGTAGGCCAGCATCCCGCCGCCGTCGCCGGCACCACCGAGCGCGGCGGAGAACAGGACCTCGAAGACGGCCGACTGGTCCACCTCGGAGCCCAGCGCCCGGGCGAACTCGGTGAACAGACCGACCCAGGCGTTCACCTCACTGGCCCCGTTGTTGCAGTGCACCATGGCCACCGGGTCGCCGGCCGGCGTGGTCACGAGGTCGAGTTCGCGGTGCGCCCGGGTGAGTTCGCGCTCGAGCACGACCATGGCGAAGATGCTCGTCCCGGCGGAGACGTTGCCGGTGCGCGGAGCGACCGAGTTGGTGGCGACCATCCCCGTGCCCGCGTCACCCTCGGGTGGGCAGAGCGGGATGCCGGGCCGCAGCCGCCCGGTCGGGTCGAGCAGCTGCGCGCCCGCCTCGGTGAGCTCGCCGGCCGGCTGGCCGGCGGACGCGATCCTGGGCAGCAGGTCGGCGAGGGTCAGCTCGACCCCGGCCTCGGCAGCCAGCTGGTCGAACCGGTCCAGCATCGGAGCGGAGTAACCGCCGGTACCGGCGTCGATCGGGAACATGCCGCTGGCGTCGCCGACGCCGAGGACCTTCTCGCCGGTGAGCTGCCAGTGCACGTAGCCGGCCAGGGTCGTCAGGTGGTCGAGCCGGCCGACGTGGTCCTCGCCGTCCAGGATCGCCTGGTAGAGGTGCGCGACGCTCCACCGGTGCGGGATGTTGACGCCGAACTCCGCGCTGAGCCGCTCCGCTGATCGACCCGTGTTCGTGTTGCGCCAGGTGCGGAACGGCGTGAGCAGCTCACCGTCGACGTCGAACGCCAGGTAGCCGTGCATCATCGCCGACACGCCGAGCGCACCGACTCGTGCCAGCTCGACCCCGTGGCGTCGCCGCACGTCGTCCGCCAGAGCCGCGAAACTCTGCTGCACCCCCGCCCAGACGGCCTCCAGCGAGTACGTCCACCGCCGCTCGACGAACTGGTTCTCCCAGTCGTGGCTGCCGACCGCGAGCGGAGCGTGGTCCGGGCCGATGAGGACTGCCTTGATCCGGGTCGATCCCAGCTCGATCCCCAGGGCCGTGCGACCTCCCGAGATCGCCTCGCCGACGTCCATCGTCATCTCCCGCGACCCTCCCGCCGCAGAGCGGTGTCCGGCATGCGTTCCTCCTCCGCCCGGCGGCCACGACGACGGTCGCGTCGCCGCCGGGATGTTAGCGCTAACAGGGACTGGCGTCACACCCCGGCGGGTGTGCTCCCCACCGGGACCGGGCCGGTGCTCGACCGGATGAGCAGGACCGGCGGGACCGGCTGCAGGTGCAGCTCCCGTCCGGCCAGCCGGGCGAGCACGAGCTCCACGGCCCGGCGGCCGAGCTCGGCGAAGTCCTGCCGCACGGTGGTCAGCGGCGGGGTCAGGTAGGGGGCCTCGGGCAGGTCGTCGAAGCCGACCACGCTGACGTCGCACGGCGCCTCGAGGCCCTCCTCGTGCAGCGCCGCGAGCAGGCCCAGGGCCATCTGGTCGTTGGCGAGGAAGACCGCGGTGACGTCCTCACCGGCACGCTTGCGGGCAGCCAGCCGGCGGCCGGCCTCGTACCCCGAGGACGGCGTCCAGTCGCCGTGCAGGCACTCCGGCACGCGGGCCCCCACGGCGGCCAGCTCGGTGCGCCAGCCCTCGACCCGGTCCCGGGCCTCCTTGGAGTCGGCGGGGCCGGTGACGTGGTGGACGGTGCGGTGGCCGAGGTCCAGCAGGTGGCGGGTGGCCAGCCGGGCGCCGGCGACCTGGTCGACGCCGACCGCGGGCTCCTCGAGCGCCCCGCCGCTCTGCACCGTGACCAGCGGCAGCGGGGTGTGCACCTGGTGCAGCGCCTCCACGGCGTCGTCGTAGGTGGCCAGCGCCAGGACGGCGTCCACCGACTGGGCCGTGAAGCGGTCGAGGGCGTCGCGCATGGCCTCGGCGGTGGCCTCGTCGAGCACGGTGACGCCGAGCGAGTAGCCGGCCGCCCGTGCCGCCCGCTCCAGCCCGACCAGGGTCTGCGCCGGGCCGTACTGGTTGATGTTCACGGCGACGAACCCGAGGGTGCGGGTCGAGCCGGTGACCAGCGCCCGCGCGGCGGTGTTGGGCCGGTAGCCCAGCTCGCGGATCGCCCGCTCGACGCGCTCACGGGTCCCTGGTGCGACGTTGGGGTGCCCGTTGATGACCCGGGACACCGTCTGGTGCGAGACGCCGGCCCGAGCCGCGACGTCCGACATGACCAGCGCTCGGCTCGGCCCCTCGGGCTCCACCGTCACCCCTCCCCGTCGAGGAGCCGGCCCGTGGCCGCCTCGGTCGATGCCCTGTCGGGCGGCCCCGCGGGAGCTCCGCGGGGCCGCCCCCGGAGCGTCAGCGGGACGCGCCGGCGCGCCGCTTGTTGTAGACGTCGAAGGCCACGGCCAGCAGCAGCACCAGGCCCTTGACCACCGACTGGATGGACTGGTCGACGCCCATGAGCTGCATGCCGTTGCTCATGACGGCCATGATCAGACCACCGACCATGGCGCCGACCACGGTGCCGACACCACCGGTGACGGCGGCGCCGCCGATGAACGCCGCGGCGATCGCGTCGAGCTCGAACATGTTGCCCGCGCTGGGCTGGGCGCCGTTGGACCGCGACGAGAAGACGACGCCGGCGACCGCGGCCAGGAAGCCCATGTTCACGAAGATCCAGAAGTTGACCGCCCGGACCTTCACACCCGACAGCGTGGCCGCCGCCAGGTTGCCGCCGATGGCGTAGACCTGGCGGCCGAACACCGTCCGGGTCGTGACGATCCCGTAGGTGATGATCAGCACGGCCAGGATGATGAGCACGATCGGCAGGCCGCGGGCGGTCGCCAGCTGCCAGGCGAAGGCCATGACCACCGCGCCGACGAGCACGATCTTGGCGACGAACAGCGGGAAGGACTCGACCGGCTGCTGGTAGCGGATGCGGGCGATCCGGCTGCGGTACTGGCTGACCGCGTACCCGGCGACCGCGATGCCGAAGACGAGCAGGGTGAACGCGTCGTAGCCCTGACCGCCGATGAGGCCGTTGAGGAAGCCGCTGGCGATCCGGCCGTACTCCTGCGGGAACGGCGACAGCGAGATGTTGTCGAGCACCTGCAGCGTCAGACCGCGGAACAGCAGCATGCCGGCGAGGGTCACGATGAACGCGGGGATGCCGACGTAGGCGACCCAGAAGCCGTGCCAGGCGCCGATCGCGAGACCCGTCGCCAGAGCCGCCAGCACGCCCACCCACCACGGCATGCCCTGCCGGATGACCAGCACCGCCGAGACCGCGCCGGTGAGCGCCACCACCGACCCGACCGAGAGGTCGATGTGCCCGGCGATGATCACGATGACCATGCCGATGGCCAGGATCAGGATGTAGCTGTACTGCAGGACGATGTTGGTGATGTTGCCCGGGGCGAGCAGCGTCCCCCCGGTCAGCACGGCGAACAGCGCGATGATCGCCACGAAGGCGATGTAGATGCCGCTCTGCCGCAGGTTGCTCGTCAGCAGCGTGCGGACGTTGCTGGTGCCGGTGTGGAGGGCGACGGCGGGGGCGACGTCCTTGGGCGTGGTGGAGGACTGGGCCTCCGGCTCGGACGACGGCGGGACGGTCCTGGTCATGCCGCGAGCTCCTTCTCCTTGGTCATGAGCTCCATCAGGTTCTCCTGGGTCGCCTGGCCGACGGGCACCTCGCCGGTGATCCGACCCGCGGACAGGGTGTAGATGCGGTCGCAGATGCCGAGCAGCTCGGGCAGCTCGGAGGAGATGACCAGCACCGCCTTACCGGCCGCGACCAGCCGGTTGATGATCGTGTAGATCTCGTACTTCGCACCCACGTCGATGCCGCGGGTGGGCTCGTCGAGGATGAGCACCTCGGGGTCGGTGTACAGCCACTTGGACAGCACGACCTTCTGCTGGTTGCCGCCGGAGAGCTTGCCGACGACCGAGGCGACGCTGGGCGCCTTGATGTTCATGTCCCGGCGGTAGCCCTCGGCGACCTTGATCTCCTCGTTGCCGTTGACGAAGCCGTTGCTGGAGAGCTTCTCCAGGGCCGCGGCGGAGACGTTGCGCCGGATGTCCTCGATGAGGTTGAGGCCGTAGTGCTTGCGGTCCTCGGTGGCGTAGGCGATGCCGGCGTCGATGGCCTCGGCCACGTTGCGGGGCCGGACCTCCTTGCCGTGCACGTACATGCGGCCGGTGATGTTCCGGCCGTAGGCGCGCCCGAAGATGCTCATCGCCAGCTCGGTGCGCCCGGCACCCATGAGGCCGGCGATCCCGACGACCTCCCCGGCGCGGACGGTGAAGCTCGCCCCGTCGACGATCTTGCGGTCCTGGGTCGGGTGCCACACCGTCCAGTCCTCGACGCGCAGCACCTCCTCGCCGGGGTGCGACTCGCGCTCGGGGTAGTAGCTCTCCAGGTCGCGGCCGACCATCCCGCGGATGATCCGGTCCTGGGTGACCTCGCCGGCGTGCAGGCTCAGCGTCTCGACGGTCTTGCCGTCGCGGATGACGGTGACGTTGTCCGCGACGGCGGTGATCTCGTTGAGCTTGTGCGAGATCATGATGCAGGTGATCCCGCGGTCGCGGAGGCGGCGCAGCAGGTCGAGCAGGTGCGCCGAGTCGTTGTCGTTCAGCGCGGCGGTGGGCTCGTCGAGGATGAGCAGCCGCACGTCCTTGGACAGCGCCTTGGCGATCTCGACCAGCTGCTGCTTGCCGACGCCGAGCTGGCCCACCGGGGTCACCGGGTTCTCGTCGAGCCCCACCGAGCGCAGCAGCTCGCCGGCCTCGGCGTTGGCCTTGTTCCAGTCGATGACCCCGAACCGACCGCGCCGCTCGTTGCCCAGGAAGATGTTCTCCGCGATCGACAGGTACGGGACCAGGGCGAGCTCCTGGTGGATGATCACGATGCCCACGTGCTCGCTGTCGCGGATGCCGTTGAAGCGGACCGGCTGGCCGTCGAAGACGATCTCGCCCTCGTAGGTGCCGGTCGGGTAGACGCCGGAGAGGACCTTCATCAGGGTCGACTTCCCGGCGCCGTTCTCGCCGCAGATGGCGTGGATCTCGCCTCGGCGGACCGCCAGGTTGACGTCCTCGAGGGCCTTGACGCCGGGGAAGGTCTTGGTGATGCCGCGCATCTCCAGGATGTAGTCCATGGGACCTCGTCGTCCTGTCGTCGGCGCCTCGTCGCTGGCAGAGGGCGCGCCGCGGATGGTGGGGAGAAGTGTGCGCCACCCCGGCGGGGTGGGCCAGGCCGCGGGATGCCGGGCCCGGGTGGTGCCGGCCGGGCCCGACAGCGGTGCTGCCGGGCCCGGCCGGGCTCAGGTGGCGGAGGTCAGTCCGCCTGGCCGCTGGCGACCTCTTCCTGGGTCCAGTAGCCGGAGTCGATCAGCACGGACTGGATGTCGTCCGCGAAGACCGTCTCGACCGGGAGCAGGTAGGACGGGACGACCTTGACGCCGTTGTTGTACGTCTCGGTGTCGTTGGCCTCCGGCTCGTTGCCCTCGGCGAAGGCGGAGGCGGCGGCGACGGCCTGCTCGGCCAGCAGACGGGTGTCCTTGAAGATCGTGGAGCTCTGGACCCCGTCGTTGATCAGCTTGACCGAGGCGATCTCGGCGTCCTGACCGGTCACGACCGCCATCGGGTTGGCGGCGTCGAGCGTCGGGCCGTAGCCGGCGTTCTGCAGCGCGGTGATGATGCCGCGGGAGAGGCCGTCGTACGGCGAGAGGACGCCGTCGACCCGGGAGCCGTCGTTGTAGGCGGAGGTCAGCAGGTCCTCCATCCGCCGCTGGGCGGTCTCCTGCTGCCAGCGCAGGATGGCGGCCTGCTCGATGTTGGTCTGGCCCGACTTGACGACCAGGGTGCCCTGGTCGATCAGCGGCTGCAGGACCGACATCGCGCCGTCCCAGAAGAAGAACGCGTTGTTGTCGTCCAGCGAACCGGCGAACAGCTCGACGTTGAACGGACCGGTCGCGGTGCCCGGCGAGCCGTCCTCGTTCTGCAGGCCGAGGCCCCGCAGCAGCGCGTTGCCCTGGGCGACGCCCACCTGGAAGTTGTCGAACGTGACGTAGAAGTCGACGTTCTCGCTGTCGCGGATGAGGCGGTCGTAGGAGATGACCGGGATGTTGTTGGACGCCGCGTTCTCCAGCTGACCCGAGAGGGCCGTGCCGTCGATCGCCGCGACGACGAGGATGTCGGCACCCTCGGTGATCATCTGGTCGATCTGCTGCGACTGGGTGGGGATGTCGTCGTTGGCGTACTGCAGGTCGACGGTGTAGCCCTCGCCCTCCAGCTGCTCCTTGACGTTGTTCCCGTCGGCGATCCACCGCTCGGAGGTCTGGGTCGGCATCGAGACGCCGATGGTCAGGTCCTCTGCCTCGGCACCCCCACCGCCGGCACCACCGCTGCCGCCGGCGCCCTCGCCGCCACAGGCCGCCAGGGTCAGCGCCATGCCGGCGCTGAGGGCGGCGAAGCCGAGCCTCTTGCTCACGTGATCTCCTCCTCGAGACTGCTGCGCGCTCGACCCGGCGCAGGCCCGCCCGTGGCGAGCGGCACAAGTGTGAGCGTTAACAACCCCGCGCCGTCAACCCCTGTTCGCCACTTCGGCGTCACGGTCTCGTAACGCCGACCTGGCGGTCAGCCCCTTCGGGTGAGGTCGTCGGCGAACGGTGAGACCACGGCTACGCGGTGTCCGCACGCCGGGGAGGCGCACAGCGGCGAGCCCCCGGCCCCGTCCAGAGGCTCGCCGCCGGCCCCGTCCCGGGCGCCGCCGTGAGCTCCGCCGAGGGTGGGAGGACGGGGTCCTCCCACGGCGAGGAGGACGGGGCCCCTCAGCGCAGCGTGATCTGGCGGGAGAGCAGGCCGGCGCGGGCACGACGCTCGTCGGCGGTCAGCGGGCCGGTCGCGGCCAGCGCCTCCTCCAGACGCGCCTGGAACGCCGTGGCGGCGTCGGTCCAGTCGGCGGCCGGGGTGTCGGCGGGCAGGTCCCACACCGGCACGAGCAGCCCGTGCGCGCGGAAGGCGCCGGCGTACCGAGTGCCCTCGCCCAGCAGGATCTCGCCCGAGGCGCGCAGCCGGGCCAGCGCGTCGAGCAACTGCTCCTCCGGCTCGGGCCGCACCCACCGCAGGTGCGCCCGCTCGGCACCCGGCCGCACCCAGTAGGCGGCACCCAGGCCGGGGAGCAGCTCGGTCGGCAGGATCGCCGCGTTCGCCTGCTCCAGCCCGGCACGGGCCGCGGCGCCGGCCTCGACGCCCTCGAGCCAGAAGCCGAAGTCCTCGTGCACGGTGACCTCGAGCGGCGCCGTGGTGTCGACCAGCTCCTGCAGCCGGGGGCCGGCCGACCCGGCACCGCCGAGCGGACCCGGGTCGACCGGCGCACCGGCCGGCGCCTCGAGCGCGGCGGCCAGCGCCGTCCCGAGGTCTCGGCTGACGTCGTCGGAGGAGCCCTGCAGCTGGACGCCGAGCAGGATCTCGCCGTTGGCGCGGACCAGCGCCGGGGCGCCGCCGGGCAGCACGCTGGCCAGGGTGACGTCGCGCCCGTCCGTCGTCCGCAGCGGCGCGGTCGCCGCCGGGACCAGCTCGCGCAGCGCGACCCAGTGCTCCTCGCCGGGCAGCCCCTCGAACGGCCGGGTCACCGGCGGGGCGTAGCCCGAGCCGTGGCAGTGCTTGTACCGGCGGCCCGAGCCGCACGGACAGGGCGCCTTGGGGTTGACGCCGCCGTCTGCGGCAGGGGCAGCGGGACGCTTGCGGGTCGCGGAGCGGGCCATGGCCCGAGCCTAGGTGGCGGTCGCGGCGCGCTCCGCGACGCGTCGGGAGGATCGGGGCGCGGACACCCCCGGGGGACGCTCACCCCCTGCCCACGGTGCGGGGCAGCGTCCGAGGTCACGGCGGCCTCCCTGCAGGGTGCCGCGACGAGCCCTGCGCGCCGTGGGGGCAGGGAGGTCCTCTCACTACGCTGCCCCGGCGTGACACCCGCGGCTCCGCCGATCGACCTCACCGACCCCGCCGTCGTCGCCGACCCCTACCCGTCCTTCGCCCGCGCCCGGGCGCAGGCGCCGGTGCAGTGGCACGAGGGCCTGGGGCTGTGGCTGGCGTTCACCCACGCCGAGAGCAACGCCGTCCTGCGGGACCGCCGGCTGGGCCGCATCTGGCGTGACCGGGAGCCGGCCGAGCGCTTCGGCTCCTTCAACCTGGTCCACCGCAACGCCCTGCTGGAGATGGAGCCGCCGGACCACACCCGGCTGCGCCGCCTGGTCAGCGCCGCCTTCGCCCGCGGGCACGTCGAGCGGCTGCGGCCCTGGGTGCAGCGGCTGGCCGGCCAGTTGGTCGACGGCCTGGTCGAGCGCTCCGGCGGGACGGAGCCGGTCGACGTCCTCTCCGGGATGGCCGAGGAGCTGCCGGTCGCCGTCATCGCCGAGCTGCTCGGCGTCCCGGACGCCGACCGCCCGCTGCTGCGGCCGTGGTCCAACGCGATCGTGAAGATGTACGAGTACGGCCGGACGGCGGCCGTCGAGGACGCCGCCGAGCGTGCGGCGGACCAGTTCGTCACCTACCTGCGCGGGCTGGCCGCCGAGCGCCGCCGCGCCCCCGGCGAGGACCTGCTCTCGCACCTGGTCGGCGTGCGGGACTCCGACGGCGACCGGCTCACCGAGGACGAGCTGGTCACCACGTGCGTCCTGCTGCTCAACGCGGGGCACGAGGCGACGGTCAACGTCAGCGGCAACGGCCTGCTCGCGCTGCTCGAGCACCCCGACCAGCTGGCCCGGCTGCGCGACGACCCCGGCCTGCTGCCGACCGCCGTCGAGGAGTTCATGCGGTTCGACTCGCCCCTGCAGCTGTTCGAGCGGACGGCCACCACCGACGTGCAGGTGGGTGGGGTGACCGTGCGGGAGGGGCAGAAGGTCGCCGCACTGCTCGGGGCCGCCAACCGGGACCCGGCGGTCTTCCCCGACCCGGACCGGTTCGACGTCGGCCGGACCGACAACCCGCACATCACCTTCGGGGCCGGCGTGCACTTCTGCATCGGCGCCCCGCTGGCCCGCGTGGAGCTGCAGGCCTCCTTCGGCGCCCTGCTGGTGCGCACCTCCCGGCTGGAGCCCGGCGGGGAGCCGGTGCGCCGTCCGGAGTTCGTCATCCGCGGCCTGGCCGAGCTGCCGGTGGTGCTGTGCTGACCGCCGCCCTCCGGCCTCCCACCGCGGCTCGGTGCCGTCCCCCGGCGCGCCGAGCCCGTCCCGGCCCTGGTCGCGGGGGCCTCTGACCCCCACTCCCCGGCCCGCCTCACAGGGCAGCTCACCTGGGCAGTCGGTGTGGATCGTGAGCGCGGTCACTGGCACGATTCCGCTCATGCGCGGCCTCATGCAGGACTACCCCCTCACCATCGACGCGATCTTCCGGCACGTCGAGCAGCACTACGGCGACGGGACGATCGCCACCGCGGGCCCCGGCGGGATCACCCGGAGCACCTACGCGGAGTGGGCCGAGCGGACCCGCCGGCTCGGCGGCGTGCTCGACACCCTCGGCATCAGCGCCGACGGCCGGGTCGGCACCTTCGGCTGGAACAGCCAGCGCCACCTGGAGCTGTACTTCGCCGCGCCGAGCACCGGCCGCGTGCTGCACACGCTCAACATCCGGCTGTTCCCCGAGCAGCTGACCTACATCGCCAACCACGCCGAGGACGAGGTCGTCTTCGTCGACCGCACGGTGCTGCCGCTGCTGTGGCCGCTGGTCGACACGATGAAGACCGTCCGGCACGTCGTGGTCATGGACGACGGCGGCGACAACGAGATCCCCGACGACCCCCGCGTCTCCGACTACGAGACGCTGCTGGCCGAGGCCTCCCCGGTCGAGTTCCACGTCACGGACGAGAACAGCGCCGCCTCGATGTGCTACACGAGCGGCACCACCGGCAACCCCAAGGGCGTCGTCTACACGCACCGCTCGACGTGGCTGCACACGATGGGCGTGATGGCGCCCAACGCCTTCGGGCTGGGCATCCAGGACGTCGCGATGCCGGTCGTGCCGATGTTCCACGCCAACGCCTGGGGCATCGCGCAGGCCGCGCCGGCCGCGGGCGCCTCGCTGGTCATGCCCGGCTCGATGATGCAGCCCCAGGCGCTGGCCGACCTGATCGTGGACGAGGGGGTCACCTTCACCGCGGGCGTCCCGACGATCTGGCAGGGCGTGCTCCCCCACCTGGCCGGCCGGCCGCACAAGCTGCGCGACATCGGCTGCGGCGGCTCGGCGGTGCCCAGGGCGTTGAGCGAGGCCTACCGCGAGCAGGTCGGCCTGCCGATCCTGCAGGCCTGGGGCATGACCGAGACCCACCCGGTCGCCTCGTCCGGGGTCCTGCCGCGCCGGTACGCCGACGCCGACGACGAGACGAAGGCGGCCCAGCGCGCCCGCGCCGGCACCCCGTTCCTCGGGGTCGAGGCCCGCATCGTCGACGCCGAGACGCTCGAGCCGCAGCCGTGGGACGACGAGGCCACCGGGGAGCTGCAGGTCCGCGGCCCGTGGTGCGCCCAGGACTACTACAACCCGGACGCCGGCGTGGTGCTCTCCACCGAGGACGGCTGGATGCGCACCGGTGACGTCGCCGCGATGGACCCCTACGGCTCGATCCGGATCGCCGACCGCACCAAGGACCTCATCAAGTCCGGCGGCGAGTGGATCAGCTCGGTCGACCTCGAGAACGCGATCATGAGCCACCCGAAGGTCAAGGAGGCCGCCGTCGTCGGCGTCCCGCACCCGAAGTGGGACGAGCGCCCGCTGGCCTGCGTCGTCGTCAAGGAGGGCGAGACGATGACGGAGCAAGAGGTCCTCGACCACCTCCGGCCGCAGGTGGCCAAGTGGTGGATGCCGGACGCCGTCGAGTTCATCGACGAGGTGCCCAAGACCAGCGTCGGCAAGTTCTCCAAGAAGGACCTGCGCAGCCGCTTCGCGGAGTTCCCCGCGCGCGATTGAGCGTCCTCCCGAGGGGGTCCGTCCGCGCGAGCGGGCGGACCCCCTCGCCGCGTCACCTCTCGCGGGATGCGGACACGCTGAGTCACCCGCCGTCATGACGTTACGGAAGCGTCCGACTACGTTGTGCGCATGTCGTTCGCCCCGGGCCGCCCCTCGCCGGATCGGCTGACCGCCCCAGCGCCCGGCACCCCGGGCCGGCACCGTGCGGGACGCGGCCGGCGACGGCTGTGGACCTCCGGTCTCGCCGCCGCGGTGGTCGGGGTCGGGCTGCTCACGCCGTCCCTGCTGGCGCCCGAGGCGCCGTCCGCGGCGCAACCGGCCATCGAGCAGGCCCGCAAGACCCGGACGGCACCCACGACGGCGCCGGTCCCCACGCCGACGGCGTCCGCTCCCCTCCCGAGCACGGCGACGCCGAGCGGGGCGACCCCCACCACCGCCCCCGCTCCTCCGAGCACCACCGCGGCGACGACCGGCGCCACCTCCGGCGCGGCCGGCACCACGACGGCCACGGCGACCGGCTCAACCGCCGTCCCGCCCGCCGCCACCGGCAACCCGCTCGCCGGGATGACCTTCTACGGCCCGAACACCGGCGCGGTCCGGGCCGCGGCGCAGCCGGGCCGCAGCGCCGCGGACGCCGCGGCGCTCGCCGAGCTGGCCGGCGTGCCGACGTCGCTGTGGCTGGGCGCGTGGAGCGGCGACGTGACCGCGACGGTCCGCCAGGAGGTCGCCGCCGCGCGGGCCGCCGGGGCCGTGCCGGTGCTCGTGACCTACAACATCCCCGGCCGCGACTGCGGCGGCTACTCCGCCGGCGGGGTCGGCTCGTCGGCCGAGTACGTCCGCTGGGTGCAGGCGGTCGCGGCGGGCATCGGCAGCGCCGACGCGGTCGTCGTCGTGGAGCCCGACGCGCTCGCGCAGCTGTGCGGCGACCCGGCCGAGCGGCTGGCGATGCTGCGCTCGGCGGTGGACCTGCTCGAGGCCAACCCCGGCACCCGCACCTACCTCGACGCCGGGAACGCGACCTGGATCAGCCCGCCGACCATGGCCGAGCGGCTGCGCGCCGCGGGGGTGACCGCCGCGGAGGGCTTCGCGCTCAACGTCTCCAACTTCGAGACCACCGCGGACAACGTCACCTACGGCGAGCAGGTCTCCGCGCTGCTGGGCGGGGCGCACTTCGTCGTCGACACCAGCCGCAACGGCAACGGCCCCGGCACCGACTGGTGCAACCCCCCGGGCCGCGCCCTGGGCGAGCGCCCGACGGCGCAGACCGGCCAGCCGCGTGTCGACGCCTTCCTGTGGGTCAAGCGCCCTGGCGAGTCCGACGGCACCTGCAACGGCGGCCCGGCGGCCGGGGCCTTCTGGGACTCCTACGCGATCGGGCTGGTGCGCGGCGCCTCGCTGTAACCGATGCCGTGGCGGCCCCCGTGGGCACCGCCCCGAGCTCGCGAGGGAGGAGGGGTCCTCCCTCAGCGCACGACCGGCTCGGTGCGCTCCCACGCCGCGGTCCGCTGCTCGCTCGCAGAGCCCGCTGCGGTGCTCCCGCGGCTGTCAGCGCACGAAGGGCTGCTGGCCGGTCTCGCTCACCATCGGCCGGCCGGCCGCCTCCCACTCCCCCATGCCGCCGCCCACGTTGACCGCGTCGTAGCCGTTGGCGTTGAGCCAGGCGGCCACGCGGGCCGAGCGCCCGCCGCCGCGGCAGGTGACGTAGAGCGGGTCGGCCTCGGGCAGCTCCTCCAGCCGCGCGGGGACCTCGCCCATCGGGATGTGGGTGGCGCCGTCGATGTGGCCGGCCACCCACTCGTCGTCCTCACGCACGTCGAGGACGACGGCGTCCTCGGGCACCTCGCTGGCGGACACGGTCGGGACCTGCTGCGGCATCACGCGCCCCATCGTGCCACCGGCACGGTGGGTGGCTCCGCGCCCCGCCCCACCGCGGTGATCATGGGGTCGATGCAGACGACACGCGCGGACTCGCCGTGGGGACCGGCACGAACCCCATGATCACGGCCGGGGTCGCTGACAGGATGGGGGCGATGACCGCCGACGCACCCACGCCCGTCCGCGACCCCGCCTGGTCGCTGTCCCGCTCGGCGATCGGGCTGTGGGTCACCGAGGGCGTCATCGGCGCGCTCGTCTGGGCCGTCGTCGTCACGGTCGTCCTCGTCCTCGTCCCGGACGACGCACTGCCGTCGCCGCTGCGCTGGGCGCTCGTGGCGTTCGCGGTGCTGGAGGCCGCGGTGACGATCGGCATCCGGCCGTGGGTCCGCTACCGCGTGCACCGCTGGGAGGTGACCGGCGAGGCGGTCTACACCCTCACCGGCTGGCTGACCCGCACCTGGACGCTGGTGCCCATCTCGCGCATCCAGACCGTCGACGTCACCCGCGGCGTGCTGCAGCAGCTGTTCGGGCTGGCCACGGTGGCGGTGCTGACGGCGTCCTCGCAGGGCACGGTCCGGGTGCTGCACCTGGAGGCCGACGTGGCCCAGCGGGTCGCCGACGACCTCGCCCGGCGCGCCGAGCTGGTCCGCGACGAGGCGACGTGAGCGGCCCCGCCGTCCCCCCGGCCCCGCCGGGCGGAGCCGGACCGGTGAGCGACCCCGACGTGGGCGTCGGCGGCGGTCGCGCACCCGGGGAGCGGCCACGGCGGGCGTCGCCCCGCGTGGTGCTCGTGCACACCGCCACCTTCCGGCAGGCCCGCCAGGCGGTGCCGGTGCTGATCCCGGTCGCCGCGCTGGTCGGCCTGGACGACGGGCTGCTCACCGTCGTGGTCATGGCGGCGGCCGTGACCGCGCTGTCCCTGGTCGCGGCCGCGCTGAGCTGGTGGCGGTTCGGCTACGCCGACGGGCCGACGGCGGTGGTGGTGACCCGCGGCCTGCTGGCCCGCTCGGTGCGCACCGTGCCCAACGACCGGATCCGCGGCGTGGAGGTCGAGACCCCGCCGCTGCACCGGCTGCTCGGGCTGGTGCGGGTCCGCATCGACGCCGCGGCCGGCTCGGTCGGGGCGAACGAGGAGGAGCTCGTCGTCGACGGCGTGACCCGCGCCGAGGGCGACCGGCTGCGCGCGCGGCTGCTGGCCCGCCGTCCCGCCGGGGTGCCGGCACCGGACGGCGCGCAGGCCCCGCAGCCGCCGGTCGAGGAGGAGCTCTCCCGCTTCCAGCCCCGCTGGCTGCTCTACGCGCCGCTGGTCGGCAGCTACCTCGTCGTCCCGCTGGCCGCTGTCGGCACGCTGTTCCGGCTGGTGCAGGAGCTCCCCGACGCCGTCGTCCCGGACCTCGCGGGTCCCGAGCCCTCCCCGCACCTGGTCGTGGCCGGGCTGGTCGCCGCGGTGCCGCTGCTCGCCGTGGCCGCGGTGGTCGGGGCGGCCGTCGTCAATTGGGGTTACCGGCTGGTGCGGCGCGGCGGCTCGCTGGTCGCCGTCCGCGGGTTGCTCACCCGGCGGCACACCGAGCTCGAGGTCGACCGGATCCGGGGCGGCACGCTCAGCGAGGGCCTGGGCATGCGGTGGGTGCGTGCGGCCCGGGTGAACGCCCTGGTCACCGGCCTCGGGCAGGCCAACCGGCGCGGCCAGCTGCTGCCGCTCGGTCCGCGCGCCGAGGCGCTGCGGCTGCTCGGCCGGCTGGTCGAGGACCCCGGCCCGCTGACCGGCCACCCGCCCGCCGCCCTGCGCCGCCGGCTGGTGCGGGCCCTGGCCGCCGGGCTGCTGGTGACCGCGGCGGGGATCTGGGCGGCGGCCGCCCTCGGGTGGTGGTGGGTGCCGGTCGTCGGCGTCGTCCTCACGGTGCTGGGCGTGCCGACGGGCATCGGCCGGTACCGCGCCCTCGGCCACGCCGCCGGGCCGCGGTCGTTCAGCGTCCGCAGCGGCTGGCTGGTGCGCGAGCAGGCCGTGCTGCAGCGCCGTGCCGTCGTGGGCTGGCAGGTGCGGCAGAGCGTGTTCCAGCGGCGGGCCGGGCTCGCCACCGTCGTCGCCTGCGTGGGCGCCGGCAGCGGGGGCTACGCCGCGGTGGACGTGTCCGCGGCGGAGGTGCCCGGCTTCGCCGCGGCGGCGTCGTCCGGGACGTGGGCCGGGACGCTGGCTCCCTAGGCCGTCCGCACCCGCTCGCCCGCATCGCGCGTGTCGATCACCGTCGCGGGTAGCCGGGGGGCGATGGGATGCGGACCTGCACCGGTGCGGATCTCAGCCCTGCCTGCCGTTGCTGCCCAGGTGCACGCGCCCGGCCAGCGCCGCGGCCTCGACGCGGGTGGCGACGCCCAGCGTGCGCAGCAGCGCGGCCACCAGCCGCTTCGCCGTCCGCTCGGACACGTGCAGGGTCGTGGCGATCTCCACGGTGCTCGCACCGTCGGCGACCAGCCGCCACAGCCGGCGCTCGTCCGCGGTCAGCCGATCGGCGAGGCCCTGCTCCCCGGTGGGCGCGGAGTCCTCGAGCAGGCGGCGCAGCAGGTCCTCGGGGATCACCGACCAGCCGTCGAGCACGGCCAGCAGGGGGCGGACGAGCGCCTCGGGGTCGGCGGTCTTGGGCAGGTAACCGGCCGCACCGGCGCGCAGCGCCTCCAGGACGGCGTCCTCCTCGGCCTGACCGGACAGCGCCACGATCCGCACCGTCGGGTCCGCGCGGCGGATCGCCGCGATCGCCCGCGTGCCGCCCGGCGGCGGCATGTGCAGGTCCACGACGGCGACGTCGGCGTGGTGCCGGCGCACCATCGCCGCGGCCGCGGAGGCGTCGTCGGTCGTCGCCACGACGCGCACCCGCCCCTCGCTCACCCCCGGCAGCAGCAGGGCCAGGCCCCGGCTGAACAACGGGTGGTCGTCGACGAGCACGACGTCGACCAGCGGACGGCGCCCAGCACCGGCGTCGCTCGGCTCCATCTCTCCCCAGACCGACAGCTGCGCCGGCGCGGCTGACCGGACGCACCACGGAGGTGCCCATGACCCTGGCCGCGAACCCCCCGGCGTCCCTCGAGTCCCACGGCGCGCTGCCGACCCTGCGCCGCCTGCTGCGGCGCCGGGCGCCGGCGCGGCCGGGCGGCGGGGAGGCCCAGGAGCCCAGCGACGCACTGGTGCGGGCGCTGTGCCACGACATGCGCTCACCGCTGGCCTCGCTGGAGGCGCTCCTGGGGGCGCTGGAGCGGCCGGCCGGACCGGCGGCCGACCCCGCGGAGGTGTTGGAGCTGGCCCGCGCGCAGACCGCCCACCTGGCCTCCATGCTGCGGACGGCGGCCGCCACGGGTGGGACGGCGCCGTTGGGGCGGGGGACGCGCCGGCTGGGGGACGTCGTCCGCGCGTCGGTGGCCGCCTCCGGGCTGCCCGACGCCCAGCTGACCGTGCAGCTCGGTCCCTGTGCTGAGGACGTCGCCGTCGCCGACGCCCGGGTGCAGCGCATCCTCACCAACCTGCTGGAGAACGCGCACCGGCACGGGGACGGCGCCGCGGTCCGGCTGGCGGTCCGATGTCGCCCCGGCTGGGTCGACCTGGCGCTGACGCAGGCCGTCGTCCGCCCGGAGCGGCTGCTCGGGCACCTGCGCACCGACTCCCCGCCCCCGGACCTCACCGGCCTGGGGCTGTGGTCGGTGCGGCGGCAGACCGGCGAGCTCGGCGGCCGCATCGTGTGGGTCGAGGACGGCGAGTCGCTGACGCTGACCGTGCAGCTCCCCGATCGGTGAGAGAGGGCCTCCGGCCCCCACTCCTCGCGCCGTCCCCCGGGGCGTCTCCCGTGGGCTCCGCGGCCGGCTGCCGTCCGACGGGCCACGCAACCTGGCACGCGGGGGCCAGGGCTCGGCACGGGTGGGCCACCGGGCGCGGGCAGATCCCTGGTGTCACCGCATCGGCGGTGGTCGCGACGACGCAAGGGAGACCCCGTGTTCACGCACACCCACGCCCTGCAGTACGAGGCCAAGCCCGACGGTCCCGACCCGGACTTCGCCCGCAAGATGCAGGAGATCCTCGGCGGCCAGTGGGGCGAGATGACGGTCGCCACGCAGTACCTGCTCCAGGGCTGGAACTGCCGGCTGCCCGGCAAGTACAAGGACATGCTCCTGGCCATCGGCACCGAGGAACTGGCGCACGTCGAGATGATCATCACGATGATCGACCGGCTGCTCGACCACGCGCCGCTCAAGCCCGACTCGGCCGACCGCACCAAGGAGGCCGCCGCCGGGTACGGGCAGCACAACCCGCAGCACCTGATCCAGAACGGCCAGGCCGCGTCCTACATGGACAGCATGGGCAACCCGTGGACCGGCGCGTACGTGACCGCCAGCGGCAACCTCATGGCCGACTTCATGTACAACGCCACCGCCGAGATGCAGGGCCGGCTGCAGGTGGCCCGGCTCTACAACATGACCGACGACCCCGGGGTCAAGGACATGCTGCGGTTCCTCATCACCCGCGACCACATGCACCAGCAGCAGTGGCTGGCCGCGACCGAGGAGCTCAAGTCCGACGGGATCGAGGGCATCCCGGTGCCCGAGGCCTTCCCGCTGGAGGAGGAGGTCGGCGACCTCGGCTACACCTTCGTCGACGCCTCCGACGGCCCCGAGGCCTCGGCCGGCCGGTGGGCGTCGGGTCCGTCGGTCGACGGTCGCTCGGAGTTCCGCGCCCGCCCGATCGAGGCGACCGCGGACGCCCCGATCCTGCCGCCCGGCGACCCGCGGCTGTTCTCCACCCCGCAGATGCCCGGGCAGTCGCTGCTCCAGAAGGCCAAGGACATGCTCAAGTGAGGTCCTGACCCCGTTCCACCTGCGCCGTCGCCGCGCCGGTGGCCGGGTCAGCCCACGACCCGGCCACCGGCCGGCGGGCCGCCCTCACCCGAGGAGAGTCCCGTGCACCTGTCCGTCCCCGCCGTCCTGCTCACGGTGGTCTACGCCGCGGCCCTCGCCGTCGCGGTCGCCGCGCCCGGCCAGCACCTGGTCGCCGGGCTGGTCGTCCTCACCGGCCTGGTGACCCGCTGGGCCGTCCGCCACCGCCGCGCCCACGCCGCCGCCCCGATCGCCGCCGCGGACGCCGTCCTCGCACCCGAGTCCGCGCCCGCCCGGGCCGTCGCCTGACCCGGCGCCCCGTCGCCTGACCCGGCGCCTCGTCGCCCGATGATCAGGTGACCTGGTCCCTGGGGTTCCTCCCCCACAACCGGTCGTGAGGGAGGAACCGGTTCGATCAGGTGGCCTGATCACCGAGGGGCACCCGGAGCCCCCGGAACGCGCGAGGCGCGCGCCCCCGGGAACGGGGACGCGCGCCTGGCGAGGTTCTGGAACGGCCACCCTTCGAGGTCCCGCGCCGAGCGGAGCCAGGCGTGGGGAAGGGTGGCCCTCCCTCAGTGGGCGACGGCCTTCTCCGCACCGATCCCGGTGAGCGCCCGCACCTCGAGCTCGGCGTTCTTGAGCTCGTCGGGCTGTTCCTTGGACAGCTTCGTACCGAGCCAGCCGAGGAAGAACGACAGCGGGATCGACACGAGACCGGGGTTGTTCAGCGGGAACCAGGAGAAGTCGACGTCCTGGAGCAGCGAGGGGCTCTTGCCGGTCGCCGGGTTGACGGGCGCCCCGGAGACCACCGGCGAGAACAGGATCAGCGTGACGCAGGTGATCAGCCCACCGTAGATCGACCAGAGCGCGCCCTGTGTGGTGAACCGCTGCCAGAACAGGGTGTAGATGATCGTCGGCAGGTTCGCCGAGGCGGCGATGGCGAACGCGAGGGCCACCAGGAAGGCGATGTTCAGCCCGGCCTGCAGCGCCAGGATCCCCAGACCGATGGAGACGGCGCCGATCACGATCGCGGCGATCCGGGCCACCTTGACCTCGGCGTTCGGGTTCACCTGCCCCTTCTTGATCACCGAGGCGTAGATGTCGTGCGCGAAGGAGGCCGACGCGGTGATCGTCAGTCCGGCGACCACCGCGAGGATCGTCGCGAACGCGACGCCGGCGATGACGCCGAGCAGGATCGTGCCGCCGAGCTCGAAGGCCAGCAGCGGCGCCGCCGCGTTGACCGCACCGGGCGCCGCCAGGATGGTGTCGGCGCCGACCAGCGCACCGGCGCCGTAGCCGATCACCAGGCTGAACAGGTAGAAGACGCCGATCAGCCAGATGGCCCAGACCACCGAGCGGCGGGCGTCCTTGGCGGTGGGGACGGTGTAGAAGCGCATCAGCACGTGCGGCAGGCCGGCCGTCCCGAACACCAGCGCGAGCGCCAGCGAGATGAAGTCCAGCTTCGAGATGTCGGTCGCGCCGTACTGGGCCCCCGGGGACAGGACGTCACGCGGTGTGGCCTGGGTCGCCGAGGTGTCGACCGCCCCGCCGAGCAGCGCGGAGAGGTTGAACCCGTACTTGCCCAGCACCCAGACCGTCATCACGCCGGCGCCGGCGATGAGCAGCGTCGCCTTGATGATCTGCACGTAGGTCGTGCCGCGCATGCCACCGACGAGCACGTAGACCATCATCAGGGCACCGACGAGGATCACGACGACCGCCTGCGCCAGCTCCCCGGTGACGCCGAGCAGCAGGGTGACCAGCGCGCCGGCGCCGGCCATCTGGGCGAGCAGGTAGAAGAGGCTGACCACGAGGGTCGAGGTCGCCGCCGCGGTGCGGACGGGCCGCTGGCGCATCCGGAAGGCCAGCACGTCGGCCATCGTGTACCGCGCCGTGTTGCGCATGAGTTCGGCGACGAGCAGGAGGGCGACCAGCCAGGCGACGAGGAAGCCGATGGAGTACAGGAAGCCGTCGTAGCCGTAGATGGCGATGGCGCCGGCGATGCCGAGGAAGGACGCGGCCGACAGGTAGTCACCCGCGATGGCCAGCCCGTTCTGGGTGCCGCTGATGTTGCGGCCGGCGGCGTAGTAGTCGGCCGCGCTCTTGTTGTTGCGGCTGGCCTTGAAGGTGATGGCCAGCGTGACGAGGACGAAGGCCCCGAAGATCGAGATGTTGACCGCCGGGTTCCCGACGGTGGTCGTCGCCGGAGCGGCGGGGGCAGCGAGGGGGAGCATCAGTGCCGTCCTCCGCGGGTCTCGTCGGCGCCTCGGGTGGCACCGACACCACCGGTGCGCGCGTACTCGTGGTGCTCCAGCCGCTCGCGCATGTCGTCGGAGATCGGGTCGGTGCGCTTGTTGGCGTGCGCCACGTAGACGTGGGTGATCACGAACGTCGAGACGAACTGGCCCAGGCCCAGCAGGATGCCGAGGTTGATGTTGCCGAACACCGGCGTGGCCATGAGGTCCGGCGCGTAGGTCGAGAGCAGGACGTAGAGCAGGTACCAGGCCAGGAAGGCCACGGTCATCGGGAAGGCGAAGCGACGGAAGCGTCGCTTCAGCTCGACGAACTCCGGGGAGGCCTGGGCCTCGCGGTACTCCTCCGGCGTCAGGAGCCTGCGTTCAGCGGGTGGTGTCACGGTGCCTCTCCCTGTCGTCCTCGTCACCTGCTTCCGGTGACCGCGGTCACTCTAGAGACAAATCTGTCCGTAATGCGTCGTCGGTGACCTTTTGTTGTGCGCAACCTGTGTCGCTCGACCGTCGAGCGGGCGTAACCGAGCGGGAACCCGGCGGCGCTGCAATGGGTCATGACCACTTCCGCGGGGACGACGACGGGCTGGTACCCGGTGGCGCGCGCCGCCGAGGTCGGGACGAAGCCGCTGCCGGTCGGCGCCGGCGGGCGGGCCTACGTTCTGGTCAGGCTGCGCCCGGGGGCGGAGGTGAGCGCCTTCCCGGCCCGGTGCCCGCACCGGCTGGTGCCGCTGAGCGCCGCCACGGTGGTCGACGGGCGGCTCACCTGCCCCCACCACGGGTGGCAGTACGACGGTGAGGGCCGGTGCGTCTCCCTCCCCTCCCTGGGCCTCGACGGGACGGCGCCGCCGCGGGCCGACCTGCTGGTGCCTTGGGCGGTCGAGGAGCGGCACGGCTGGGTCTGGTTGGCCCCTGAGCGCACCGCCGTCCCCGCGCCGCCGCGCCCCACCGCCGACACGGCACCCGAGCCGGCCCCGGCGCCCCCGCCGCCGGACGGGCCGGTGCTGGGCAACCTCGACCCGGCGCTGGAGTCGGCGTGGCACCCGGTGGCCCTGTCCCGCGAGCTGCGTCCCGGCGGCTGGCTGCAGGTGCGGCTGCTGGGGCGGACCTGGACGCTGCGCCGCACCGACCGGCTGGAGGTGGACCCCCCGGCGTTCGGCGTCCGCGAGCGGCTCGGCGTGGTGTGGCTGGCCCCGGCCGAGCCCCGGGACGTGCCGCTGGAGTTCCCCGAGGACGCCGACCCGCGCTTCGTGACCGGCTGGCTGCCGCCGCGACGATCGGCGGGGACGGCGGGCGTGCTGACCGACGTCCTCCTCGACGTCTCCCACGCCCCGTTCCTGCACGCGGCGACCTCCGGCGCGGCCGACCACCCGGAGGTGCCCGCGTACGACGTCCAGCCGGAGCCCGGCGGTTTCCGCTGCGCGCACGAGCAGTGGTTCGACGCGGTGACCGACCCCGGCGTGGCCACCGGCGAACGGCCGCTGCGGCAACGCCGGCGGGCGACGCGCGTCCTGCGGGCGCCGTTCCAGCTGCTGCTGCGCCTGCAGTCCCTCGACTCCGGCGCCGTCACGGTGGTCCAGTTCCTGCTGCAGCCGGAGGACGCCGACTCCACGCGGGTGTACACCCGGCTGCTGCTGTCGGCCGGCCCGGGCCACCCGCTGCCCGCCCCGGCCGACGTCGAGCGCGAGGTCGCCTTCCGGCAGCGGGTGCTCGACGAGGACCTCGCGCTCGTCGCGCACATGGCCGGCCAGGGACTGCCGCTGTCGGTGCGCGACGAGCTGCACGTGCGCGCCGACCGGCTGGGCGTGGCGCTGCGCCGGGCGCTGTGCGACTTCGTCGTCTCGGCTCCGCGACCGGACCGCGAGGCCGCCTGAGAGGGCCCGGGTCCCTCAGTCCGCGGGGAGCAGCTCCCCGCAGGCGGCGCAGCGGACCGGCGGGTCGACGTCGGCGAGTCGCCCGCACGCCGGGCACACCCGCCGCAGCCAGCACGCCGGGTCGCCGCCGTCCTCGTCCGGCTCGGCGGGCCGTGCGTCGTCGGTCACGGGGCCATGCTCGGACGCCGCAGCCTCCCGGGCAACCGCCGTCGGCCGGGGCGTGTCACCCTCGCGGCGGACGTCGCCTCCCCCTCCGCGGCTGGGATGCTGGCGGTCGTGCCGTCCTCCGCCGCCCGCCGCACCAGCCTGGCCCTCGCCGCCACCCTCGCCGGACCCGCCGCGTGGGTCGCCCGCGCCGCCTGGGGGCTGCCCACCGCCCTGGGCGCCAGCCAGCGCGAGGTCCAGACCTCCGCCGCCGGCTCGCCGCAGTTCGCCGACGGGCGCTTCCACAACCGGCTGAGCACCCCGGCGCGGCCGCCGGCCAGCGCACAGCGCGGCCTGCTGCGGCAGATGCACGAGGAGCGGGACACCGGCCTGCCGGCGCGTCCGGTGCCGGTGACCCGCCCGGAGCTGCCCGTGGAGGCGGGTGAGCTCGCGGTGACCTGGTTCGGCCACTCCAGCGCGCTGCTCGAGGTCGACGGCCGGCGGGTGCTGGTCGACCCGGTGTGGGGCGAGCGGGTGTCGCCGTCCCCGCTGGTCGGGCCGACCCGGCTGCACCCGACGCCCCTGCCGCTGGAGGAGCTGCCGCAGGTCGACGCCGTCCTCGTCTCGCACGACCACTACGACCACCTCGACCTGCCCACGGTGCGCGGCCTGCTGCGCACCCAGGCCGCGCCGTTCGTCGTCCCGCTGGGGCTGGGTGCGCACCTGCGCGGCTGGGGCGTGCCGGAGGAGCGCGTCGTCGAGCTGGACTGGGACGGCGCGGTGCGGATCGCCGGCCTGACGCTCACCTGCACCGAGGCGCGGCACTTCTCCGGCCGGTTCCTCACCCGGGACACGACGCTGTGGGCGTCCTGGGTGGTCGCCGGGCCGCGGCACCGGGTCTTCTTCGGCGGCGACACCGGCTACACCCCGGCGTTCGCCCAGATCGGCGCGCTGCTGGGCCCCTTCGACCTGACCCTGCTGCCGATCGGCGCCTACAACGACGCCTGGGCCCTCATCCACATGACGCCGGAGGAGGCCGTCCGGGCGCACGGCGACCTCGGTGGCGGGTTGCTGGTGCCGGTGCACTGGGCGACGTTCAACCTGGCGTTCCACCGCTGGGCCGAACCCGTGCAGCGGCTGTGCGCCGCGGCGGAGCGCTCGGAGGTGCGGGTGGCGGTGCCGCGGCCGGGCCAGCGGGTCGACGTCCTGGCGCCGCCGGCGCTGACCGACTGGTGGTCGGAGGTCGGCTCGCCCGCCGACGAGCCGGCCGAGACCGGGGACGGCGGGGCCGGCAGCTCGGTCGTGGCGCGAGCGGCGTCCTGGCTGACCGCCCGCCGGTCGAGCGACTAGCCCAGCAGCCGGACCACCTCGGGGGGTCCGCCGCCTCGACCTGCGGGGTCGCGCCCTCGGGGTCCGGCCGGTGGCCGGGCCGACGCAGCCGGACCACCTCGATGCCGGCTGCCGGGGCGCCCCGGACGTCGCGTCGAGGTCGCCACGTGCGCCTCCCCTGGACGGGGGCAGCGGGGTCCTCCTTCAGCGCAGCAGCTTGGACATCCGCCGGTCGGCCAGTGGCTTGCCTCCGGTCTGGCAGGTCGGGCAGTACTGCAGCGAGGTGTCGGCGAAGCTCACCTCGCGGACGGTGTCGCCGCACACCGGGCAGGGCAGGCCGGTGCGGGCGTGCACCTGCAGCCCTGAGCGCTTCTCGCCCTTCATCGTGGCCGCCTGCTGCCCGACCTGGCGCTCGAGCGCGTCGGTGAGGGTCGCCCGCATCGCGTCGTAGAGGCGCAGGGCCTCGTCGTCGGTGAGCTTGTCGGCCATCTTGAACGGCGAGAGCCGCGCGGCGTGCAGGATCTCGTCGGAGTAGGCGTTGCCGATGCCGGCGAGCAGCGTCTGGTCGGTGAGTGCGCCCTTGAGCTGCCCGCTGCGCCCGGCCAGCAGCGCCACGAAGGCGTCCCGGTCGACCTCCAGCGCGTCGGGCCCGAGCCGCGCGACGCCCGGCACCTCGGCCGGCGAGCGGACGACGTGGACCGCCAGGCCCTTGCGGGTGCCCTGCTCGGTGAGGTCGAAGCCGTCGGGCGGGGTCCCGTCCTGGGAGTCGAGGTGCACGCGCAGCGCCAGCGGCCCCTTGCCCGGCTTGGGCGGGGCCGTGGGCAGCCCGGTGCGCCAGTGCAGCCAGCCCGCCCGCGCCAGGTGGACGACGAGGTGCAGCCCGGAGACGTCGAGGTCGAGGAACTTGCCGTGCCGGGCGACGCCGGTGAGCTCCAGCCCGCCCAGCGCCGACAGCGGCGGGTCGAAGGTCTTGATCGCCTGGACGGCGGCCAGGTCGACGCGGGTCACCACGCGGCCGACCGCGTGCTCACGCAGGAACGCGGTCAGCGCCTCCACCTCGGGCAACTCGGGCACCCGGCCACTATGCCGCGGGAGGACGTCTCGCGCCGTCCCCCATCGAGTGGTACCGACGAGCGGGGGTACCGACGGGTGGGAGGTCGGGGGCCTCCCCGAGGAGGGACGCAGCGGCTCCGCGCAGCGGGGTACGGCACCTGGCCGCGGTCGGAGTCCGGAGGACGACAGCGTGATGCACGAGGAGGCGCGGACATGACCGAGAGCGCGCAGGGCCGCCCACCGGTGGACGAGACCCGTCCCTCGGCGCCGGACCAGGACGCCGGGTCGTCGGTCCCGGCCGACACCGGCGTGGGGATGGGCCGCGGCGAGGCCGACACCTTCGAGCCGGAGGAGTCGCGACCGGCCGACGAGGACTGACGGTCAGCCGGCGATCATGGCGCCGTGACCGCGCCCGCGGTGGGGCGGGCGGTCACGGCGCCGTGATCGCGCAGGGTGCCGAGCGGTGGCGCTACTGCGTGGTGAGGGTCTCCACCTCGCTCACCGGGGCGGTCGCGCCGGGCTCGTGCCGCGCCTGATCGGCCACCGCGGCGGCGACGGCCGACGTGACGGCGGGGTCGAAGACGCTCGGGATGATGTAGTTGGCGTTGAGCTGGTCGTCGGTGACCACGCCGGCGATCGCCTCCGCCGCGGCCAGCAGCATCCCGTCGCTGATCTCCCGGGCCCGCGCGTCGAGCAGCCCGCGGAAGACGCCGGGGAACGCCAGCACGTTGTTGATCTGGTTCGGCAGGTCCGAGCGGCCCGAGGCGACGACGGCGGCGTGCTGCCGGGCCCGCACCGGGTCGACCTCGGGCGTCGGGTTGGCCATGGGGAAGACGACGGCCTGCGGCGCCATCCGCGCGAGCGCCTCGACCGGCAGCACGTTGCCGGCGCTGACGCCGATGAACACGTCGGCGCCGTCGAGCGCGTCGGGCAGCTCGCCGCGCACGCACCCGGGGTTGGTGCGCTCGGCCAGGTCCCGCTTGGCCGGCGAGAGCCGCTCGTCGTCCGGCGAGAGGATCCCCTCGCGGTCCCACACCAGCACGTGCCGGGCGCCGGCCTTGAGCATCAGGTGCACGATCGCCGTCCCGGCCGCGCCACCGCCGGCGACCACGATCTTCACGTCCTCGAGCCGCTTGTCGACGACGCGCAGGGCGTTGCGCAGCGCGGCCAGCGCGACGATCGCCGTCCCGTGCTGGTCGTCGTGGAACACCGGGATGTCGAGCTTCTCGCGCAGCCTGGCCTCGATCTCGAAGCAGCGCGGGGCGGCGATGTCCTCGAGGTTGATGCCGCCGAAGCCAGGGGCGATCAGCTCGACGGTGCGGACGATCTCGTCGACGTCCTGGGTGTCCAGGCAGATCGGCCAGGCGTCGATGTCGGCGAACCGCTTGAACAGGACCGCCTTGCCCTCCATGACCGGCATCGCGGCGCCCGGGCCGATGTCGCCGAGCCCCAGGACCGCGGAGCCGTCGGTGACCACGGCGACGGTGTTGCCCTTGATGGTCAGCCGGCGGACGTCGTCGGGGTTGTCGGCCAGCGCCAGGCAGACCCTCGCCACGCCCGGGGTGTAGGCCATCGACAGGTCGTCGCGGGTCTTCAGCGGCACCCGCGAGGCGACCTCGAGCTTGCCGCCCAGGTGCAGCAGGAAGGTGCGGTCGCTGACCTTGCGGACCGTGACCCCGGGGACGGCCCGCAGCGCGTCGACCATCTCCTCGGAGTGCGCGGCGTCCGCGGCCGAGCAGGTGACGTCGACGGTGAGCCCGTCGGAGCGGGAGTCGACGACGTCGATCGCGGTCACCGCGCCGCCGGCCGAGCCGACCGCGGTCGCGATCCGGCCGATGGAGGCCGGGTCGCCGTCGGCGGTGAGCCGCACGGTGATCGAGTACGACGCCGACGTGACCGGCCCGCGAGGCGGCGTGGCCGGCTCGCCGAGGGCGGTGTCGTCGGTGCTGGGCGTGGCAGCGGTCTCAGTGCTCATGGCGTCCCCCATCGTGACACCGAACCACCCGCAGGGGTGCTTTCGGTCACAGTGGTCACGGACGCCGGTCAGCCGCTGGGCCGGGAGGTGCGCCCCTCGGCGCGGGCCTTGAGCCCCTCGCAGAACTGGCGGAAGGAGGGGTTCAGGTCCGGCGTCGAGCGGGCGAGCAGCGCGGCCAGCGGGCCGGTGTGGTCCTCGCGGACGGTGAGCACCGTGCTGCCGTCCTCCTGCGCGTCGAGGTGGTAGGTGCGCTCGATGACCGCCAGCCCCAGCGGCAACCCGCCGCGCCAGCGCATGACCTCGCGCGGGCGGATCTCGGTCACCGTCACCGAGAAGGGGCGGTCGCGGATCATCGTGGCGTAGAGCGTCAGCTCCTCGCCGAGCGCGACCCGGCCGTCCACCCGGTCGACGCCGGAGTCCCAGTCCCGCCAGCTGCCCACGTCGACCAGCAGCGTCCACACCTGCTCCGGGCTCGCGTCGATCCGCGCCGCCGCCTCGTAGCTCCTCACGCCCAGCCTCCCATCCCCGCCCGCCCGCACGGCCGTCGTCTGCAGGTGGGTGTTGGGTACCACGATGCCCGGGCCGCCGCCCCGGGTCGAGCTGCGGCCAGGCCACGTGCACCGGCGCGGTCCTGCCGCGGGCCTGCGACCGGCGGGGGCGGGGGAGTCCTCCCTCAGCCGACCAGCAGTGCGCCGCGCTCCCGCCGTCCGGCCACCCGGACTGCCAGGGCCGCGGCCACGACGACCGCGGCGCCCACGGCGGCGACGGTCACCACGCCCGGCCCGCCGTCGACGGCGACCGCGACCAGGCCCCAGACGACCGCGAGGGCGAACGGCCCGGCCGCCACCCGGGCGACCAGCACGAGCGCCGCCCCGAGGGCCGCGACCGCCCCGAGCGCGACGACCGACCACACCTGCGCCGCCGCACCGTGGGCCGGCGCCCCGAGCGCGACGCCGGCGCTGGCGACCTGCACCGCCGAGGCGAGCGTCACCCAGCCGAGGAGCAACCCGGTGACCGCCGCCGGGAGCAGCCGCGCCAGCCCGGTGAGCGGCATGGCCTGCAGCCGCGCCCAGGCCGTCGCCGCGGCGGCGACGATCGCGAAGAGGAGCACCGCGGGGAGGACCGGCACGCGGTCACCCACCTGCGGGAACAGCAGTTCCCAGGCGGCGTTCCCGGCGAACGCCGCGGCCAGGGGCCAGCCGGTCGCCCGGTGCACCGCGCGGTCCCGCTGCCCGGGGAGGGCCTGGTAGACCGCCCAGGCCAGCGCCAGGGCGAAGACCGGTCCCCAGATCGAGAAGGCGTAGCCGGCCGGGGTGATCAGCGCGCGGGTCGCGTCGCTGACCTCGCCCACGCTGCGCCCGGCGAGCGCCGAGCCGAGCGGGCTGCCGGCGATCTGGGCGATCGCCGCCAGCACCACGGCTCCCGCCCGCAGGGCGTCCGCCCGTCGTCGGTTCGTCACCCCCGGTCCCTACCCGGCCGCGGGAGCCCCGGCACGCGGGCGGGGGCAGGGTCACTCCGTCCGCAGGCGGGGCGCGAGCGCGGCGGCGTCGCGGGACGACGGCGGCGCGGCGGCCAGCGCCCGGCCCCAGGCGACCAGGCCCGCGACGTCGATGCCGTGCGGCGGGGCGTCGGCGTAGGCGGCGACGTTGCCCGCGCCGCGCTCCAGCAGCCGCTCGGCGCCGCGGTCGTTGCCCCGCGCCACGTGGGTCAGGCCCACGGCGAGCTGGGCCAACCCGCGCCACAGCTGCCGCTCGGGGTCCGGCGCGGACTTCCACGCGTCCTCGAGCACCTCGTGGGCGTGGAAGGGCCGCCCGGCGTCCAGCAGCTCCTGGGCCTCGGCGAGCGCCTGGTCCGGCGTGCGCAGCACGCCCTCCGGTGCCCGCTCCTCCCCCACGGCGCCGCGCGGCAGGGGGCGCCCCAGCGCGTCACGCGGCCGAGCGTTGCGCGCCCGGCCTGCGGGATCCCGGTCCCGGTCGACGTCCACCCGACGATCCTGACGCGGACACCGGTTGGGCGCTGCCGGATCGTGCGTTCCGTCGGTGCTCCCGTGCAGGATGGGGCCGAGGACGGCCGCAGGACGGGCCGCCCCCGCACCGACCCGCGGTCGTCGTCGACCGGTCCGGACCTGGAGGGGGGTGGGGCCCGTGGCCCCGGTCACCGAGGAACCCACGGTCGTCCACGACCTGGAGGCCGCCGTCGCGCACGTCACCGGCGCGGCGCTGCGCCCGGGCCCGGTCGGTCCGGTCGGCCTGGAGCTCGAGGCGCACCTGGTCGACCTCGACGCGCCCGCGTCGCGCGTGCCCTGGCAGCGGATCCGCGACCTGGTCGACGCGCTGCCCGCGCTCCCCGGCGGCAGCCGGGTCACCCTCGAGCCCGGCGGCCAGGTGGAGCTGTCCGGCCCGCCGTGCACGGACGTCGCCGCCGCTGTGGCGGCGCTGCGGGCCGACCGCGACGCGCTCGCCGCGGCCCTGGCCGCCGAGCGGCTGGCCGTGGCCCCGGTGGGCGCCGACCCGCTGCGGCCGCCGGCCCGGGTGTGCCCGGCCCCCCGCTACGCCGCGATGGAGGAGCACTTCGCCGCCGTCGGCTGCGCCGAGGCCGGGACGGCGATGATGGCCGGCACCGCCGCGCTGCAGGTCAACCTGGACGCCGGGCCGTGCGCGGGCTGGAGCGAGCGGGTGTCCCTGGCCCACCAGCTGGGGCCCACCCTGGTCGCCGTCGCGGCCTGCTCCCCGCTCGCCGACGGCCGGCCGACCGGCTGGGTGTCGCACCGGCAGCGGGTCTGGAGCGACCTCGACCAGGCCCGCTGCGGGCCGTTGCTCGGTGGCGCCGACCCGGCGGGCGAGTGGGCCGCGTACGCGCTGGCCGCGCCGGTGATGCTGGTGCGCGACCCCGACGGCGGGGCCGCGCCGGTCGGCGAACGGGTCAGCTTCGCCGAGTGGGTCACCGGCGAGGTCCTCCTCGGCGGGCGGGTGCCCTCCGCCGCCGACCTCGACTACCACCTGACCACGCTGTTCCCGCCGGTGCGCCCCCGCGGCTACCTGGAGATCCGCTACCTCGACGCCGCGCCCGAGCCGTGGTGGCCGGCGCTGGCCGCGGTGACGACGGTGCTGCTCGACGACCCGGTCGCGGCCGGGCACGCCGCGGCGGCCACCCTGCCGGTCGCCACCGCCTGGGACCGTGCCGCGCACGTGGGCCTGGCCGACCCCGCGCTGCACGCCGCGGCCCGCGCCTGCCTCGCCGCCGCCTGCGACGCCGTCCCCGCCGCCCTGCGGCCGGAGGTGGAGGCGCTCGCCGACCTCGTCGACCGGGGCCGCTGCCCCGGCGACGCCCTGCTCGACACCGCCCGGGCCGGTGGCCTCGCCGCCGCCCTCCTCTCCGCCACGGGAGCTCCCCAGTGACCGACCTGACCGAGACCCTCGTCCGCGACCTGGAGGCCGCCCGGCAGCGCACGCTGCGGCTCACCGACCACGACGAGCCCGAGCTGCTGCGCCAGCACACCCCGCTGCTCAGCCCGCTGGTCTGGGACCTCGCCCACGTCGGCCAGCAGGAGGACCTCTGGCTGCTGCGCCGCGGCGACGCCCGCCGGCAGGGGCTGCTGCCGCCCGACGTCGAGGCGCTCTACGACGCGTTCACCCACCCGCGCGCCGTCCGCTCCCGGCTGCCGCTGCTGCCCCCGGTGGAGGCGCGGTCGTTCTGCGGCGAGGTGCGCGGCCGGGTGCTCGACCGGCTGGGCCGCCTCGGCCGGGACGACGACGGCGACCCGTTCGACTTCGCGATGGTCGTCAGCCACGAGCAGCAGCACGACGAGACGATGCTGCAGGCGCTCAACCTGCGCGTCGGCCCGCCGCTGCTGGGCGCCGGGACGCCGCTGCCGCCGGGCCGGCCGGGGGTGGCCGGCACGTCGGTGCCCGTGCCCGGCGGGGGGTTCGTCCTGGGCGTGGACGCCGCCGACGAGCCGTTCTCCCTGGACAACGAGCGGCCGGCGCACCGGGTCGACGTCCCGCCGTTCCGCATCGGCCGGGTGCCGGTGACCAACGCCGAGTACGCCGCCTTCGTCGCCGACGGCGGCTACGACGACCGGCGCTGGTGGTCCGATCGCGGCTGGGCGTACCGGGTCGAGGCCGGGCTGGAGCGCCCGCAGTTCTGGGGCGCCGACGGCACCCGCACCCGCTTCGGCGTCGTCGAGACCGTTCCTCCCGACGAGCCGGTCCAGCACGTCACGTACGTCGAGGCCGAGGCGTACGCGGCCTGGGCCGGGGCGACGGGAACGGCCCCGGCCGGGGCGCGGCTGCCCACCGAGGTGGAGTGGGAGAAGGCCGCCGTCTGGGACCCGGCCGCGCAGCGGCGCCGCCGCTTCCCGTGGGGGTCGGCCGAGCCGTCGCCCGCCCTGGCCAACCTCGGCGGCGACGCGCTGCGCCCGGCCCCGGTGGGCGCCTACCCCGCCGGCGCCAGCTCCTACGGCGTCGAGCAGATGGTGGGCGACGTCTGGGAGTGGACCTCCTCGGACTTCACCCCCTGGCCCGGCTTCCGGCCGATGCTCTACGCCGACTACTCCGCGCCGTTCTTCGGCGGCGACTACAAGGTGCTGCGCGGCGGCTCGTGGGCGGTGGACGCCTCGATCCTGCGGCCGAGCTTCCGCAACTGGGACCACCCGATCCGCCGGCAGGTCTTCAGCGGCTTCCGGCTGGCCTGGGACGCCTAGGCATGTGCCGCCACCTCGCCTGGCTCGGCCGGCCGCGGACGCTGGCCGAGCTGGTGCTCGAGCCGCCGTCCTCGCTGCTCGTGCAGTCCTGGGCGCCGCGCCGCCAGCGGTACGGCACGGTCAACGCCGACGGCTGGGGCGTGGGTTTCTTCTCCCCCGGCCGGGCACAGCCGGCCCGCTGGCGCTCGGCGCGGCCGCTGTGGGGCGACCCGTCGTTCGCCTCGGTCGCGCCGGTGCTCTCCTCCGGGTGCGTGGTGGCCGCCGTCCGCTCGGCCACCGTCGGGATGCCGCTGGAGGAGAGCGCGGCGGCGCCGTTCACCGACGGGCGGTGGCTGCTGTCGCACAACGGCCGGGTGGACCGCGCGGTGCTGCCGCCGGTCCGGGACGCCGAGTCGACCGTCGACAGCGCGCTGCTGGCCGCGCTGGTGTTCGACCGGGGCCTCGACGCCCTGGCCGACACGGTGCGCGAGGTGGGTGCCGCGGACCCCGGCGCCCGGCTGAACCTGCTCGCCGCCGACGGCACCCGCCTGCTGGCCACCACCTGGGGCGACACGCTGTCGGCGCTGGTCACCGCCGACGGCACCGCGCTGGCCAGCGAGCCGTGGGACGACGACCCGCGGTGGACCGACGTCCCCGACCGGTCGCTGGTCGAGGTCACCCCCGACGGCCTGACCACCACGCCGCTGTCCTGATCCACCCTGCCGGCCGCCGACGAGCACTGGAGCACCGTGTCGATCTCGCTCACCAACCACCTCGCCCCCGAGGACGCCGCGGACGCGCTGCGCGCCGACGCCCGCGCCGGCCTGACCGCCACGCCGAAGACCCTGCCGCCGCGGTGGTTCTACGACGAGCGGGGCAGCGAGCTGTTCGACGAGATCACCCGGCTGCCGGAGTACTACCCGACCCGCGCCGAGCGGGCCGTGCTCGCCGCGCACGCGCCCGAGATCGCCGCCGCGTCGGTCGCCGACGTCCTGGTGGAGCTCGGCAGCGGGACGTCGGAGAAGACCCGGCTGCTGCTGGACGCGCTGCGCGACGCCGGCACGCTGCGCCGGTTCGTGCCCTGCGACGTCGACCCGTCGGTGCTGCAGGCGGCCGGGGCGGCGATCACCGCCGAGTACCCCGGCGTGGAGGTGGCGGCGGTCGTCGGCGACTTCACCCGGCACCTGGGCGAGCTGCCGCGGTCGGGACGCCGGCTGGTGGCCTTCCTCGGCTCGACCATCGGCAACCTGGAGCCGGAGGCGCGGGCGGCGTTCCTCGACGACCTGGCCGGCACGCTGCAGCCCGGGGACTCCTTCCTGCTCGGCACCGACCTGGTCAAGGACCCGGCCCGGCTGGTGCGGGCCTACGACGACGCCGCGGGGGTCACCGCGGAGTTCAACCGCAACGTGCTGCGCGTGCTGGACCGCGAGCTGGGCGCCGACTTCGACCCCGCTGCCTTCGAGCACGTCTCCGTGTGGGACGCCGAGCACGAGTGGATCGAGATGCGGCTGCGCTCGCTGACCGACCAGGTGGTGCACGTCCCGGCACTCGGCCTCGACGTCCGGTTCGCCGCCGGTGAGGAGTTGCGCACCGAGGTCTCGGCGAAGTTCCGCCGCGAGCGGGTCGAGGCCGAGCTGGCGGCGGCGGGCCTGCGCATGACGCGGTGGTGGACCGACCCCGATGGTGACTTCGGCGTCTCGCTCTCCCGGAAGGACCTCCCTGCCCCCCACCCCTCGCAGGCTCGGTGCGGGCCGCTGCAGGGAGGCCACACCCGCTGACGATCATGGAGTCGCGGTGGCGACACGCCGTCCGGACACGGGTGTCCCCACCGGGGACCCGTGGTCGCCGCAGACCGGGCCGGGCCGCTGCCGTGACCGGGCTGCCGGCAGCCCGGACGGCTAGGGTCGGGCGGGTGCCCCCGGACGTCGCACCGCTGCGGGACGCCGACCCCGGGCCCGACGACGCCGAGGTCGGCCGCCGGTTCGCCGCCGGTGACGAGCAGGCGCTGGCCTGGGCCTACGAGCGCTTCGCCGGGCAGGTCCACGGCATGGCGGTGCGCGCCTTCGGCCCGGGTCCGGACGCCGAGGACGTCACCCAGCAGGTCTTCGTCTCCGCCTGGACCGGCCGCCGCGGCTACCGCCCCGAGCAGGGCCCGCTGGCGGCCTGGCTGGTCGGCATCTGCCGGCACAAGATCGCCGACACCTGGGCCCGGCGCGACCGGCAGCGCCGCGCCGCCGAGGCCGCGGTCACCCAGGCCCGCTCGGCGACGGAGGGCACCGGGCCGCAGGTCGACACCGCCGTCGCCGACCGGGTGCTGCTGCTCGGCGAGCTGGAGCAACTGGGCCAGCCGCAGCGGGGCATCATCGAGCTGGCCTTCTTCGAGGACCTCACCCACACCCAGATCGCCGACCGCACCGGGCTGCCGCTCGGCACGGTGAAGTCCCACATCCGGCGCACCCTCGAACGCCTGAGGTCACGGTTGGAGGTGGACGGTGCGGCACTGCACGCCTGAGCAGCTCGCGCTGGCGGCGCTGCACGAGCCGCTGCCCGCCGACGACGCCACCCACCTCGACTCCTGCGCGCAGTGCCGCGCGGAGGTCGCCTCGCTGCGCCGCGCGGTCGACGCGCTCGCCGTCCCCCAGCTGGCCGCGCCTGGTGCCGCCGTCCTCCCGCCGCCGGGTGTGTGGGCGGGGATCGCCGCCGCCACCGGGGTCACCACCGTGCCGCGCCCCGAGGCGGTGGCCGCGGCCCCGGCCGGCCCGCCGCACGCCGTCGTCCCGCCGGCGCCGACCCCCGCCCCGGCGCCGGTCGTGCCGCTGCGCACCCGGCGCTCGCGGCTGCTGCTCGCCGCCGCGGCGTCCCTGGTCGTCGGCGTCGGCATCGGCGCGGGAGCGGTCGCCCTCGGCACGGGGGACGACGGCGGCCAGACCGTGGCCGCGGCCGCCCTCGACCCGCTCGACGACAGCGGCGCCACCGGCGAGGCCCGCGTGCTGGAGCGCGACGACGGCACCCGCGTGCTCCAGCTCGACCTCAGCGCCGCGGACCTGACGGACGGCTTCTACGAGGTGTGGCTGATCGACGAGTCGGTCGAGGACATGTACTCCCTGGGGGTGCTCCGGAGCGGCAGCGAGGTCACCCTGGACGTGCCCCCCGGCGTCGACCTCACCGAGTTCCCCGTCGTCGACGTCTCCGTCGAGCCGCTGGACGGCGACCCGACCCACTCCGGGGACTCCGTCGCCCGCGGCGTGCTGGCCTGACGGCCCCCCTGCACGGACCCGCCGCCGCCCCCCCGTCCAGGGCACCGCCCCGAGCGGAGCGAGGGGCGGGGAGGGCGGGGCCCTTCCACGGTGGGGAGCAGGAGGTCCTTCTTCTAGCGTGGGGGCGTGACGACGCTCCATCCCGCCCTCGTCCACGAGGACCTCGGCGCCGCGTGGCGCTCGGCCCGGCCCCGCCCGGCGGGCCGGCACCTGGACAGCGCGGCGTGCAGCCGGCAGGGCCACCGGGTGCTGGAGGCCGTCGCCCACCACGCCCGGCACGAGGCGGAGCTCGGCGGCTACGTGGCCGAGGCGACCGCCGAGGAGCTGCTGCAGCAGGGCCGGTCGGTGATCGGCGGGCTGGTCGGGATGGCCGCCGCGGACGTCGCCTTCGTCGAGTCCGCGCAGGCCGCGCTGGCCACGCTGCTCGCCGGGTGGCGGTTGCCGGCCGGGGCGCGGGTGGCGTGCCTGCCCGGCGAGTACGCGCCCAACGCGGCGCAGCTGCGCGCCGCGGGGCTGTCCGTCGAGCACCTGCCGGTCGACGACCTCGGGCGGGCCGACCTCGACGGCGTGGCCCGGCTGCTGGCGGGCGACCCGCCGCGGGTGGTGCACCTGACCCACGTCGCCAGCCACCGCGGCGTCATCCAGCCGGCCGCCGAGGTCGCCGCGCTGTGCCGCGAGGCCGGTGTGCCGCTGGTCCTCGACGCCGCGCAGTCGCTGGGGCACGTCGACACCGACCTGGGCGCCGACGTCGTCTACTCGACCTCGCGCAAGTGGCTGGCCGGGCCGCGCGGGGTGGGCCTGCTGTGCGTGCGGCCGGCGGTCACCGCCGAGCTCACCCCGCTCCTGACCCCGCCGGACGACGTCCCGCCGCTGCGGGCCTTCGAGTCCGGGGAGGCGCACGTCGCCGGCCGGGTCGGGCTGGTCCTGGCCGTGGGCGAGCACCTGGCCGTGGGGCCGGTCCGGGTGCGCGAGCGGCTGGCCGCGCTGGGCCGGGCCGCCCGCGAGGTGCTCGAGGGTGCGGCCGGCTGGAGGGTGGTCGAGCCCCTCGACGAGCCGACCGCCACGACGACGCTGCGCCCGCCGGACGGCGTCGACGTCGTCACCACCCGGGCCCGGCTGCTCACCGAGCACGGCATCGTCACGACCGCGATCGGCCCGCAGCGGGCGCCGGACGAGATGACCGGACCGGTGCTGCGCGTCTCGCCGCACCTGGACGCCACGGTCGACGACCTCGAGGCCCTCGCCACAGCCCTCTGACGGCCATCTCCGCGACGGTGAGGGCCCGGCGTTCGCCACCGCCCGGGCCGACATCGCGCCCGCGCCGTGCCGCGGCTCGCCCTGCAGCATCGCCGTCCGGGCCTCCAGCCGCAGCGACGCGGAGTCCGCCGACGAGGACCCGTCCACGCCCAGCCCCACGGGCACGCCGGCGGCGCGCAGCTCGGCGTCGTGCACCAGCAGGACGGCGGCGGTCTCCACGGGTCGCATCCGGCCCGCTGTGGTCCCGGTCAGGTGTCAGCGCAGGATCTCGACCAGCAGCACCCACGCGTTGAACACGGCGCCCGCGAAACCGGCCACCAGTGCGGGCACCGTCCAGTACAGCCCGCCGCCGGCGCCCGCGACCAGCGTCGCGCCCGCCGTCACCAGGGGCGCACCGGTGCAGGCCACGATCACCGCGGGGACGACGATGCTGCGTGCCTGCGCGCCCGCGGGCCGCCCCCGTCGGACCCGCAGCGCCCCGTCGCAGGCGATCAGCACCAGGCCGGTACCGCCCAGCTCCAGCCCGAGTGCCGTCGGGGACTGGCCCGGGACGAGCACGAAGACCGCGGTCGTCAGCAGGACCACCAGCACCCCGAGGGTCTCCCCGGCTCGCAACGGCAGTCAGGCGATCCGCAGCACCTGCTCGAGGTTGATGGAGACGGCGACGAACAGCAGGCCGAGCAGCGCGGCGGCGGCCCCCGCCATGGCGACGTAGAGCTCCGACCACGGCTCGGACGCGTATGCCATCCCCGACTCAGCCGAGGGTGCCGGTCAGTCGACCGGCTCGATGGCGAAGTCCGCCGTGTCGCCCTCGACCGAGGTGACGGTGATCCGCAGCCCGATCTTCTCGCCGGTGTCCGGATCGATGGCCGAGCACTCGGTCGTGGCGTCCACCTCGGCGTCGAGGTCGCCGGGGCAGGAGACGTCAGCGGCGACGCCGAACTGGGACTCGAGGGTGCTGGAGACCTGTGTCTCCAGCTCGTCCTGCCCGATCGACGAGCCGCAGGCGGTCAGGCCGAGCCCCAGCACGGGCGCGACGGCGAGCAGCAGGAGGCGGCGCGGCACGGGCGAACCCTAGCGGCGGCCCCCGGTGCACCGGACCGCTTCGCTCACCGCCCGCGCCCCTGCACCAGCCGGGCCACCGGCGGGGGCAGGTCCGCGCCCAGGGGGCGGGCCCCGACCAGCCGGCCGGCCTCGGCCGGCGCCACCCCTGCCCCCTGCAGGACCTCCAGCGCCTGGACCGCCGTCGAGGACGAAGCGGTGCCGGGTGTCGGGCTGCAGCCGGGTCCGCGGCAGGACGACGACCTCGCCGTCCGGGCCGCTGCCCGTGAGGGACGCCGATCCGGGCGCGTTGCCCAGGAAGTACGAGGTGTCCAGCTCGGCGAGGGTGACCACGCCCTCGCAGGCCAGCGACAGCTCCACCCAGTCGTTGCCCTCCCCGCGCCGCCGGCGGGTCTCCCAGCCCTCCCCCATCGACCGGGCGAGCCCCGGCGACACGAGCTGCACCGGGCGGCCGTAGAAGGCGTCGCTCACCCCGGTCACCAGGGCGCCGTTCTCCAGCGCGGCCAGGTCGACCGGGCCGGCGTCCAGCAGGCGCGGGTCGGGGACGGCGGTGCCGTGCACCCGCAGCCGGGCCACGCCGCCGTCGGGCGCGATGGTCAACCGCACGTGGGTGACCCGCCGGGCCGAGTCGACCGGGAAGGTGTTGGCCGCGTCGCCGGCGAGGTCCGACAGCGGCAGGAGCGGCTGCCAGTCGGCGCGCTCCAGCTCGGCGACGGTGGGGTGGCCCTCGACCGCTGCGCACTCGACCGACGCCTGCGGCGGGAAGTTGCCGGTGAAGTGCGCGGTGTCGACCACGACCACCGACACGATCCCCGGCACGCCCAGGCGGACGATCGCCCAGTCCGACCCCGGGGAGCGCCGGCGCCGGGTCTCCCAGCCGTCGTACTCCTTGCCGCGGTGGCCGAAGCCGGGCAGCGCCTGGGCCGGGTGCGGCAGCACCAGGTTCTCCTTGGCGGCGAAGGACTCGTCGTTGGCCGCGACGACCGCTCCGCCCAGCGCGCGGCTGGCCAGGTCGGGCAGGCGGGTGGGATCGCTCATCGGGCTCCTCGCCGGTCGCAGGGTCGCGCGGGGGTCACTGTGGCACGGGGTGGGTAGGGCACCGGCGTCCGACCAGTCGCTCCCGAGGAGGACCCGTGTCCGAACCCACCGACGACCTGCGCGAGCGCGCCCGCGAGCACGTCGAGCAGCTGCCCGCCGAGACGGCCCTCGGCAACGCCGACCCCGCGGGCGGCGTCCAGGACGACCCCCAGGTGCTCGACCAGGCCGCCCGCGAGGAGGGGGAGCAGCGCAGCTGAGAACGAGGGCCTCCCTGCCCTTTCGCTCGCAGGCTCGCGGCGGCCCCTGCAGGGAGGCCGACCCGTCGGCGTCCCCGGGCCTGCGAGGACCCCGGGGAGGGGAGCGCCGTCGCCGTCCCCCGGCAGGTGCGGACGGCGGTGGGTCACGCTGCTCTGCCCGTCGGTGGGCTCGCGACCCCCTCAGGCGGTCTCCCGCTCGGGCGCGGTGAGGTCGGCCACCGCACCGGCGACCCGGTGCAGCTCGGTGCCCCACGCCGTCGCCGTCCACCCGCCGGGCAGCGGCAGCCGGACGGCGTCCTCCCCCGTGGCGACCGGCCGCTCGTGGCTGCCCGTGTGCACGGTGGAGGCGTACGCCCGCGGGGCCACCGGTGGAAGCCAGGCCGGGGCGCCCGGCCCGAGGTCGACCGTGGTGTGCAGCAGCGGCCGGCCGGCGCGGACCACTCGGGTCGTGCCGGTCCAGCGGCCGGGCTCCTCGCCCCGCCGCCCGAGCAGCACCTGCTCCGTCGCGGTGAGCACGCCGCCGGGCCCGAGCTCCGCCTCCAGCTCCGCGACGTGCCGGGCGCGCGCGGCGACGACGGTCGGCTCCGGCGCCAGGTCGAGCTCACCGGCCACGGTGGCGCGGATGCGCTGCACCGACGGCCGGGCGGCGCCGCGGGAGGGCAGCGCGACCGCGGCGGCGACCGAGCGCACGCACAGCCGGGCGCCGTCCTCCACGACCAGCCGGACCGTCACGTCGTCCCCGCCGAGCGGGCCGAAGGCGGTGGCGACGAGGTGCACCGTCCCCGGCCCGGTCCGGCGGACGGCGTACTGCCCGCCCGCGCGCACCACCGGCAGCACGGTGCGCCCGCCGGGGCCGCGGCAGGCGACGACCTCGACGAGCGTCCTCATCGTCCGGCTCCACCCCGCAGCCGCTCCGCTCCGGACCCGTTCCTCGCTGCGGTGCTCACGCCTGCGTCCTGTTCCCGCCCGCGGCCACGCGGACCCGCACCTGCTCGCGCACCCAGTCGGCCACCGCGGCGGCGCTCGGGTCCTCCCGCAGCGAGACGAGCAGCGTCGGCTTGCCGCCGCGCACCGCGTCCGCGTCCCGCCGCATGACCCCCAGGTCGGCGCCGACCAGCGGGGCGAGGTCGGTCTTGTTGACCACCAGCAGGTCGGCGGCGGTGACCCCGGGTCCGCCCTTGCGCGGCACCTTGTCGCCGCCGGCCACGTCGACGACGAACACCTGCACGTCGACCAGGCCGTAGCTGAAACTGGCGGTCAGGTTGTCCCCGCCGGACTCGACGAGCACCAGCTCCAGCCCCGGGTGCCGGGCCTCGAGCAGCTCGACGGCGTCGAGGTTGGCGGTGATGTCGTCGCGGATCGCGGTGTGCGGGCAGCACCCCGTCTGCACCGCCTCGATCCGGTCGTCGGGGAGGACGGCGTTGCGGCGCAGGAAGTCGGCGTCCTCGGTCGTGTAGATGTCGTTGGTCACGACGGCGAGGTCGTACTCCGGCCCCAGCGTGCGGCACAGCGCCGCGGCCAGCGCCGTCTTGCCGGAGCCCACGGGTCCGCCGAGGCCGACCCGCAGGGGTCCCCCGTGCCGGTGCGGCACGGGCGCGTCGACGTAGTCGTCCAGGTTGTGGTCAGGCGGCATGGGAACTCCCAGTGGGGCTCATGAAGCGAAGAACCGGTCCCTCCGTGCGGCGTGCACCTCGGCCAGCAGGTCGAGCAGGGGGTCCGCCGCAGCCGGGACGCCGTCCACCGCGGCGACCTCGTCGATCTCCGGGGCCAGGCGGGCGGTGAGGGCGGCGACGGCGAGCGGGTCCATGGCCAGCAGCCGCTGGGCGGCGGTCGCCGGACCGCTGACCGACAGGTACGCGGCGGCCGCGGCGGCGTCCCGCGGGGTCAGCCCGGCCACCGCGGCGGCGACGCCCAGGGCGAGCGGGGAGTGCGGCCGCTCGGGCAGCGCGTCCCAGGCCGGCGAGGGCCAGGCGCGCCGCCCCACGCGGACGAGTCCGCGCCCCTGCTGCCGGGACGCCGCCCGGAGCGCCGGGCTCGGTGCGCGCGCATCGGCCTCGGCGTCCAGCGCCGCGAGGTCACCCCCGGCGCACGCGGCGGCCGCCAGGCCGGCAGCCACGGCACCCGCCGTGTGCAGGCGACGCCGCAGGAACGCCGTGAGCGTCACCGGGTCGTGCACGACCCCCGCCGCGATCGCCTGTTCCACGCCGCCGGAGTGCGTGTGCCCGCCGGCCGGCAGCCGGGAGTCGGCCAGGGTCAGGAGCGCTGCCGTCATCAGAAGAGGAAGTACCGCTGTGCCATCGGCAGCTCGCGCACCGGCTCGGGCTCCCACACCTCGCCGTCCACCCGCACGGTGAAGGTGTCGGGGTCCACCCGGATCTCCGGCAGTGCGGTGTTCTCCGGCATGTCGGCCTTGGTCAGCCGCGTGGTGTCGGTGACGGCGACCAGCCGCCGGTCGACGGCGAGCCGGTCCGCGAGCCCCGCCTCCACGGCGGCCGGTGCGACGAAGTGCAGCGACGTCCGCGCCGGCACCCGGCCGTACGCCCCGAACATCGGCCGCGGCAGCTGCGGCTGCGGGGTGGGGATGGAGGCGTTGGCGTCGCCCATCTGCGCCCAGGCGATGACGCCGCCCTTGAGCACCGCGTGCGGCCGGACGCCGAAGAACCGCGGGTCCCACAGCACCAGGTCGGCGAGCTTGCCGGGCTCGACCGAGCCGACCTCGCCGTCGATCCCGTGCGCCACGGCCGGGCAGATCGTGTACTTGGCGACGTAGCGGCGCGCCCGCAGGTTGTCCGCCGCGCCGTCCCCGGCCAGCGCCCCCCGCTTGCGCTTCAGCACGTGCGCGGTCTGCCAGGTGCGCAGGACGACCTCGCCGACCCGCCCCATCGCCTGCGCGTCCGAGCCGATCATCGAGATGGCCCCGAGGTCGTGCAGCAGGTCCTCGGCGGCGATCGTCGTCGGCCGGATGCGGCTCTCGGCGAAGGCCAGGTCCTCGGGCACGGAGCTGTCCAGGTGGTGGCAGACCATGAGCATGTCGAGGTGCTCGTCGAGGGTGTTCACCGTGTGCGGCCGGGTCGGGTTGGTGCTGCTCGGCAGGACGTTCGGGTGGCCGGCGACGGTGATGATGTCGGGCGCGTGGCCGCCCCCTGCGCCCTCGGTGTGGTACGCGTGGATGCTCCGGCCGGCGATCGCGGCCAGGGTGTCCTCGACGAACCCGGCCTCGTTCAGGGTGTCCGAGTGCAGCGCCACGGGGACGCCGTTGCGCCCGGCCACGGTGAGGCAGGCGTCGATCGCCGCGGGCGTGGAGCCCCAGTCCTCGTGCAACTTGAAGCCGCTCGCCCCGCCGCGGAGCTGCTCCTCCATCGACTCGTGCGAGACGGTGTTGCCCTTGCCCAGCAGCGCGACGTTGACCGGCCACGGGTCCATCGCCTCGAGCATCCGGGCCAGGTACCAGTCGCCCGGGGTGATGGTCGTGGCCTTCGAGCCCTCGGCCGGCCCGGTGCCGCCGCCGATGAGCGTCGTCACGCCCGAGCCGAGCGCCGTCGGGACGATCTGCGGGCAGATGAAGTGCACGTGGCAGTCGATGCCGCCGGCGGTGAGGATCCGGCCGTTGCCGGCGAGCACCTCGGTGCCCGGCCCGATGACCAGGTCGGGGTGGACGCCGTCCATCGTGTCGGGGTTGCCCGCCTTGCCCAGCGCCACGATCCGGCCGTCGCGGACGCCGACGTCGGCCTTGACGATGCCCCAGTGGTCGAGGACGACGGCGCCGGTGACCACCAGGTCCGGCGCGCCCTCGGCGCGGGTGGCCCGGCCCTGGCCCATCGACTCGCGGATCACCTTGCCGCCGCCGAACACCGCCTCCTCGCCGGCCCGGCCCGGGCCGCCGCAGCGGTCCTCCTCCACCTCGACGAGCAGGTCGGTGTCGGCCAGCCGGATGCGGTCGCCGGTCGTGGGGCCGTACAGCTGGGCGTAGCGCTCGCGGGACAGCCGGACCATCAGCCGCGCCCTCCCTCTGCGGTCAGGCCCTGCCCACCGGCCGGACGCCGCGCCCCGGTCCGCTCCTCGCTCGTTCCTCGCCGCGCTCCTCCCGGGACTGTCGTCAGGCCGGGGACGAGGCGCGCCCCGGCCAACGGCACCAGGGTCACGGTGCGGGTGATCCCCGGCTCGAAGCGGACGGCGGTGCCCGCGGCGACGTCGAGGCGGTGACCGTGCGCGGATGCGCGGTCGAACTCCAGCGCCCGGTTGGCCTGCGCGAAGTGGAAGTGCGACCCCACCTGCACCGGCCGGTCGCCGGTGTTGGTCACCTCGACCTCGATCCGCGGCACGCCCGGGAGCGTCTCGAGCACGCCGTCCGCCGGGATGACCTCGCCGGGGATCACGGGATGGGGTGGTGGACGGTCACGAGCTTGGTCCCGTCCGGGAAGGTCGCCTCCACCTGCACCTCCTCCAGCAGCTCCGGGACGCCGTCCATCACGTCGTCCCGGCTGAGCACCGTGCGACCGGACTGCATCAGCTCGGCCACCAGCACGCCGTCGCGGGCGCCCTCGAGGACGTGGTCGGTGACGATCGCCGTCGCCTCCGGGAGGTTCAGCCGCAGCCCCCGCGCCCGCCGTCGGCGGGCCAGCTCGGCGGCGTAGGAGAGCAGCAGCCGTTCCTGCTCGTGCGGGGAGAGGTGCACGCGGGAGACCTCCGGACGTGGGCGGAGCCCGCACGCTAGCGGCACCGTGTGACAGCGACGTTGCGTGGGCAGGGCCTGCCCCCGACCGGACGCCACCTCCACGGCTCATCACCTGCAGGTCATCGACATCCGCTCCCTCGAGGGGGAACGGCTCCACCGGCGGCGTCCCCACCCTCTACACGACCGTGCTCGTCGTCTTCGTCCAGGCGGTGACGCAGTTGATGCCGTTCGCGATGGGCCGCGGTCCCAGGCGGCGGAGCTCCTTCCTGGGCACCTGCCTGGTCGCCGTCGGCATGGCCCTCGGCTTCGGCGTCGTCCTGGCCCTCCGGGACATCGTCGAGTCGGGGCCCGGGGGTCGGGGTGGGTCTGCAGTTCTGGACGCCGCCACCGTCGGACGTCGACGGCGCTTCCTCCCAGGTCGCGGTCTCCGGTGCTCCGATGCTGGCGCTCATCGCGGCGGGCGTGGGCATAAGCGTGGTGTCCGAACGCTGGGGCCCGACCGGTGTCCGGGGCGTCATCATCGGCGGCATCGTCGTCCTCGGCGGAGCCGCCGTGCCCATCACCTGGGTGGGCGCCCGGCTCTACCTCGGTCGCTGGTCCGCCGACCAGTCGCTGGTGGCCCTCGCCGTCGACCTGCCGCTCGCTCTGGCCGCGCTCCTGGGCGCACTCGCCTTCGCCGGCACCCGTCGCGTGGTCACCTGACGCAGGCTGGACCCAGCGGGCCTCGCTCCGATCCGCGCCGGGAGTGCATGAAGGGCCCTCACCGTGGCGGTGAGGGCCCTTCATGGAGGAGTTGTCCGGCGGCGTCCTACTCTCCCACTCCGTTCCCGGAGCAGTACCATCGGCGC
>NZ_JBJGZQ010000025.1:0-90718 GCF_054050595.1 Geodermatophilus sp. SYSU D00779
AGTAGATGGCCCCGTTCTGGAAAACCGTCTTGTAGCCGCCGGGCACGGCGACGTCATCGCCCGTCGGATAGCCCATCGGCCCGGTCTGAGCGCCCAGCTGGCGCCACATGTCCAAGATCGCTCCCCGTACCAACCGGGCGCCGATCGAGGGGGACCAGACGACGGCGCCACCCGGGAAGGAGGTGATCCGGCCCGGTCCCGACGGGCCGACGACGTCGCGCTCGTCGGCGTACGGGTAGCCGAGGGCAGCAGGACCACCGGCCTGCTCGTACCGAGCCGCCGTCGGAGCGCTCAGCACGGACACGCTCGCCGCCCGCGGGTTCAAGTAGAGGGAGCCGTTTTGGTAGGTCCGCCGGCAGCCACCCCAGGGCAGACCGCAGAACTCCTGCTCGGTCGGGGCACCCAGCCAGCCGGCCATCCCACCGTGCGCCATGTAGGCCGTCTCGATAGCGGTCAGCGGGGAAGAGCCGTTCGTGGAGACCTCCACGCGGGCGAAGTCCGCCCGGTGTTCGAGCACGGTGACCCGGAACGGCCCGAGGCCGAACCACACCGAGTCCAGACCCGGGAGGGTCACCCAGGGGTCGTTGCCCCACCTACCCATCCGCGACGGGGTGCCGTCGAGGAGCAGGGAGGTGTCGTCCCCCTCGGCCGCCAGGCGCACCTGGACACCGCTCTGCAGCCGGACCTGGGCGCCATTCCACAGGTACACCCAGTTCTCGTCCGTCTCCAGCCAGCTGTCCCGGCCGGTGGGCATCCGGTACTCGAGCCAGTAGACCTCGCCGTTGGTGTCGACCAACCGCAGCGCCCGGGTCCCGGTGCGGGCGCCGACCGGCGACAGGGCGTACTGCACGGGTGCGGACCCGACCCTCACCGTGGGCGCCGCCCCCGACGGCAGCACCCCGAGGCGCGCTGCGTGCGGTGCGTTGAGCGAGCCGACCGGCCCCCAGGAGACGCCCATGACGTCGTACAGGTCGTCATAGGGGCTCACCGCGCACGTGCCCCGGTCCAGCGTGCCGTCGCACTGGAGCTCGGAGGCGTGGCCCAGTCCCAGGTTGTGCCCGATTTCGTGCGCGATGACCGACAGCTCGGGCGCCTGCACGTAGGACATGCCGCCCGAGCCGATCCCCGTACCGATCGTGCCGAGGCCGTAGCCGCAACCCGGTGAGTCGGCCGGCACGTACACGAGCAGGTGTCGGCCGGGAGCCGTCTGCCACCCGGCGCGGGTGGCGGCCTCTGCCCAGAGCGCGAACGGGTCCTCGCAGGTGAGGGAGGACTGGGTCGTCCAGTCGAGGGCGGGTCCCACGCCGAGCCGGACCGCGCCACCGGTCTGCTCGGCCCAGAAGGAGGCGACCGGCCCGTTGACCGTGTCGACCACCTGGGCGAGGCTCGTGCCGTCCCGGACGGCACCGGCCGGCTGCAGCATGACCACGGTGACCTGGTGGTTGACCATGCCTTCGGCCGGTGCGGTGGCCTCGGCTGGGGCCGCGAGCACCTCGGCGGCGAGGACCTCCTGCGCCGGGGCGAGGTCGGCCGCGGCCACCTCGTCCTCCACGGCCTCGCCCAGGGTCACCTCGACGGTGGAGCCGGTGTCGATGTCCTCGACGTCCTCCGTCGGCACCCGCACCGCATCGCCCGAGTCGGTCTGGATCCAGCTGACCAGGCTGTCGGCGTGGTCCTCCTCGGTCTCGAGGGCCGCCGTCGGCGAGGGGTCCACGTAGCCCTGGACCAGTTCGCCGACGACGGTGTCCCCGGGGGCCGAGGCCTCCGGCGCTGCCGGATCCGCGGGCGCGGCCGGAGCCGGCAGCTCCTCGGCGGTGGCGGGTGGTGCGACCAGCACGGGGAGGACGGTGGCGGCCGCGACGGCGAGCGCCAGCAGCCGGGTGGAGCGCACTGGGGGCACGGAGGGTCTCCAAGCGAGAGGGGCCGGTCCCCTCATCGGCAGGTCGGGCCGGTGCTTACAGGCGGGACTCAGTCCTCGGCGCGCACGCCCCGCTTCCGGGTGACACCCCAACCGGCGAGCACCAGGACCCCCAGGCCCGCGACCGCGGCGGCCGGGGCGGTCCAGCCCGCGCGGGAGGCGGTCCGGACCGCGGCCGGCACCGGCTCGATGAGCTGCATCCCGGTGGCGACCGGAGCGGCCGGGACCTCCCGGGCCGCCGGGGCAGCGGCGACGACGGGCGCCGGCGCGGCCACCTCGGCCGGGGCGGCCGGAGCGGCGGCGACGGGGTCAGGGGCCGAGGCGACCGGCGTGGCGGCCAGCACCTGCGGCGCGGCGTCGGCCTCCGGGAGCGGGGTCACCGGGACGGCGGCACCGGCGGCGGGGACGACGGTCAGCGTCGCCCCGGTCGCGGTGACGGCGTCCACGGTGACGGTGAACGCGCCACCGGCGACCGGCACCGGCACGCCGACGGGCAGCGCGGCCCGCAGGTCGTCGTCCCAGCCGGCGGCCGGCGACGGGCTGCCGTCGAGCAGCAGCGCGGTGTCGGGCATCCGGCCGGTGCGGTGCAGCAGGACGCCGGAGTCGAGGCCGAAGCGGTTGCCGGTCGCGCCGAGCCAGGCATCGCGTCCGACCGCGGCGCGCAGCTCCAGCCAGTAGGTGCTGCCCGCTGCGTCGGTCAGCCGCACCGCGCGGGTGCCGGCCCGCGACCCCAGCGGGGCGAGGGTGACCGTCGTGGCCGGGCCGGCCGCCTCGACCGGCAGCTGCGCCGAGGGGGGCAGCACGCCCAGCTGCGCGGCCTGCGGGGCGTTGAGCGACCCGGTCTCACGCCACGAGGCGCCCATGACGTCGTAGTAGTCGCGGTAGGGAGCGGTGCGGCAGGCGCCGGTCTCCATCGCGGCGTCGCACTGGTGCCCCGAGGAGTGCCCGAGGCCGAAGTTGTGGCCCAGCTCGTGGGCGATGACCGAGGGCAGCAGGTCGCGGACGTAGACCCGCCCGCCCGCGCCGACGCCGGCGCCGACCTGGCCCAGCGCGTAGGAGCAGCCGGGCAGGTCGCGCGGCCGGCTGCTGACGTAGACGACCAGGTGCCGGCCGGGGCCGGGCACGAAGCCGGTGCGGTCGGCGACCTCGTTCCACAGGGCGGTGGGGTCGGCGCACCCGGCGGTGGTCTGCAGCCAGTCGTGCGCGGCGGTCACGCCGAGCCGGACGGCGCCGTCGGTCTCCCCCGCCCAGAACTCCGCGACCGGCCCGTCGACGGCGGCGACGAGCTGGGGCAGCGTCGCGCCGTCCCGCTGCCCGCCGGCCGGGACCACCATCGCCACGGTGACCTGGTTGGTCAGCCCGGCCGCCCGCGCGGCGCGGGCCTCGGGCGCCTCCTGCAGCAGCTGCGCGCCGAGCACGTCGCGGGCGGGCTCGAAGCCCTCCTGACCGGCGGCGTCGGAGACGTGCGCGCCCACCGTGACCTCGACGGTGGAGCCGACCGCCAGGCCGGCCACCGCCCCGGTCGGCACGCGGACCGCCTCACCGGTGGGGCTCTCGACCCAGGTCAGCGGGGCCTCGGCGTGCTCGGCCTCCGCGGCGGAGCCGGCCGGTCCGGCCTCGGGCCAGGCCTGCACGATCTCGCCGACGACGGTGGACCGCGCCGCGGCCTCCTCGGCCCGGGCCGGCGTCGCCGGCAGCGTCAGGGAGAGGGCCAGCGCGGTCGCCGCACCGGCCAGCGCCCGGAGCGGGCGGCGGCGGGGGGCGGGGGTGTTCCGGTGGAGGCGCATCCCCCCTGTCCTCGGCAGCCCGCGCGCGCGTCGGCACCGGACGCCGGGGATCCAGTCGAACCCGCCGTCACATCCGGCTCAGGGCTCCCCCGCACCCCCGGCGTCCCGGCATGGACGCCTCACGCGCCCCACCTGCTACGCCAGCGCGTCGGCCCTCATCAGCCGCCGGCCGGCCTCGGTGATCGAGCCGGACAGCGACGGGTAGATCGCGAAGGTGTGCGCCAGGTCGCTCACCGTCAGCCCCTTGGTGACCGCCAGGGCGATCGGCAGGATCAGCTCGGAGGCCCCCGGCGCGACGACGACCCCGCCGACGACCACGCCGGTCGCCTGCCGGGCGAACAGCTTCACGAAGCCGTCCCGCAGGTCGGCCATCTTGGCCCGCGCGTTGGTGGCCAGCGGCAGCCGCACGACCTCGATGTCGGCGCCCTCGGGCAGCGTCTTCTCCTGCACGCCCACCGTGGCGATCTCGGGGTGGGTGAAGACGTTCGCCGAGACCGTCTTGAGCCGGATCGGGGTGACCGCCTCGCCGAGCGCGTGCCACATGGCGATCCGGCCCTGCATCGCCGCGACCGACGCCAGCTGGAACACGCCGGTGACGTCACCGGCGGCGTAGATGCCCGGCACGCTCGTGCGCGAGACGCGGTCGACGACGACGTGCCCGGACGGCGCGAGCTCGACCCCGCACTGCTCCAGGTTGAGCCCGGCGGTGTTGGGCACGGTGCCGACGGTCATCAGCGCGTGCGAGCCCTCGACGGTGCGCCCGTCGGTGAGCTCGACGACGACGCCCTTCTCGGTGCGCCGCACCGCCCCGGCCCGGCCGCGCTCGAGCCGGCCGCCGCGGGACTGGAAGACCTCCTCGAGCACCTCGGCGGCGTCGGAGTCCTCCCCGGGCAGCACCCGGTCGCGTGAGGACACCAGCGTCACCGGCACACCGGCCTCCAGGTAGCCGGAGGCGAACTCGGCGCCGGTCACGCCGGAGCCGACGACGACCAGGTGCTCGGGCATGTCCTGGATGTCGTAGACGTCGCGCCAGTCGAGGATCCGCTCGTGGTCGGGCTCGGCGCCGGGCAGCACGCGCGGATCGGCCCCGGTCGAGACCAGGACGACGTCGCACTCCAGCGTCTCGGTGACCGCGCCGTCGCCGTCCAGCACCTCGACCCGGTGCTCCACCAGGCCGCGGACCTCGTCGGAGAGCCGGCCCTGCCCGGCGACGACCCGCACGCCCTCGGCGACCAGCCGGGCCCGGATGTCGGCGGACTGCGCCACGGCGAGCCCCTTGACCCGCTGGTTGACCGCGGGGAGGTCGATGCCGACGGTGGCCAGCTCGGCGCCCTGCACGCCGAGTGCGGCCGAGTCGCGCACGTTGGTCATCGCGCCGGCCGAGGCGATGAAGGTCTTGGAGGGGACGCAGTCGGTGAGCACGCTCGCCCCACCGACGCCGTCCCGCTCGACCACGGTGACCTGCGCACCGAGGGATGCCGCGACCAGCGCGGCCTCGTAGCCGGCCGGACCGCCGCCGATGATCACGATGCGGGTCATGGGAGTCCTTCTCGGTGCGCTGTGGACACGTGCGGTGCACCATTCTCCTCGTTCCGGGTGACGACGTGGCTCATCTCCCACCGAGGGGCGCGCCACACGGTCGTAGGCTGCCGGTGATGGGCCTCTACGCCGCCTACGGGTCGAACATGGATCCCGCACAGATGCTCCGGCGCTGCCCCTCCTCCCCGCACACCGGCACCGGCTGGATCAAGGGCTGGCGGCTGACCTTCGGGGCCGAGGAGTACGGCTGGGAGGGGGCCCTGGCCACCCTCGTCCCCGACGACACCGCACCGGGCGAGTCGCTCACCCCCGGCGTCTTCGTCGCCCTCTACGACCTCACCGAGGCCGACGAGAAGGCGCTCGACGCCTGGGAGGGCGCCGACCAGGGCCTCTACCGGAAGCTGCACCTGCGGGTGCACACGCTCACCGGCGACCAGGTGGCCTGGGTCTACGTGCTCGACGCCTTCGAGGGCGGGCTGCCGTCGGCGCGGTACCTGGGCGCGCTCGCCGACGCCGCCGAGGCCGCCGGCGCCCCGGACGACTACCTCGAGGAGCTCCGCGCCCGCGAGTGCCGCTCCACCGGCGTCTGACCGGCTGCCCCCTCCGCAATCGTCCTGCGGCGTCCGCCCCTCTTCCCCGGCATCCGCCCTCTCTTCCCGGTGATCATGAAGTCGCGGTGGCGACACACCACCTCTCGCCGGCGCGTCCCCACCGCGACTTCATGATCGTCTCGGTTGGGTGGAGATGCCGAGGTGTCGGGCGACGGTGTCCACCATCCGCTCGTACCGCCGGTACACGTCGACGGCCGTGAAGTGCAGCAGGGTCCAGCGCCGCTCGGTGAGCCAGTTGTGGCGGTCCCGGTCCGCGGCGAGCTGCTGCCGGGTCATGTGCGCCTCGAGGCCGTCGAACTCGGCCCCCACGCGCGCGTCCCGCCAGCCGGTGTCGAGGTGGTGGCTGCGCCCGTCGTCGACGACCCGCACCTGGACGTCCGGTGCCGGCAGACCGCCGTCGATGAAGCGCCACCGCATCCGCGACTCCATCGGCGACTCCGCACCCGCCGACGCGTGCGGCAGCAGCTCCCTCAGGCGCACGACCCCACGCAGTCCGGCCTGTTCCGCTGCAGCGGCCGCCAGCTGGTCCCGCGTGCACCAGGCCGACCGCAGCGCCGCGTCGAGGACGGCCAGACCGTGGACGGGCGCGGCCAGGCGCACGACGTCGCACGCCGTCCGGGCCGCTGAGGTGCACCAGACGCCGTCGACCAGCACGGCGTCGTCCGTGCCGAGGCTCGACGGGTGCACCTGGACCCCGGGGAGTCGCCGGTTGACCAGCTGCGGCGGCCCGAGGAAGTGCAGCACGTCCGGTCCCAGGACGTCGAAGCCCCAGAGCAGGGCGGCGGTCGAGTGGCACGCGACGAGGTCCGGGCCGACCGCCAGCGCGGCCGCCCGGACCTGGAGCACCGGGGAGTCGGGCAGCTCGGCGTCCGCCAGCACTCCTCGCCACCGGGTCCGGCGCCACCGGCCGGACCGCACCAGCCGGCGGGTCTCCCAGTCGCTGTAGCGGTCACGGGCCTGAGCGGTGGTGAAGACGCCGCCCTGGCGGGCGATCGTCCGGTAGAGCGCGAAGTCCATGCTCCGACGCTCGGACCGGGGCACCGTCCCGTGCGGACCGGCGGTCGATGTGTGGACGGCGAGCAGCGCTGTGGATCCCGGTGATCATGGAGTTCCGGTGGCGACACGCCCTGAGCACCCGGCGTGTCCCCACCGGGACTTCATGATCACCGCGGAGGGCCGGCGCGGAGGGATCACCGCGGAGGGCCGGCGCGGAGGAGAGCCGGCGAGCATGATCGCGGCCCCGACCCCGCTCAGGCCGGCGTCTCCAGCAGCTTGCGCAGTGCGTCGTCGACCTGCTCGAGGTAGGGCGGCGTGAGCCCGAACAGCGAGGCGTGGCCGTGCACGTCCTCGATGACGCGGAACTGGCTGTCGGGGACGAGCGCCTGCTCGGCGGCGCAGTCCTCGGGCGGGAAGAACTTGTCGGTGCTGATGGGCATGACCACCGTCCTCGCGGTGATCCGGCCCAGCGCGGCGGCGAGGTCCCCGGCCGTGTGCCGGCTGACGTCGCCGTGCTGCCACTTCCAGGCCTGGGTCAGCAGGTCACCGGCGTCCATGGGCTCGAAGTACGCCTCCAGGAAGCCGACCACGAAGTCCTCCGGCGAGCTGAAGCCCAGCGCCCGCCAGTGCTCGCGGGTCCAGAACTCGTTGGACAGCACGTGCAGCGCGAACAGCCCGGCGTGCCGCTGCAGCCCGCCTCGGACGTCGGCGGGGTCGCGGTACCAGCCCCCGGCGTACCCGGGGTCGGAGGTGAGGGCGTCGACCAGCGTCTGCGCCCAGACGACGCAGTGCTGGTACATCCGCGCGGTGCCGGCCAGCGGCGCGGCCCGCTTGACCCGGTCGGGGAACCGGACCGCCCACTCGTAGGTCTGCTGGGCGCCCATCGACCCGCCGAAGACCAGCGCCAGCTCCTCGACGCCGAGCACCTCGCGCAGCAGCCGCTCCTGGGCGACTACGTCGTCCCCGATGCGCACCCGCGGGAAGCGGCCCCGGCCGTAGGCGCCGGCCAGGTTGTGCGGCGAGGTGCCCAGCCCGCTGCCGATCTGGTTGACCAGGACGACGAAGTGCTCCGCGGGGTCGATCGCCCGGCCCGACCCGACGTAGGTGTCCCGCATGATCGAGTGGTTGCCCGAGTACCAGGTCGGGATCAGGACGGCGTTGTCCTTCGCCGCGTTGAGCGTGCCCAGGGTCTGGTAGGCCAGCTGGCAGCCGCGGAGGGTGGCCCCCTCCTCCAGCACCAGGTCGCCGATGTCGGCGAGCTCGAAGTCGCCGTGGACCGCAGCGGAGTAGTACGGGTTGTCGATCGGCATGGCCGGCCTCGTCTCGGCAGCGGGGACGGACCGCGGGCACGGCCCTGCCCGGACGCTAGCGTTCCGTGACCTGGCTCACCCGTCGAGTTCAGGAGTTGTGGAGGAAGGTCTCCAGGAGCTGCTGTGCGGCCAGCGCCGGGGTCAGCTCGCCGGCCAGCACCGCCTTCTCCAGCTCCGGCGCGGCCGCCCGGACGCCGGGGTGGGCGCGCAGCCGGTGCTCCAGGCCGTCGCGCACCAGCTGCCGGGTCCAGCGCACCTGCTGGCTGCGCCGGCGCTCGTCGAAGGCACCCGAGGCCCTGCGCCGGTCCTGGTGCTCGACCAGCTTGGCCCACACCTCGTCCAGGCCCTCGCCGGTCAGCCCGGCGCAGGTCAGCACCGGCACCTGCCACTCCTCGTCGTGCCCGCGCAGCATGCGGATCGCCCCGGCCAGCTGGCGGGCGGCCTTGCGCGCGTCCGGGGCACCGGGCCCGTCGGCCTTGTTCACCGCGATCACGTCGGCGATCTCGAGGATGCCGCGCTTGATCCCCTGCAGCTGGTCGCCGGTGCGGGCCAGCGTCAGGAACAGGAACGAGTCGACCATCTCGGCGACGGTGATCTCCGACTGCCCGACGCCGACGGTCTCCACCAGCACGACGTCGTACCCGGCCGCCTCGACGACGACCATCGACTCCCGCGTGGCCTGCGCGACCCCGCCGAGGGTCCCCGAGGTCGGCGAGGGCCGGATGAAGGCGTTCGGGTCCACCGACAGCCGCGCCATCCGGGTCTTGTCCCCGAGGATCGACCCGCCGGACCGTGCGGACGACGGGTCGACGGCCAGCACCGCGACCTTCGACCCGGCCGCCGTCAGGGTCACGCCGAGCTGGTCGATGAACGTCGACTTCCCCACCCCGGGGACGCCGCTGATGCCGACCCGCCGCGCCGACCCGGCGTGCGGCAGCAGCTCGACCAGCAGCTCCTGCGCGCGCTCCCGGTGGTCGGCGCGGTGGGACTCGACGAGCGTGATCGCCCGGGCCACGGCCCGCCGGTCACCGGCCAGCACGCCCTCGACCAGCGCCGGGACGTCGACGGGACGGGCCGTCATCGCTCCTTCGCTTCCGCGGCGCGCTCCGCTCCTCGCTCGCTCTGACCCACGTCGCCTCCGCGGTCGCTCCGCTCCTCGCTCGCAGAGCTCGCTGCGATGCTCACTCCCTGTCGGCTCCGTCGCTCGCTGCGATGCTCACGCGCCTGTCCGCTCAGCCGTGCCCGAGGTTCGAGGACAGCGTCCGCAGCAGCCGCTGCGCCGCCTCGGCGACCACCGTGCCGGGCAGGAACACCTCGGCCGCGCCCATCTCCTTGAGCGTCGGCACGTCGTCGGGCGGGATGACCCCGCCGACCACGATGACGACGTCCTCGGCCCCGAGGTCGGCCAGTGCCTGCTTGAGCGCCGGCACCAGCGTCAGGTGGCCCGCCGCGAGCGACGAGACGCCGACGACGTGCACGTCGGCCTCCACCGCCTGCCGGGCGACCTCCTCGGGGGTCTGGAACAGCGGGCCGACGTCGACGTCGAAGCCGAGGTCGGCGAACGCGGTCGCGATGACCTTCTGGCCGCGGTCGTGGCCGTCCTGGCCCATCTTGGCGACCAGGATGCGGGGACGGCGTCCCTCGGCCTCCTCGAACGCCTCGGCCAGTCGGCGGGTCTCCTCCATGGGGCCGGATGCTCCTGCCTCGTCGCGGTAGACGCCGGAGATGGTGCGCACCTGGCCGGCGTGCCGCCCGTAGACCTCCTCGAGCGCGTCGGAGATCTCCCCGACGGTCGCCTTGGCCCGGGCCGCGTCGACGGCGAGCTTCAACAGGTTCGAGTCCAGCGAGCGGTCCCGCCGTCCCTCGGCCGCCGCCCGCGCGGCGTCGGTGAGCCGGGAGAGCGCCTCGCGGACCGCGCCGTCGTCCCGGGAGGCGCGCAGCTCCTCCAGCTTGGCCTTCTGCTGGGCCAGCACGTCGGCGTTGTCGACCCGCAGGACCTCGATCGCCTCGTCGGCGTCGACCCGGTACTTGTTGACGCCGATGACCGGCTGCCGGCCGGAGTCGATGCGCGCCTGGGTGCGGGCGGCGGCCTCCTCGATGCGCAGCTTCGGGATGCCGTCGTCGATGGCCTGGGCCATGCCGCCGTGCTCGGCGACCTCCTCGATGTGTGCCCAGGCGCGCCGGGCCAGGTCGTAGGTCAGCCGCTCCACGTACGCCGAGCCGCCCCACGGGTCGATGACCCGCGTCGTCCCCGACTCCTGCTGCAGCAGCAGCTGGGTGTTGCGGGCGATCCGCGCGGAGAAGTCGGTGGGCAGCGCCAGCGCCTCGTCGAGGGCGTTGGTGTGCAGCGACTGGGTGTGCCCCTGGGTGGCGGCCATCGCCTCCAGGCAGGTGCGGACGACGTTGTTGTAGACGTCCTGCGCGGTCAGCGACCAGCCGGAGGTCTGCGAGTGGGTGCGCAGCGACAGCGACTTGTCCCTCTGCGCGCCGGCCTCCTTGACCAGCCGCGCCCACAGCAGCCGCCCGGCCCGCAGCTTGGCGACCTCCATGAAGAAGTTCATGCCGATCGCCCAGAAGAAGCTCAGCCGCGGCGCGAACGCGTCGACGTCGAGCCCGGCGTCCTTGCCCGCCCTGAGGTACTCCACGCCGTCGGCCAGCGTGTAGGCCAGCTCCAGGTCGGCCGTCGCCCCGGCCTCCTGGATGTGGTAGCCGGAGATGGAGATCGAGTTGAACCGCGGCATCTCCTGCGAGGTGAACGCGAAGATGTCGCTGATGATCTGCATCGACGGCTTGGGCGGGTAGATGTAGGTGTTGCGGACCATGAACTCCTTGAGGATGTCGTTCTGGATGGTCCCGGTCAGCTGACCGTGCTCCACCCCCTGCTCCTCGGCGGCGACGATGTAGAGCGCCAGCACCGGCAGGACGGCGCCGTTCATGGTCATCGAGACGCTCATCCGGTCCAGCGGGATGCCGTCGAAGAGCTGCCGCATGTCCAGGATCGAGTCGACCGCCACCCCGGCCATGCCGACGTCGCCCACCACGCGCGGGTGGTCGGAGTCGTAGCCCCGGTGGGTGGGCAGGTCGAAGGCGATCGACAGGCCCTTCTGCCCCGCGGCGAGGTTGCGCCGGTAGAAGGCGTTGGACTCCGCGGCGGTGGAGAAGCCCGCGTACTGGCGGACCGTCCACGGCTGCGTCGTGTACATCGTCGGGTAGGGCCCGCGCAGGTACGGCGCGATGCCGGGGTAGGTCTCCAGGAAGTCCAGACCCCGCAGGTCCGCGGGGGTGAACAGCGGCGGGACGGCGATGCCCTCGGGGGTCTCCCAGGCGGCCTCCTCCACGCCGCGGCCGGTCGTCTCCTTGAAGGTCTTGGCCCAGTCGTCGACCGATGCGGCCGCCGCGGGGCGGCCCAGCTCGACGCCGCCGAAGTCGGGGATGACGCTCATGCCGGCACTCCCAGCTGCTCGTGGACTCGCTGCAGGACGTCGAGCGCGTCGCACCCGGCGTACACGTACCCGTCGACGCCCTCGACCGCGAGCGACGGCTTGCCGGCCAGCCACACCGCGGTGGCCCCGGCGGCGCGCAGCTCCGCGGCGAGTGCCGCCGCGGACTCCGCGTAGTCCTTGTCGGTGCCGCAGATGCAGGCGACCGTCGTCCCCGCGTCGGCGAGGCCGGAGGCCCCGTCCCCCGAGGGCGTCGCCACTCCCCCGGCCTGGAACAGGTTGCCGGCGAAGGTGGCGCGCGCGGTGTGGCGGGCGATCGAGCCGATGGTGGCGAGGTAGACCCTCGGCTCCGACCCCGCCCGCCGGGCGGCGTCGGCGCGGTCGCGCAGCTCCTCGAACGCCTGCGCCGCCCGCACCCGCGGCAGCCCCCCGGTCGGGTGCAGGTCCGCGGCGGGCTGCCGTTCGGGGAGCTTCTCGGTGAGGTTGGGGAACTCGCTGACGCCGGTGATGGCGTCGGTGCGGTGGGCCAGCCGCTCGGCGCGGGCGTCCCACGCGGCGGCGATCCGGTCGCGGACCAGGCCCGAGCCCAGGGCGGCGGCCAGTCCGCCGGCCCGCTCGATCTCGGTGAACCAGCTCCAGGCGGCCTCGGCCAGGGCGTCGGTGAGCGCCTCGACGTACCACGAGCCGCCGGCCGGGTCGAGCACGCGGGCGAGGTGCGCCTCCTCGACCAGCAGGTTCTGGGTGTTGCGGGCGATCCGGCGGGAGAAGGCGTCGGGCAGGCCGAGGGCAGCGTCGAAGGGCTGCACGGTGACGACGTCGGCCCCGCCCACGCCGGCGGCGAAGCAGGCGACCGTCGTCCGCAGCATGTTGACCCACGGGTCGCGCCTGGTGGTCATCACCGAGGAGGTGACGGCGTGCTGCCGCTGGGCCCGCACGTCGGGTGAGGCCCCGCTGACGTCACCGACCCGGTCCCACAGCCGGCGGGCGGCGCGCAGGGCGGCGATCGTCGTGAACTGGTCCGCGCTGGCCGCGTAGCGGAACTCGAGCGCGGCGAAGGCCTCGTCGGTGGAGAGCCCGCCGTCGGTCAGCGCCCGCAGGTAGGCCACCCCCGCGGCCAGCGAGCAGCCGAGCTCCTCGACGGCGGAGGCCCCGGCGTCGTGGAAGACGGTGGCGTCCACGACGACGGTGCGCCAGCCCGCGGGGGCCCGGCGGGCGACGTCGGCCAGCCCGGTGAGGTCCTGCTCCTCCCCCGAGGCGGCCTGCACGCCGAGCGGGTCCAGGCCCAGCGAGCCGCCGGGGGCGAGGTCGGTGCGGCCGGCGACGTGGGCGAGCAGGGCCTCCGCGATCGCCTGCGCCTCGCCCGCCGAACGCCCGCCGGAGACCGACACCGGCGCGAGGTCGAGGTAGACGTCGGCCAGGACGTCGCCGAGCGCGTCGACCGGGACCGCTCCCTCACCGAGCTCCAGCCACAGCGAGGTGACGCCGTTCTCCAGGTCGGCGGCGATCGCCTCCTTCGTCACCGCGACGTCGGGGTGGGCGTGCCGCTGGCGGACGTCCCAGCCGCCGGGCACCTCGCCGGTCGCACCGGGCCGTGAGCCCCGCACGAAGGGGGCCAGCCCCGGGACGCCGACCGCGGTGGGCAGGTCGCCGGCGTCCTCGGCGGTGTAGAGCGGGGCGACGCTGACGCCGGTGGCGACCGGTACCCGCAGCGCGTCCTCGACCGGGTCGGGCAGGTCCTCGCGCCCGGCCTTGCGCAGCACCGCGGCGACCAGCTCGCGCCAGGCCTCCCGGGTCGCGGCCGGGAACCCGGCGGCGAGCCGGAGGTCGTCGGGGACCTCGTGCTCGGCCGGGACCTCGGCGTCGGCGGGTGCTGCTGCCTGCTGGTCGGAGCTACTCACGAGGCCTCCTCGGTGGCACTCGTCGCCCGCGTTCGCTCGAACTGCTGCGGTTCGCTCGCAAGCTCGCTCACGATCGGGCTCCCGGCATCGTCGGTCGATCAGCGTCAGTGTCTACCGTCGCGCACCCGGACCGGAACCGCTGGGGTGCGGCGACGGGCCGGGCGGCGGGGCGCCCGCGTCGGCGGACAGCGCGTGCAGCGCGGTGCGGGCCATGAGCCGCACGCCGACCGAGATCGCCCGCTCGTCGACGTCGAAGGTGCCCCGGTGCAGGTCCAGCGGCGCGCCGCCACCGTGGGTGCCCAGCCGGGCCAGCGCGATGGGCAGGACGTCGGCGAACCAGCCGAAGTCCTCACCGCCCATGCTCTGCGGGGACAGCCGCAGCCCCTCGCTGCCGACCGTCTCCAGCGCCGCCGAGCGCAGCAGCGCCACGGCCCGCGGGTCGTTCACCACGGGCGGCACCCCGCGCACGTAGTCGACGTCGACGTCGGCCCCGGTGGTGGCGGCGACCCGCTCGACCAGCGAGCGCAGCAGCGCCTCGGCGTCCTGCCAGGTGTCGCGGTCGAGCACGCGCACCGTGCCGCGCAGGTGACCGCGCTGCGGGATGGCGTTGGCCGCGACCCCGGCGTCGACCGCGCCCCAGACCAGCGACATGCCGGCGCGCGGGTCGACCTGCCGGGACAGCAGCGCCGGCAGGTCGGTGATCAGCCGGCCGAGGGCGTCGACCAGGTCGACGGTCAGCTGGGGCCGGGCGGTGTGCCCGCCCGGGCCGGTGAGGGTGACGTCCATCCGGTCGCAGGCGGCGGTGATCGCTCCGGTGCGCAGGCCGACGGTGCCGGCCGGGAGGGAGGGGTCGCAGTGCAGGGCGAAGGCCCGGGAGGCGCCCTCGAGCACGCCGGCCGCGACCACCTCGGTGGCGCCGCCGGGCACGGTCTCCTCGGCCGGCTGGAAGACGCAGCGCACGGTGCCGGGCAGGTCGTCGAGCGCGGCCAGCGCCAGCACGGCGCCGAGGGCGACGGTGGTGTGCACGTCGTGCCCGCAGGCGTGGCAGGTGTTCTCGCGGGTCGAGGCGTACGGGACGTCCTTGAGGTCGGCCAGCGGCAGCGCGTCGATGTCGGCGCGCAGCACCACCGTCGGGTCCCCGGAGCCGACCTCGACCACCAGCCCGGTCCCGGTGGGCAGCCGCTTGGGCTCCAGGCCGGCGCTGCGCAGCCGCTGCTCGAGGAAGGACGTCGTCTCGAACTCGGCGAAGGCCAGCTCCGGGTGGGCGTGCAGGTGCCGGCGCACGGCGACCAGCTGCGGCTGCTTCTCGGCGACCCACGCGTCGACCGCCGTCCCCAGCTCCTCGGGGAACTGGGTCATGCGGCAGCGCTGCTCATGCCGCAGTGCCCCTCATGCCCCAGCGCTCCTCATGCCCCAGCGCTCCTCATGCCGCATGGCCCCCGGTGCACCGGGCCGGGCCGGGCACCGGCCCGGGCGGGAGCCCGGCGGGACCGCTGGCGGGCAGGCCGTTCCGCAGCTCGGCCTGCAGGCTGTCGACGACGGCGGTCAGGTCGCCGTCGTGCGCCGCGGCGACCGCGCGCTGCCGCTGGTAGGAGGCGCCGACGGCCAGGATCCGCTCGACGTCGGCCAGCTCGGCCTCGCAGCCCAGCCGGCGGGCGGTGGGCACGAGCTCCTCGACCAGGTCGGTGATCGCCTGGCGCACCGGCCGCACGGTGCCCTTCTCGTCGACGACGATGTCGGCGTCCAGCCCGTAGCGCGCCGCGCGCCACTTGTTCTCCTGCAGCACCCAGGAGGCCGGCACCGGCAGGGTGTAGCCGCGGTCGAGCTGGGTGTCGAACTGCTCGACCAGGCACTGCGAGAGCGCCGCCACCGCGCCGACCTCGTCCAGGGTGGGCAGCCCGTCGCAGATGCGCAGCTCGACGGTGCCGAAGTCCGGGTGCGGGCGGATGTCCCACCACACCTCGCGGACGCTCTCGATGGCGTGCGTGGAGATCAGCGTCTCCATGTACTCCTCGAAGCGGTCCCAGCCCGACAGCTGGTAGGGCAGGCCGGCGGTCGGCATCCCCTCGAAGACCTTGGAGCGGGCCGAGGCCAGCCCGGTGTCGCAGCCGACCCAGAAGGGGGAGGACGCCGAGAGCGCCAGGAAGTGCGGCACGTACTGGGTGAGCGCGTTGACGATGGGGATCGCCTTCTCCGGCGCCCGCACGCCGACGTGCACGTGGACGCCGAAGATCTGCAGCCGGCGGGCCAGCCACTGCATCTTCTCGACCAGCTGCAGGTAGCGCTCCTTGGGCGAGATCTGCTGCGTCTGCCAGTCGGTGATCGGGTGGGTGCCGGCGCACATCACGCCCAGCCCGCGGCGCTCGGCTGCGGCCCGCACCTCGGCGAGCGTGCCGGCGAGGTCGGCCTTGGCCTCGGCGACGGTGCCGCAGACGCCGGTGATGATCTCGACGGTCGACTGCAGCAGCTCGTGCTTGGCCTTGGGGTGCTCCTCGGCACCCTCGGGCCGGATTTCCTCGAGGATCTCCACGGCCCCCGCGGTCAGCTGCCGCGTCCGCAGGTCGACGAGCTGCAGCTCCCACTCGACGCCGAGGCTGGCTCGCTCGGAGGACCGGAAGGGGATCTCCACGCGGGGAGTCTAGAAGGACCACCTCTCCCCCACGCCTCGCGAGCTCGGCGCGGGCCCCTGAGAGGTGGCCGCCGCCTGCCCCCCACCGTGTAAGGGCCCCTAGAGGCGGGCCGCGGCCGTGGCCGCCGGGGGAGCGGCCCCGACCAGGTCGTCCCCCGCGGTCCTCGGCCGCGGCAGCCAGCGGGCGGCGGGCACCCGCGCCTGCACGGCCGCCACCGCCCGCCGTCCGAACCGCTCCTCGTCCACGACGGCGCTGCACAGGTTGCGCCCGACGACGAAGACGGCCCGGCCGTCCTGGGTCGGCAGCGCGGCCTCGACCAGCTCCCACGGGATGCTGTGGACGTCGCCGTCGCTGTCGCGGTGGGCCAGCTCGCGCTCGCCGACGACGAGGGCGACCCGGCTCTCCCGGGAGAACAGCCGGGCCAGCGCCGAGGGCCGGAAGGTCTCCCCCACCGGCAGCCGGTCCTGCAGGTTGCACACGTAGCGGCGCTCGACCGGCCCGCCCGGGCCGGCGTAGTCGACCTCCTCGGGCACGTACAGGATCGCCGTCGGCCGGGCGCCCTGCAGCGCCGCCGCCACCCGCTCGCCGGGCGTCGTCCGCCAGGCCGCCAGCACGTCCTGCACCGGGCGGAACGGCAGGCCGCTCACCGCGCAGTAGGCGGCGTCGGCGAGCTCGGACTCCACGACGGCACGCTCGTCGGCGTCCAGCTCCTCCTCGAAGCCGGCCACCGCGTGCGCGAGCTCGGCGGCGGTCGGGCCGGACGCGCACAGCTCCGTGTAGGCCTGCCAGAGCAGGCCGGCGACGGCCGCCTCCTGTCCCTCCCGGGCGTCGAGGACGACGGCCACCTCCCGCCGGTCGACCGCGATGTCCAGGGCCATCGAGTCGACGGAGTAGCTCAGCCCGCGGGCGAGGCGGGCGGTGTCGCGCAGGCGCTCCTTGAGCACCTCGATGCCGATGGTCAGCGCGGGGTCGCCCGCGCCGCCCGCGGACAGCAGCAGGCCGACGCCGGTGCCGTGGCCCTTGGTCCACACCGGCCCGGTCTGCGGCCGCGGCGCCGGGGCGGGGCGCTCGGGACGGGGGCCGGCCGGGAGCGGCAGCCGCAGTCCGGCGGGCAGCGGCCCGGCGCACCACAGCGCCGCGTTGTCGCGGACGAACCAGCGGCGGGCGTGCGTTCGCACGGTCTCCTCGGTGAGGTACTCCGGGCCCGGTCCGTCGGCGACGGCCAGGCCCGGGCCGGTCAGGCCGAAGCGGGCGGCCCACAGCGCGCCGAGGGTGGAGTGGGCGGTGGAGCAGTTCTCCGCCTGCAGGACGCCGACCTCGAGGTCCATTCGCTCGGTCGGCAGGTCGGCCAGTGCCCGGCAGATGCCCTCGAGGAACGCGCCCACGGCCTCCGGACGGCCGGTCGCGTAGAAGGTCGTGGTGTCGACGTCGGTCACCGCGTTGCACCGCAGGTGCGACTTGGGCAGTGCACCCATCGCGAGGTGCTCGACGAGGTGGGTGACCTCGATGGTCGCGAACGTCTCGTCGCGGAGCCCGACTCCGAAGACGAGGGCGGCGGTGGTCCGCGCCGGGCCGTCGGCGGTGAAGACGGGGACGCCGTCGATGTCGATGCGCTGCACCCCGACACACTCGGCCTCCCGGTCGCCCGCCTCCAGCGGACACGCCCGCAGCGGGACAGCTGGGACACGTGTGCCCCGTCACCGACGCGGGCCCTGGGTCAGCGTCCGAGCGCTGGGCTAGCGTTCCTGCGTGAGTGCACCCCCCGCCACGGACCCCGCCGCCCTGGCCGCCCGCGCGGCCGGCGACCTGACCAGCGCGCTCGGCAGCGGCCACGAGGTGGCCGTCGTCATGGGGTCGGGCTGGGCGCCGGCCGCGGACGCCTTCGGCACCGTCGAGGGCAGCGTCGCCATCGGGGAGCTGCCCGGGTTCGCCGCACCCACCGCGGTGGGCCACGGCGGCGAGGTCCGCTCGGTGCGGGTGGGCGACCGCAGGGCACTGCTCTTCCTCGGCCGCACCCACCTGTACGAGGGCCGGGGCGTCGAGCCCGTGGTGCACGGCGTCCGGACGGCGGCTGCGGCGGGAGTGCGCACCGTCGTCCTCACCAACGCCGCCGGGGGGCTGGCCCCCGAGCACCGGGTCGGCCAGGCGGTGCTCATCAGCGACCACCTCAACCTCACCGCCCGCTCCCCGCTGGTCGGCGCCACGTTCGTCGACCTCACCGACCTGTACTCGGCACGGCTGCGGTCGCTGGCCCGCGAGCTGGACCCGTCGCTGGCCGAGGGCGTCTACGCAGCACTGCCGGGGCCCCACTACGAGACGCCGGCCGAGATCCGGATGCTGCGCACGCTCGGCGCGGACCTGGTGGGCATGTCGACGGCGCTCGAGGCGATCGCGGCCCGGGCCGCGGGGCTCGAGGTGCTGGGGCTGTCGATGGTCACCAACGCCGCGGCCGGCATCACCGGCGAGAAGCTCGACCACGAGGAGGTGCTCGCCGCCGGGAAGGCAGCGGCCGGTCGGCTGGGCGAGTTCCTCGTCGAGTTCACCGGGCGGCTGCCGTGAGCGGTCCGGTGCTGCTCACCGGTGCGGTCGGGCGGATCGGCGCGGTGCTGCGCGGCGGGCTGCCTGAGCGCGGCTGGGCGGTGCGCTCGCTCGACGTCGTCCCGGTCCCCGATCCCCGTCCCGGCGAGGAGCACGTGGTCGCCGACGTCACCGATCCGGCCGCGATGGCGGAGGCCGTCTCCGGCGCCTCCGCCGTCGTCCACCTGGCCGGCGTCTCCGGTGAGTCGACGTGGGCGGCGATCTCCCACGCCAACATCGACGGCACCCACTGCGTGCTGGAGGCGGCGCGGCGGGCCGGGGTCCCCCGGGTGGTTCTGGCGTCGAGCAACCACGCCACCGGCTTCACCCCGCGGCCGGCGTCCGGACTGCTCCGGGAGGACGACGGCCTCGCGCGGCCGGACACCTTCTACGGGGTGTCCAAGGTGGCGGTGGAGGCGCTCGGCGCCCTCTACGCCGACCGGTACGGCCTGGACGTCGTCTGCCTGCGGATCGGCACCGCCGCCCCCGAGCCGACGACCACCCGTCACCTGTCGACGTGGCTCTCCCCCCGCGACCAGGTGTCGCTGGTCGACGCCGCGCTGCGGGCGCCCTCCCCCGGGTTCGCCGTGGTGTGGGGCGTCTCGGCCAACACCCGCGGCTGGTGGGACCTCACCGCCGCCCGGGCGCTGGGCTACGAGCCGGCCGACGACGCCGAGGCGTACGCGGCGGCGCTCGTCGCGGTGCACGGCGAGCCCGATCCCGCCGACCCGGTGCACGGCCGCGTCGGCGGCGAGTTCACGACGGCCGACTTCGACGCCGAGCACTTCGAGGAGGGTGCGTGAGTCTGCTCGAGACCGCCCGCGCCTGGGCCGACGCCGACCCGCACGACGGCGACCGCGCGGAGATCGAGGCGCTGATCGAGGCAGAGAACCGGACGGAGCTGGAGCGCCGCTTCGCCGGGCCGCTGACCTTCGGCACCGCCGGGCTGCGCGGCCCGCTGCGCGCCGGGCCGGCCGGGATGAACGCCGCCGTGGTCACCCGCGCGGCCGCCGGCCTGGGCCGCTGGCTGGCCGACGCCGGGCACGCGGGCGGCGGCGTGGTCATCGGCTTCGACGCGCGCCGGCGCTCCGACGAGTTCGCACGGGTCTCAGCCGCGGTGCTGGCCGGCGCGGGGTTCGCCGTCCAGGTGCTGCCGCGGCCGCTGCCGACGCCGGTGCTCTCCTTCGCCGTCCGGCACCTGGGGTGCGTGGCCGGGGTGATGGTCACCGCCAGCCACAACCCGCCCGACGACAACGGCTACAAGGTCTACCTGGACGACGGCGCGCAGCTGGTGCCGCCGGCCGACCGGGAGATCGAGGCCGCGATCGCCGCCGTCGGACCGGCGCGCGAGGTGCCGACGTCCGACGACTGGCTGACCCTCGGGGACGACGTCGAAACCGACTACGTGGGTGCCGTCGTTCGGGCCCTGGACCCCTCCACGGTGCCGGTGATCGTGCGGCAGGGGCTGACCGTCGCCTACACCGCGATGCACGGGGTCGGCGCCGCCACGACGCGAGCGGTGTTCGCCGCCGCTGGTCTCGCGCCGCCGGTGAGCGTGCCCGAGCAGGACGAGCCCGACCCGGCGTTCCCGACGGTCACCTTCCCCAACCCGGAGGAGCCGGGCGCGGTCGACCTGCTGATGGCGCTGGCCGCGGACGTGGACGCCGACGTGGCGATCGCCGAGGACCCCGACGCCGACCGCTGCTCGGTGGTCTGCGGCGGGCGCCAGCTCACCGGCGACGAGGTGGGCGGGCTGCTGGGCGACTGGCTGCTCCGCCGCGGCGTGCGTGGCACGTACGCCGCGTCGCTGGTCAGCGGCTCGCTGCTGCACGCGCTGGCCGAGGCGCACGGGGTCCGGTTCGCCGAGACGCCGACCGGGTTCAAGTGGATCGTCCGCGCCGGTACCCCGGAGCAGCCGCTGGTCTTCGGCTACGAGGAGGCGCTGGGCTACGCCGTCGCGCCCGACGTCGTCAAGGACAAGGACGGGATCTCCGCCGCGCTGGCGGTCGCGCTGCTCGCTGCGGAGCTCAGGGCCACCGGCCGGACGCTGACCGACCGGCTCGACGAGCTGGCCCTCGAGCACGGGCTGTTCGCGACCGGGCAGCTGTCTGTACGGGTCGAGGACCTCTCGCGGATCGGCGCGATGATGGCGCGGCTGCGGTCGGACCCGCCTCGCCGGCTGCTGGGTCGGGAGGTCGTCGCCTCCGACCTGCTCGACGAGACACCTGCGGTGGACGCCGTCCGGCTGCTCGGGGACGGTGTCCGGGTGATCGTGCGGCCCAGCGGCACCGAGCCGAAGCTCAAGGCCTACCTGGAGACGGTCGTCCCGGTGCACGATGACGCCGGGATCATCGCCGCGCGCGGCCGGGGCGCCGACGAGCTCGACCGGCTGCGCGACGAGATGTCGGCGGCCCTGGGGCTGTAGTGGACGTCCGCGCGCTGGTCTTCGACGTGTTCGGGACGGTGGTCGACTGGCGCGGCGGCGTCGCCCGCGAGGTGTCCCGGCTGCTGGGCCCGGCGGTGGACGCGGCCGTGCTGGCCGACGACTGGCGCGAGCGGTACGTGCCGTCGATGGAGCGGGTGCGTTCCGGCGAGCTGCCGTGGACGCCGCTGGACGCGCTGCACCGCGAGTCGCTGTCCTCGGTGCTCGCGGACGCCGGGATGGCTTCCGTGCCGGCCGAGGTGCGTGACGAGCTGGTGCTCGCCTGGCACCGGCTGGACCCGTGGCCGGACGTGCTACCGGGGTTGGGGAGGCTGCGGCGGGAGTTCGTCCTGGCGCCGCTGTCGAACGGCAACATCGCGCTGCAGGTGGACCTCGCCCGGCGGTCCGGGCTGCCGTGGGAGTGCGTGCTGGGCGCCGAGGTCGTGCGGCACTACAAGCCCGACCCGGAGGTCTACGACTCCGCGCCGCAGCTGCTCGCGGTGCCGCCGTCGTCGGTGGTCATGGTGGCCGCGCACCTCGACGACCTGGCCGCGGCGCGGGCGCGCGGGCTGCGGACGGCGTACGTGCACCGGCCCGACGAGTTCGGCGGGCGGATCGTGCCGCCTGCCTCGGACCCGGACGCCGACTGGTCGGTGGCCTCGTTCGAGGAGCTCGCTGACCGCCTGGGGGTGTGAGACGGGCGACTGCCGGTGTTCCTCGTGGGTCGCCGGTGCTGCAACGCCGGCGACCCACCAGGAAGCCCGGCAATGCGTTCGGGTGGTTGTCCACAGCGGTGCGTGCCCGGGGCGGCGGTGGTCCGTAGTCTCCCGGCCGATCGGTGATCGACACGGGGGTGGACGACGGTGACACGGCGCTGGACCCTGCGCCTCGTGGCGGGCCTCGCGGCCGGCACGGTGGTGCTGAGCGGCTGCTCAGAGCGGCAGGAGGCGGCCGACACGCTGCCCGAGGCGGACGCCACGCCCAGCGCGTCGCAGTCGCTGCCACCCCTGGGTCCACCGGACCTGCCCATGCCCGCCGAGGCCCGCACCCAGGACGCCGCCGGTGCCGAGGCCTTCGTCCGGTACTACATCGACCTCATCAACCGGACGTCCACCGTCATGGACGCCGCTTCCCTGCGTGAGTTCAGCGACGGCTGCCTCGATTGCGACCGAATCGCCGCAGACACGGAAGAGGATGCCTCAGCAGGGCATCGGTACAAGGGTGGCCAGCTTGCGATCATGTGGCTTGAAGTGTTCAAGCCGACCGATGAAGCGGAAGTTGCTTTCACAGTAGACCAGGCCGCTCTACAAGTGATAGATCAGACTGGGACCGCAGTCCCCGAGTTGAGCTTTCCCGCTTACCCGAAGCTTTCCTCGGGCGCCTCGATCCGCTGGGTCGAGGATAAGCGAACTTGGATCATGACTGGTCTAACCCTCGGATGAGTCGATCCATACGCAGGTTAACGACAACAGTCGCAGGTGCGACTCTTGCACTCACTCTGGCGAGCCTCCCTGCTCTAGGAGCTGATTGCCGCCGGCACTGCTCGGACCCTGAAGTAGGTTTCGACAGCGGGACGCTGACCGCTAGCTATGTGGCCTCGAACGCCGGGTCGAGCTGGTCAGCCAGCAACTCTGCACCGGTAGAGCATCCTTACACCTACCGCCTCGTCGACCCATGCGTCGCGAACGATGCCACGACAGGCAGTTGCAACGGGCAGGACTTCCGGGAATGTCCAAGTCCCCCTGAGCGCGTGGTCGACTTCCTGCTAATCCAGCAACGACGTCTCGTTCTGTCGGATGGAACAGCGGCGGGCAATTTTCCTGTAGACCCGGGGCTAATTCCTGGAACACAGGTTGGCGATTGGGTGAATGTGGGGCGCGGATGCGTCGACATCACGGCGCTGAACCCGCCGCCGTCCCCGGGTGAGGTCTACCGCTACTTCCAGACCCTGCCCCTGCCCGACCTGCCCACCCAGCAGCAGCCGCCGGGCAACGCGCTGGCCGGCCTGCCCGTCGTCTTCTACACCGACGGCCCGACCACCCAGACCTTCACCGTCGACATCCGCGGCTTCACCGTCGACATCGTCGCCACCGCGAGCGCCTTCACCTGGGACACCGGCGACGGCACGGTCCTGCAGACCACCGACCCAGGTGCGCCCTACCCCGACCACACGATCAGCCACGACTACCGCAGCGGCACCTACACTGCCTCACTGACCACCACCTGGAGCGGCACCTTCAGCGTCGATGGCGGCGCGACGGTCGACGTCCCCGGCACCACGACCACCGACGGCCCACCGGCCACCTTCACGGTGCTCCAGGCCAGCCCGGTCCTGACCAACCCGTTCGACTGACCCGCTGTCGCGCGGTTCCACCCGGTTCCGCGCCGTTGCAGCAGCGCGGGGGCCTCAGGAACAGCGCGGGAGTGCGGCCATTGCCGGCGTTGCCCGTGCGGTACCGGTGCTGCAGCGGCGGCAACCCGCGAGGGACGCCGACGGTGCCCGCTCGGGCGTCGAGCGCCCGGCGCTCACCAGGCCGGCGGCGTCGGCTGGCCCGGCGGGGGCCCGTAGCGGTTGGGCACCGGGTGACCGGCCAGGAAGCCGTTCTGGATGAACAGCACGAGCCACCCGACGAGGGGCACCAGCATCCAGAGCAGCCACCACGCCGAGTGCCCGCGGTCGTGCAGCCGCGTCACCGACGCGCTGATCGACGGGACGATCGTCAGCAGCGAGACCACCGTGGTCAGTGGACCGCCGAGGTAGGCCCAGGCGCTGCTGGTGTCGACCGTCGCGGAGAAGACCGGGTAGCCCAGCGAGGCGTCCGCGATGTTGGCGAGGAGGCTGAGCCCGGCGATCGGCAGCGTGTAGTGCAGCCACCAGGTGGTCCGGTTGATCCGACCACGCCGCACGTACCACTCGCCGAGACCCACGTCGTCTCCGTATCCCGCCCCACGGTGGGGCGCCGCAAGCAGGGTGCCGTCCTGACGGTCGCACACCCAGCACCCGCGGCGGTGTGCTCACCCCGACGAGGGGTCAGGACGGGACCGGCTCCCGGCAGCCGGACTGCAGCGCGCGGGCGGCGGTCGCCAGCACCGCGACGACGTCGCGCGCGAAACCGACGTCGCACGGGTGCGTCCCGCCGGTCACCACGGTCGCCTCCAGCTCGTCGACCGCCGCGGAGAACGACTCGAGCGGGCTCTCGGTGTCCGGCAGCAGCACCAGCCGGCCGGCGTCCCCGTGCACGAAGAACTCGATGCCCGTCGACATCGGCGCCACGGTGTGCGAGAGCGTCACCGTCGAGGAGACGCCGGGCGTGGCGTGCTGCAGCACCAGGTGCACGGTGTCCCCCGCACCGGCCCCGGCCTGCACGGACACCACCGGGCCCAGCGTGGGCAGCAGCAGGGACAGCGCGTGCGGGCCGATGTCCCACAGCGCGCCGTGCTCGCGCCGCCAGGCCGAGTCGAAGGGGCTGCCGGCCAGCGCGCTCAGCCACGAGCCGGCGCCACCGGCGAGCCGGGTGCGGGCGGCCTGGGCCATCCAGGTCGACGTCCCGGCCTGGAAGCGGAAGGTGAAGAACACGACCGAGGCGACCCCCGCGGAGCGCACCGCGGCGACCACCCGGTCGGCCTCGTCGAGCGAGAGCCCGATGGGCTTCTCCAGCAGCAGGTGCTTCCCGGCCGCCGCGGCCTGCTCGGCCAGCCCGACCTGCACCGACGGCGGGACGGCGACCGCCACGGCGTCGACCCGGTCGAGCAGCGCGGCCAGGTCCGAGAACCCGGGGACGTCGAACTCCGCGCCGATCGCCTTGGCCTTGGACAGGTCGCGGCCCCAGACGCCCACCAGCTCGGCGCTCGGGTGCCCGGCCAGGGCGGCCGCGTGGACCGTCCGCGCCCAGTGGCCGGTGCCCAGCACCCCGAAGCGCACGGTCAGACCGCCCCGAACTGACGGTCGCCGGCGTCCCCGAGGCCCGGGACGATGTAGGCCTTGTCGTTGAGCCCCTCGTCGACCGAGGCGGTGAACACCCGCAGCGGCAGCCCGCTCCCCTCCAGCCGGCGCAGGCCCTCGGGGGCGGCCAGCGCGCACAACACGGTGATCGAGGTGGCGCCGCGCTCGGTCAGCAACCCGCAGCAGTGCACCAGCGACCCGCCGGTGGCCAGCATCGGGTCGAGCACGAAGACCTCCCGGTCGACCAGGGACGCCGGCAGCGAGGCCATGTACGCCTCGGGCTGGAAGGTCACCTCGTTGCGGGCCAGGCCGACGAAGCCCATCTGCGACTCCGGCAGCATCCCGTGCGCGGTGTCGGCCATCCCGAGCCCGGCGCGCAGCACCGGCACGATCAACGGCGGCGCGGCCAGCCGGTAGCCGGTGGTGTCGGTGACCGGTGTGGTGATCTGCTCCTCGGCGACGGGCAGGTCGCGGGTGGCCTCGTAGACCAGCATCTGGGTCAGCTCCGCCAGGGCCGCGCGGAACGCCGCGTTGTCGGTCCGCTCGTCGCGCATGCGGGTCAGACGGGCACGGGCCAGCGGGTGGTCCACGACGGTGAGCTGCACGCGCGACACGGTAGCGGCCCGGTGGACCCCGGCTGCCGGCGCTGGCACCATCCCCGCCGTGACGACGACGCGGGGGTGGCGCCGCCCGTAGGTGGCTGCCCTGGTCGTCCGGCCCACCCGTCCCCGGTGGGCCGCGCACCGGTCCACCTCCGCCCGAGGAGACCGCCCGTGCCCCCCATCGAGCTCGGACCCCTGCCGCCCGGCGCGGCCGGCGAACTGCTCACCCTGCGGCGCGCCGCCTGCGTCCCCGAGACCCAGCGGTACGACGACGTCCGGCTGCCGGCGCTCGTCCAGACCCCGGTCGAGCTGGCCGACGAGCTCACGCGCAGCAGCCGCCCGGCAGCACTCGCGGGCAGCCGGCTGGTCGGTGCGGTGCGCACCCACGAGCGGGACGGCGTCCTGCACGTCGGCCGGCTCGCCGTCGTCCCGGACCTGCAGGGACACGGCATCGGCACGCGGCTGCTGCTGGCCGCGGAGCGGACGACGCCACTCGCCCGGGCGACCCTGTTCACCGGCGCACGCAGCACCGCCGACCTGCGGCTCCACCGCCGGCACGGCTACGCGGACGCCCACCGCGAGACCGTGCGCCCCGGCCCGGAGCTCGTGCACCTGGTCGAGGAGCTGCGGTGAGCGAGCTGCGCGGCGCGACCGACATCGGGGACTTCCTGGTCAGCGCCCGGTCGTTCGACGAGTACCGCGCGATGTTCGCCCTGACCGACGCCGACCTGCACGGCCGGGTCCTCGACTGCCCCGGCGGTGGCGCCTCGTTCACCGCGGCGGCCCGGGCCCGCGGCACCGAGGCGTTCGCGGTGGACCCCGTCTACGCCAGCCCACCGCGGGAGCTCGTGGCCCGTCTCGACACGGAGCTGGCCCGCGGCAGCGCCTGGGCCACCGCCAACGCCGAGCGCTACGTCTGGGACCACTACGGCGACCCCGCCGGCCATGCGCGGCTCCGGGCGGAGTCGGCGGCGGCCTTCGCGCGCGACCTCGCCGCGTGCCCGGGCCGCCACGTGGCGGCCGCCCTGCCGCACCTGCCGTTCGCCGACGGCGCCTTCGACCTGGTGCTCTCCTCGCACCTGCTGTTCACCTACGCCGACCGGCTGGACGCCGGGTTCCACGTCGCCGCCCTGCGCGAGATGACCCGCGTGGGCACCGAGGTGCGCGTCTACCCCCTGGTCGACCAGGCCGGCCGGGAGCTGCCCGGCCTGCTCGCCTCCGTGGTGGCCGAGCTCGGCGAGGCCGGCGTGCAGGCGGAGGTCCGGGATGTCCCCTACGAGTTCCAGCGCGGCGCGCGCAACATGCTGCGCCTCCGGTCGGCCCCCACCCGCACGGGGTGTGCGGGGCGCGGGGGCGTCGGGCGCGGGAGGGAGAATGCGCCCATGACCCACGTGCTCGACCCCGATGCGCCGGCGTCGGCGATCCCGCCGCGGCGCGAGCCCCTGGCGCCGTACCGCGACGTGACCCGCTCCGACGCCGCCTTCCGGGCCTTCCTGCACGGGCTGCCCGGCGTGGACCAGGTCGGCGCCGAGTCGCGGGTCGCCCTCCTGGGCACCCGGTCGATCAAGACGACCGCGAAGGCCTGGGCTCTCGACACCGCCATCTCGATGGTCGACCTGACGACCCTCGAGGGCTCCGACACCCCCGGGAAAGTGCGCAGCCTGGCGGCCAAGGCCCGCCGTCCCGACCCCACCGACCCGACGACACCGCAGGTCGCCGCGGTCTGCGTCTACGGCGACCTGGCCGGCGTCGCCCGGGAGGCCCTGACGGGCACCGGCATCCACGTCGCCGCCGTCGCCACCGCCTTCCCCAGCGGCCGGGCCAGCCGGGCGGTCAAGCTCGCCGACGTGCGGGACGCCGTGGCCAACGGCGCCGACGAGATCGACATGGTCATCGACCGCGGCGCCTTCCTCGCCGGCCGGTACCTCGACGTCTACGACGAGATCGTGGCGGTGAAGGAGGCTTGTGCGCGCCCGGGCAAGGACCCAGCGCACCTCAAGGTCATCCTCGAGACCGGCGAGCTGGTCACCCTCGACAACGTGCGCCGCGCCTCCTGGCTGGCGATGCTCGCCGGCGGTGACTTCATCAAGACCTCCACCGGCAAGGTCTCCCCCGCGGCCACCCTGCCGGTCTGCCTGGTGATGCTCGAGGCGGTCCGCGACTTCCGCGCCGCCACCGGCCGCCAGGTCGGCGTCAAGCCCGCCGGCGGCATCCGGACGACCAAGGACGCGATCAAGCACCTGGTCCTCGTCAACGAGGTCGCCGGGCCCGACTGGCTCTCCCCCGACCGGTTCCGCTTCGGCGCCTCCAGCCTGCTGGGCGACCTGCTCCTGCAGCGGCAGAAACTGCGCACCGGCCACTACTCCGGCCCCGACCACGTGAGCGTCGACTGACCATGACCAGCCTGTTCGAGTACGCCCCCGCGCCCGAGTCGCGCTCGATCGTCGACGTCGCGCCGTCCTACGGACTGTTCGTCGACGGCGAGTTCGTCGACGGCTCCGGCACCCCCTTCAAGACGTTGAACCCGGCGACGGAGGAGGTGCTCTCCGAGGTCGCCAGCGCCACCGACGCCGACGTCGACCGCGCCGTCCGCGCCGCCCGCCGCGCGTTCACCCGCGTGTGGGGGCCGATGCGGCCGGCCGACCGCGGCAAGTACCTGTTCCGCATCGCCCGGCTGCTGCAGGAGCGGGCCCGCGAGTTCGCCGTCCTGGAGTCGCTGGACAACGGCAAGCCGATCCGGGAGTCCCGCGACGTCGACGTCCCCCTGGCCGCGGCGCACTTCTTCTACCACGCGGGCTGGGCCGACAAGCTGGACTGGGCGGGCCTGGGACCCGGCCCGCGGCCGCTGGGCGTGGCCGGTCAGGTCATCCCGTGGAACTTCCCGCTGCTCATGCTGGCCTGGAAGGTCGCCCCCGCGCTGGCCACCGGCAACACCGTCGTCCTCAAGCCGGCCGAGACGACCCCGCTGACCGCGCTGCTGTTCGCCGAGGTGTGCCGCCAGGCCGACCTGCCGCCCGGCGTGGTCAACATCGTGACCGGTGCCGGCGACACCGGCCGGGCCGTCGTGGAGCACGAGGACGTCGACAAGGTCGCGTTCACCGGCTCCACGGAGGTCGGCCGGTCGATCGCCCGCGCCGTCGCCGGCACCCGCAAGAGGCTGACCCTCGAGCTCGGCGGCAAGGCGGCCAACATCGTCTTCGACGACGCCCCGATCGACCAGGCCGTCGAGGGCATCGTGCAGGGCATCTTCTCCAACCAGGGCCACGTGTGCTGCGCCGGCAGCCGGCTGCTGGTGCAGGAGTCGGTGCACGACGAGGTCATCGCCTCGCTGCAGCGGCGGATCGGCACGCTGCGCCTGGGCGACCCGCTGGACAAGAACACCGACATCGGCGCGATCAACTCCGCCGAGCAGCTGGCCCGCATCCGGGAGCTGTCCGACGTCGGCGAGGCCGAGGGCGCGTCGAGGTGGCAGCCGGCGTGCGAGCTGCCCGAGCGCGGCTACTGGTTCCCGCCGACGGTGTTCACCGACGTGTCCCCCGCCCACCGCATCGCCCGCGACGAGGTCTTCGGCCCGGTGCTGAGCGTGCTCACCTTCCGCACGCCCGACGAGGCCGTGGCCAAGGCGAACAACACCACGTACGGGCTCTCGGCCGGCATCTGGTCCGAGAAGGGCTCGCGGATCCTCGCCATCGCCGACCGGCTGCGCGCCGGCGTGGTGTGGGCCAACACGTTCAACAGGTTCGACCCGACGTCGCCCTTCGGGGGCTACAAGCAGTCCGGCTACGGCCGCGAGGGCGGCCGCCACGGGCTGGCCGCGTACCTGGAGGGTGCCCAGTGAGCGACCGGTTGGCCGTCCGCAAGACGTACAAGCTGTACCTGAACGGCGCCTTCCCGCGCTCGGAGTCCGGCCGCACATACGCGGTCACCGACGCCAAGGGCGCGTTCCTCGCCAACGCGGCATGGGCTTCGCGCAAGGACGCCCGGGACGCCGTCGTCGCCGCCCGCGCCGCCTCCGCGGCGTGGTCGGGCGCCACCGCCTACAACCGCGGCCAGGTGCTGTACCGGGTGGCCGAGGTGATGGAGGGCCGGCACGCCCAGTTCTGCGAGGAGGTCGCGGCCGGGGAGGGCCTGTCGTCGTCCAGGGCGCGGGCCGCCGTCGACGCCGCCATCGACCGCTGGGTCTGGTACGCCGGGTGGACCGACAAGCTCGGCGCCGTCCTCGGTGCGGCCAACCCGGTCGCCGGGCCGTACTTCGACTTCTCGGTGCCCGAGCCCACCGGCGTCGTCGCCGTCCTCGCGCCGCAGCGCTCCTCGCTCCTGGGCCTGGTCAGCGTCCTCGCACCCGTGCTGGCCGGCGGCAACACCGCCGTCGTCGTCACGTCGCGGGCCCGTCCGCTGCCCGCGGTCACCCTCGGCGAGGTGCTGGCCACCAGCGACGTCCCGGCCGGGGTGGTCAACCTGCTCACCGGGGACGCCGAGGAGATCGGCCCGTGGCTGGCCGAGCACGACGACGTCGACGCCGTCGACCTCACCGGTGCCCCCGCCGGCTGCGCGATGGAGCTCGAGCGCCTCGCCGCGGGCAGCGTCAAGCGGGTCGTGCGGCCGCCGGCCGAGGAGCCGGACTGGTCGGCCGACCCGGGCCTGACCCGGCTGACCCCGTTCCTGGAGACGAAGACGGTATGGCACCCCATGGGCCTGTGAACGGCCCCGGTCCCGGGTCCCACGCCGAGCTCGCGGAGGGTGGGGAGGACGGGGTCCTCGTCCTGGCACCCCATGGGGCTCGAGAACCCCGGGGCGCGCTCCCAGGGGAGCGGGCAGGATGGGCGCGTGGCCCGGCCCAGCATCGTCCCCATCGCCCTCACCGTCGACGACCGCACCGGCTTCACCCTGTGGGCTCCGCCGTGGGAGGAGGACGGTGAGGAGTGGCAGGCCTTCCTCGGCACCTCCGAGGACGACCGGGCGCGCGTGCACCTCTTCCCGACCCCGGACGCGCTGGCCGCGTTCTGCCGCACCCGCACCGACCACGACCTCGCCGACCACCCGGTCTGGCCGGTCGTGGTCGGGCTGGGCGCGGCGGACCTCACCCCCGACGACGACCACCGCTACGACCTCGACGGCGTCTACGACATCGCCGCCGAGAGCCCCGACCGGTGGGCGGTCGAGGAGCTGGCCGCGACCATCGACATCGTCACCCGGCTGGCGGAGTGCCTCGACGTGGAGGACGACGACGCCGACGACGACGAGCTGACCGACACCGACGACGAGCCGGACGTCGACGACGACATCGAGCTCGAGCGCCGGGCCGACGGCGCCGTCGCCCGCGGCGGGGAGTTCGGCGCGCTCGCCGAGCTCGTCTCCCGCCCCGAGATCGGCTCGCTGGGGCTGGGCGTCGAGGCCTTCGTCGGCCGCTCCGGCGAGGACGCCTGGATTGGCGTCGGCAGCGCCCTCGACGACCTCTGGGAGGACGTCCTCGACGAGCTCGGCACGCACCTGGACTGGACCGGCGGCGGCACCGTCTCCCTCGACGACTACCCCTCTGCGGCGGAGGCCGACGAGGACGAGGACGACCTAGAGGACGACGCAGCGGCGGCTACCCGCCCGGCGGGCGGCGTGACCGCAGCGGCCGCGGCCGGTGTGAGCACCATCGCCCGCCCGGGACGCATCACCGCGCCGCCCGCGGAGGTCGCGAAGGCCGCCGAGTTCTGGGAGGCCGTCGGCATCCTGCCGGTGGAGGTCGTCGTGCCCGAGGGCGCCGGCCTCACGCTGCGCTGCTACGTCGAGGACCGGGCGCGCTTCCTCGGCCGCGACGGCGAGGTCTTCCTCTTCGGCTCCCCCGAGGACCTCACCCGCTTCTGCCGCGGCAGCGAGGCCCACGACCTCACCGAGATCGCCTCCTGGCCCGAGGTGGCCGACACCACCACCCCGCCGCTGCCCGCCGACCAGGACCGCTACGACCTCACCGAGACCAGCGAGGTGCTGGCCGAGGTCGCCGGCGGCGCGGCCGGGCTCGTCGACCACCGGGTGCTCGCCCAGCAGGTCGAGGGCGTGCGCGACATCGCCGAGTACGCCGGGCTCAGCCGGATCGAGGAGCTGCTGCGCCCCGACGCGCCGCTCGGCCGCGCCGTCGCCCAGGCCGAGCGGGTCCCGGACACCCCGCTGCGCGCCGAGGACGCCGCCGCGCTGCGCCCGGCCTGGGACGAGGTCGTCACCGAGGTCAGCAGCGCGCTGGTCTTCCGCGACTGACGGAGGACCCCCTCCCCACCGGCCACGCTCACCGCTCGAGTTGATCATGGGGTTGTCGTCGCTGAGCACGCCGACAGCCCGCGTGTCGATCGGCAACGCCCCCATCATCGACAGCGGTGCAGGCAGAGGCGGCTGAGGCCCCCTTCCACGCACGGCAGCGGCCGGCCCCGGAGAACCGGAACCGGCCGCTGCTGTGTACGGCCCCCTGCAGGGTCCCGCGCCGAGTCTGCGAGGCGTGGGGAGGATGGTCCTCCCTCAGTCCGCCGAGCGCTCGGGCCGACGGCCCTGGCCGCGGTACGGGCTGGACCGCCGCTCCCCGCGCTCGCCGTAGGAGCGCTCGCCGGTGCCGCGGGAACGCTCGCCGTACGCCGGGCGGTCGCCGTCCCGGCGCGGCCGCTCCCCGTGGGGACGGCGCGGCCGGTCGCCGTCGCGGCGCGGACGGTCGCCGTCGCGTCGGGGACGCCGGCCACCATGACCACCAGAGGCGGGGCCCCCGGAGGGACGCCGGGACTCGCGCACCGGGCGCTCCACCGGCTCGACGTGCACGCCGCTGGCGACGAGCTCGGCGATCGGGGTGTCGCCCGGGCGGATCCGGGAGACGACCGGCTCGACCTTGGCCTGGCGGAACCGGCGCTTGGCCTGGCCCACCTGGTCGGGCAGCAGCAGCGAGACCACGACACCGGCGGCGCCGGCGCGGGCGGTGCGGCCCGAGCGGTGCAGGTAGGTCTTGTGGTCCGCCGGCGGGTCGTAGTGCAGCACCAGCGAGACGTCGTCGACGTGGATGCCGCGGGCGGCGACGTCGGTGGCGACCAGCACCGGGCTGCGGGCGTCGGTGAACGCCTCCAGGGCCCGGCGGCGGGCACCCTGCGGCAGCCCGCCGTGGATCGCCTCGGCCTTGATGCCGGCGGCCTGCAGGTTGCCGGCCAGCCGGTCGGCGCCGAGCTGGGTGCGCACGAAGACGATCGTGCGGCCCGGCCGGGCGGCCAGCTGCTCGGTCACCGGCACCTTGTCGCGGAAGGCGACGCTGTAGGCCAGGTGCTCGGCCGGCGGGGCGTCGTCCCCGGCGCGCTTGACCTCGTGCCGGGCCGGGTCCTTCAGGTAGCGGCGGACCAGGGTGTCGACCTCGCCGTCCAGCGTGGCCGAGAACAGCAGCCGCTGGGCGTCGGGGCGGGTCTGGTCGAGCAGCTCCTGCACGACCGGCAGGAAGCCGAGGTCGGACATGAAGTCGGCCTCGTCGATGACGGTGACCTCGACCTCGTCGAGGGTCGCCTCGCCCTGGCCGATCAGGTCCTGCAGCCGGCCCGGGGTGGCGATGACCGCGTCCACGCCGCGGCGCAGCTGCTGGATCTGCCGGTACATCGAGGCGCCGCCGTACACGGTGGTCAGCTGGACGCCGATCGACTGCCCGAGGGGCGCGAGGTTGTCGAACACCTGCTGGGCCAGCTCGCGGGTCGGCACCAGGATCAGCCCGCGCGGGGCACGGCGGCCCCGGCGGACGTCGGCACCGAGGCGGGCGAGCATCGGCAGGCCGAAGGCCAGCGTCTTGCCCGAGCCGGTGGCGGCCTTGCCGAGCACGTCGCGCCCGGCGAGGGCGTCGGGCAGCGCGGAGGCCTGGATGGCGAAGGGGGTGCGGATGTCGCGCCGCTCGAGCGCGGTCACCAGCTGCTGGGGCAGGCCCAGCTGGGCGAAGGTCGGGCCGGCCTGCTCGGCCGGGGCCTCGACCTCGGGGGTCTCAGGGGTGGTCTGGACGTCGACAGTGTCGAACGTGGTCATGCGGGTGTGGGACTCCGATGCTTCTCGGCGCGCGTCCCGTGGTGGTGCGCGGACACCGTCGACCGGCGTCCTCACTGGCGATCACTGCGTCAGGGGACGCTGCGGATCTGCACGGATGCGCTCATGCCCGGACGGACCGTCCGGGAGGATGACCGGCGAGTGCCGGTGCACCCAATCTAGCAGCGCGGACCGCTGGGGCATTCCGGCGGTGATCAGGCTCGCAGTGCGGCGTACCCCGGGCGGACGACGTCGGCGAGCAGCCGCGCCCGCTCCTCGTCGGGCAGGAACGCGGCGGCCAGGGCCCGCTCGGTCACCGTCTGGACGTCGTCCCAGCCCCAGCCGGAGGTCCGCGCCACGTCGGTGAGCTCGCTGGTGACCGAGACGCCGCTCATCAGCCGGTTGTCGGTGTTGATGGTCACCGCGAAGCCGAGCCGGTGCAGCCGGCCGACCGGGTGCGCGGCCAGGGACGGGTAGGCGCCGGTCTGCACGTTGGACGACGGCGCGACCTCCAGCGGCACCTGCGCGTCGAGGACCCGCTGCGCCACCGGGCCGAGGGTGCCGTCCTCGGCGACCTCGTCGGCGATGCGCACGCCGTGCCCGAGCCGCTCGGCGTGGGCGCCGTCCAGGGCGGCGAGGATGCTGTCGGTGCCGGCGGCCTCGCCGGCGTGCACGGTGCGGTGCGCCCCGGCGCGGTCGAGCAGCGCGATGGCCGAGGGGTGCCGGTCGGGCGGGAAGCCGATCTCGGGGCCGGCCAGGTCGAAACCGACCACGCCGTCGTCCCGGTGGCGCACCACCAGGTCGGCCACCTCGTCCCACCGGTCGGCCTGCCGCATGGCGCACAGCAGGGTGCCGACCGTGATCGGTGTCCCCGCCCCGGCGGCCTCGGCGCTGCCCTTGGCGAAGCCGTCGAGCATCGCCTCGACCGCCTCCTCGATCGGGGTGCCCTGCGCCGTCAGCAGCTCGGGGGCCATGCGCACCTCGGCGTACACGACGCCGTCGGCGGCCAGGTCGAGCGCGCACTCCCGCGCCACCCGGCTGACCGCCTCGGGACGCTGCACCACCGCGACGGTGTGCGCGAAGGTCTCCAGGTACCGCACGAGCGAGCCGGAGTCGGCGGCCTGCCGGAACCAGCGGCCCAGCGCCTCCGGGTCGCCGGCGGGGAGGTCCCGGTAGCCGACCTCGTCGGCGAGCTCGAGCACCGTCTGCGGCCGCAGCCCGCCGTCCAGGTGGTCGTGCAGCAGGACCTTGGGAGCGCGGCGGATCGAGTCGGCGTTCAGCGGTGCGGGCACCCTCCCATTCTCGTCAGCGGGGTCCGCCCGCTCGAGCCGGGGAGTCAGCCCTCGCGGTCCTGCCAGCGGAAGGTGGACGCGCAGAGCACCAGCCCGGCCACGCACCACAGGCCGAGCACCAGCGCGACGGTGCCGAGCTCCCACGAGCCGGCCGGCTCGCGGGCGGCCAGCGCGTCGGGGAGGAACACCGAGCGTAGGCCCTGGGCCAGCCACTTCACCGGGAAGACCGCGGCGACGTCCTGCAGCCAGGCGGGCACCTGGTCGAAGGGCATGAAGACGCCGGAGATGAACTCGAGCACCAGCGCGATCGGGGTGACCGTCGCCGACGCCGACCGGCCGTTGCGGGCCAGCGTCGAGACGACGATGCCCAGCAGCGTGCACGCCGCCGCACCCAGCACCGCCACCCAGGCGAAGGTCAGCCAGTCGGCGCCCGAGGGCAGGTCGATGCCGTACACGAGGACGCCGACCAGGAGCAGCAGCACGATGGTCGCCACCGCCACCGCCAGCACCTGCACGACCTTGCCGACGAAGTAGGCGCTGGCCGGCATGGGCGTGCCGCGGAGGCTCTTGAGCGTGCCGTCCGAGCGCTCCCCGGCGATGTGGATCGCCATGTTCTGCAGGCTGGACCCGACGATGCCCGCGGTGATGACCCCGGCCATGAAGTACTGCGGGAAGTCGACGCCGGCGCCGAGGTCGTAGTCGAGCACCGCGCCCAGGCCCAGCAGCAGGATCACCGGGAAGACGAGCGTGAAGACGACCGACTCGCGCTGGCGGAAGAACTCCTTGAGCTCGACGCCGGCGCGGGTGAGGTAGACCCGGCCCAGCGGGGGCAGCGCGGTGCGCTCCGGGGCGGCGGTGGTCACGAGTTGTCCCCGATCATCTTCAGGTAGACGTCCTCGAGCGTGGGGCGGGCGACCGTCAGGTCGGGCACCTCGCCGGGGAAGCGGGCGGCCAGCTCCCGCACGAACGCGGTCGGCGCGGTGGTCTCGGCGGTGCGCCGGACGCCGTCCTCGGTCCAGCGGACGACGGCGGGTGCGGTGCCCCGCCCACCCAGGGCGGCGGGGACGGCGACCTCGGCGAGCTGGCCGCGGGCGAGGACGCCGACCCGGTCGGCCAGCGCCTCGGCCTCGTCGAGGTAGTGCGTGGTCAGCAGCATCGTGGTGCCCAGGTCGCGCAGCGATCGGATCAGCGCCCAGAACTGCCGCCGGGCCTCGGGGTCGAAGCCGGTGGTCGGCTCGTCGAGGAACAGCAGGCGCGGCCGGCCGATGATCCCGAGGGCGACGTCCAGCCGTCGGCGCTGGCCGCCCGAGAGGGTGCGTCCGCGCGCGCCCGCCTGCTCGGTCAGGCCGACCAGCTCGAGCACCTCGTCGGGGTCGCGCGGCTCGGCGTGGTACGACGCCCGCGCCACGAGCAGCTCGCGCACCGACAGCTGGCTGTCCCCCGCGCCGGACTGCAGCACGATGCCCAGCTGGGCCTTCCAGCGCCGTCCGCCCCGCGCCGGGTCGGTGCCCAGGACGCGCACCTCGCCGCCGTCGCGCTTCCGGTAGCCCTCCAGCACCTCGACGGTGGTGGTCTTCCCGGCGCCGTTGGGGCCCAGCAGCGCGAAGATCTCGCCGCGGCGGATGTCGAGGTCCAGGGCGTCGACGGCGGTGCGGTCGCCGTACCGCTTGACCAGGCCGCGGACCGAGATGGCGGCGTCCGGGTCCAGCGGGTCGCCGGGCCGGGGCCGGGTGTCGGCCACCACGGGCGCGGACGTACTCGTCACGAGGAGACAGTCTCCCCCTTCGGGCCGCACCGCCGTCGGCCTGCTCCCCCGACGACCATGGCGCGGTGGGTCAGGACGCGGTGATGCGGTCCAGCACCAGGGGCAGCGGCTGCTCGCCGGTGTCGACGCCGACCGCGCCCTCCAGCGCCTCCAGCGCCCGCGGGAGGCGCGCGGCGTCGTCGGTGTGCAGCTCCAGCAGCGGCTGACCGGCCACCACCTGCTCCCCCACCCCGGCGGTCCAGGTGATGCCGGCGGCCGGCGACACCGGGTCCTCCTTGCGCGCCCGGCCGGCGCCCAGCCGCCAGGCGGCGACGCCGAACGCGTAGGCGTCCAGCCGGGTGAGCGTGCCGGTGGCCGGTGCGGTCACCACGTGCTTCTCGGCCGGCTGCGGCAGCGGGGCGTCGGGGTCGCCACCCTGGATGCTGATCATCCGCCGCCACACGTCCATGGCCCGCCCGTCGCGGAGCGCGTCGGCCGGGTCGACGTCCGCCCGCCCGACGCCGGCGAGCATCTCCCGCGCCAGCGCCAGGGTCAGCTCGACGACGTCGGCCGGGCCGCCGCCGGCGAGCACCTCCACCGACTCGGCCACCTCGACGGCGTTGCCGGCGGCGCGGCCCAGCGGGCGGTCCATCGCCGTCACCAGGGCCACGGTGTGCACGCCGGCTGCCTCCCCGAGGCCGACCATCGTGCGGGCCAGCTCGCGGGAGGCCCCGGGGTCCTTCATGAACGCGCCCGAGCCGGTCTTGACGTCGAGCACCAGCGCGTCGGCGCCCTCGGCGATCTTCTTGCTCATGATCGAGCTGGCGATCAGCGGGATCGACTCGACGGTGCCGGTGACGTCGCGCAGCGCGTAGAGCTTCTTGTCCGCGGGGGCGAGGTCGTTGCCGGCCGCGCAGATCACCGCGCCCACATCGCGCAGCTGCGCCAGGTAGGCATCCTCGTGCACGTCGGCCCGCCAGCCCGGGATCGACTCCAGCTTGTCCAGCGTGCCGCCGGTGTGCCCCAGGCCCCGGCCGGACAGCTGCGGCACCGCCACCCCGCAGGCCGCGACCAGGGGCGCGAGCGGCAGCGTGGTCTTGTCGCCGACCCCGCCGGTGGAGTGCTTGTCGGCGGTCGGCCGGCCCAGCGAGGAGAGGTCCTTGCGCTCGCCCGAGTCGATCATCGCCTGCGTCCAGACGGCGAGCTCCTCGGGCGCCATCCCGCGGAAGAACACCGCCATGAGCAGCGCGCTGACCTGCTCGTCGGGCACCACGCCACGGGTGTAGGCGTCGATCACCCAGCGGATCTGCTCCGGGCCGAGCTGCCCGCCGTCCCGCTTGGTGCGGATGACGTCGATCGCGTCGAAGGCGCTCACGACCTGCCCTCCCGCACCGCCGCCTGCGCCAGGTCGTCCGGGCCGAACGCGTCGGGCAGCACCTCGCGCATCGGCACGATCCGGGTCGTGGTGGGCGAGGACTTGGACACCGTCTCGATGAGCATCTCCGGGCCACCGTGCTCCCACAGCAGTTGCCGGCACCGGCCGCAGGGCATGAGCGGCTGCCCGTCGCCGCCGACGCAGGCCACCGCGACCAGCCGGCCGCCGCCGGTGCGGGCGAGGTCGCTGACCATGCCGCACTCGGCGCACAGCCCCAGCCCGTAGGAGGCGTTCTCCACGTTGCAGCCGGTCACGACGCGGCCGTCGTCCACCAGCCCGGCCACGCCCACGGGGAACCGCGAGTACGGGGCGTAGGCGTGCGTCATCGCCTCCCGGGCGGCCGCCCGCAGCCCGTCCCAGTCCACCTGCACTAGTGCTCTCCTCGTCGGTAGACCAACCCGTCGGCCTTCGGCATCCGCAGGCGTTGGGAGGCCAGCGACAGCACGAGCAGCGTGGTCAGGTGCGGGGTGAAGAAGACGATGCCCTCGGGCAGCCGGTCGATGGTGAGGAAGCCGACCAGCGCGGCCACGGCGAAGACGCCGGCCAGCACGGCCTGCACCAGCTTGCGGCGCACTCCCTGGTACACCGCGACACCGGCCAGCAGGAGGGCGATGAGCAGCAGCAGGGCCACCACGGCGGTCTGGCTGCGCAACTGCAGCGCGTCGGCGAACCCGAACAGGCCCGCGCCGGCCGCCAGCCCCCCGGGCCGCCAGTTGCCGAAGATCAGCGCCGCCAGGCCGATGAACCCGCGGCCGCCGGTCTGGCCCTCGCGGTAGATGCCGGCGACGAACACCAGGAAGACGCCGCCGAGGCCGGCCAGCGCGCCGGAGACCACCACGGCGAGGTACTTGAGCCGGTAGACCGGGACGCCGAGCGAGTCCGCCGCGGCCGGGTTCTCACCGCAGGCGCGCAGCCGCAGGCCGAACGCGGTGCGCCACAGCAGCAGGTAGGACACCGGGACCAGCAGCACCGCCAGCAGGGTGAGCAGGCCGACGCCGCTGGTCAGCCCGCGCAGCAGCCCGGCCAGGTCGCTGACGAGGAACCAGTGCTGGCGTTCCAGGCCCCCGAGCAGGTCCGGCCCGGAGGACAGCACCGGCAGCGAGAAGGACGGCGGGTCGCTGGCCAGCGACGGCGACTGCGTGGGGCCACCGCCGGTGTCCTCGGTGAACAGCAGCTCGGAGAGGAAGCGGACGACGCCCTCGGCGAGGATGTTGATCGCCACACCGGAGACCACGTGGTCGACGCCGAAGGTGACCGTGGCGATCGCGTGCAGCAGGCCGCCGGCCGCGCCGAAGACCATGCCGCCGACGACCGCGCCGACCCACCCCCACTGGTAGCCGGCCCAGCCGGCGCCCCAGGTGCCGAGGACCATCATGCCCTCGAGGCCGATGTTCACCACGCCCGCGCGCTCGGACCACAGCCCGCCGAGGGCAGCCAGGCCGATGGGGACGGCGAGCAGCAGGGCCGCCGAGAGGGTGGACGACGAGGTGAGCTCCTGCTCGCCCGAGATGACCCGGACCAGCGAGAACAGCACCCACAGGCCGACGAGCAGCCAGAGCACCCGCCGCGCGCGGCCGCCGCCGGTGAGCAGGTCGGTCAGGGGGCCGCGGCTGGGCCGGTCGGTGCGGGTCGCTGCGGAGGTGCTCATACCGGGGCCCCCGCGGAGACGTGGAGCGCCAGCGGAGCGTCGTCGTGGGGTTGGTTCATGCCTGCACTCCCTGCTGGTCGCCCGGCACGCCGGTGTGGACCCGCTGTCCGCCGTCCGGAGCGGTGGGCGGTGGGACGCCGTCGTCCCCGTCGGCCCGCGGGCCGGGGCCGGCCGCCGCGCCGGCCCGCTCGGCCGAGCGCAGCGCCAGGCGGCGGGCGATCTCGTTGGCGACGACGACGGCGAGCACGATCGTGCCCTGGATGATCGTCACGACCGAGGACGGGATGTCGGCGAACTGCAGCGGCAGCGCGGCCCGGTCGAGGAAGGCGAACAGCAGCGCGGCCAGCGCGATGCCGAGCGGGGTGCTGCGGCCCAGCAGCGCGACGGCGATGCCGAGAAAGCCCAGCCCGGCGGTGAACTCGGTGCCGTAGTCGTACTGCGCGCCGAGCAGGTCGGGCAGGCCGATCAGCCCGGCGATGCCGCCGGAGATGAGCATCGTCTTCACGACCATGCCGCGGGCGTCGACGCCGCTGGCGGTGGCCGCCGAGGGCGACAGGCCGGTGGCGCGCAGGTCGAACCCGAAGCGGGTGCGCTTGAGCAGGACGGCGACGACGACGCCCACCACGAGCGCCACCAGCAGGAAGCCGTACAGGCCGCTGCGCGGCGTGGCCAGGCCCAGCGCGGTGAGCAGCCCGTTGAGGCTGGGCACCCGGCCGGACTCGGGGATCTCGGCGGTGGTGACGATCGAGGCCCCCGGCGGGCTGCCGCGCAGCGGGCCGGTGAGCAGGAACGACGCCAGGCCCAGCGCGATGAAGTTCAGCATGATCGAGCTGATGACCTCGCTGACGCCGCGGGTCACCTTGAGCACGCCGACGATGCCGGCCCACGACGCGCCGACCGCCATCGCCACGACGACGACCAGCAGCACGTGCAGCGGACCGGGCAGGACGACGGCCGCGCCCACCGCAGCGGCCAGGATGGTGGCCAGCCGGTACTGGCCCTCGACGCCGATGTTGAACAGGCCCATCCGGAACGCGACCGCCACGGCCAGGCCGGCGAGGAACAGCGGCACCGCCCGGTTGAGGATCACGACGATCGACTGCACCTGCTGCGAGGGGCTGTCGCCGAGGTCGACCATCACCCGGAACGCCGCCACCGGGTCCTCACCGATGAGGGCGACGACCGCCGCGGAGATCACCAGCGCGACGAGGACGGCGAGCACCGGGCCGAGCAGGGCCAGCCCCACCCGGCGGACGAGGCCGTTCACGCCGCACCCGCCGTCCGCGCGCCGGTCATGTGCCCGCCCAGCTCCTCGGGGGTCACCCGCCGCGGGTCCAGGGTGGCCACCAGCCGGCTGCGCAGCATGACGTGCAGCGTGTCCGACAGGCCGATCAGCTCGTCGAGGTCGGCGGAGATGAGCACGATGCCCAGGCCCTCGGCGCGGGCGTCCTTGAGCAGCTCCCAGATCACCGCCTGGGCTCCGACGTCGACTCCCCGGGTCGGGTGGGCGGCGACGAGCAGCCGGGGCCGGGCGCTCATCTCGCGCCCGACGATCAGCTTCTGCTGGTTGCCACCGGAGAGGGCGACGGCGAGGGTGTCCGGCCCGGGGGCGCGGACGTCGTACTCGCGCATGATGCGGGCGGTGTCGGCGCGGGCGCCGCGGCGGTCGATGAAGGGGCCCTTCACCGCCGGCGGGCGGGTCTGGTGGCCGAGGATGCGGTTCTCCCACAGCGGCGCGTCGAGCAGCATGCCCTGCCGGTGCCGGTCCTCGGGGATGAAGCCCACGCCGCTCTCCCGCCGGGCGCGGGTGCTCCAGGCGGTGACGTCCTCCCCGCCGAGCAGCACCGACCCGGCGGCCAGCGGGCGCAGGCCCATGATCGCGTCCACGAGCTCGGCCTGGCCGTTGCCCTCGACGCCGGCGATGCCCACGACCTCGCCCTCGCGCACGGTCAGCGTGACGTCGTCCACCACGGGGCGCTGGCCGCCGTCGGTGACCGTCACGCCGACCAGCTGCAGCACCGGGGTGTCGCGCACGGTGGACTCGCGGGTCTCCGGCGTGGGCAGCTCGGCGCCGACCATCAGCTCGGCCAGCTGCTTGGCCGTCGTCGTCCGCGGGTCGGCGGTGCCGACGGTGGTGCCGCGCCGGATGACGGTGATCGAGTCGGCGACCCGGCGCACCTCGTCGAGCTTGTGCGAGATGAAGATGACCGTCAGGCCCTCGCGCTTGAGCTCGGCGAGGTTGCCGAACAGCTCGTCGACCTCCTGCGGCACGAGGACGGCGGTCGGCTCGTCGAGGATCAGGATGCGGGCGTCGCGGTAGAGCACCTTGGCGATCTCCACGCGCTGCCGGTCGCCGACGCCGAGGTCCTCGACGAGCGCGTCGGGCTGCAGGCCCAGGTCGTAGCGCTCGGAGATCTCCTCGATGCGGCGGCGCGCCGCGGCCCGGTCCAGCCGGCCATGCCGGGTGGGCTCGCTGCCCAGGATCACGTTCTCCAGGACGGTGAAGTTGTCGGCCAGCATGAAGTGCTGGTGGACCATGCCGATGCCGGCGGCGATGGCGTCCGACGGGCTGCGGAACTGGACCGGGCGGCCGTCGATGAGGATCTCGCCCTCGTCCGGGCGGTGCTCGCCGTAGAGGGTCTTCATCAGCGTCGACTTGCCGGCGCCGTTCTCGCCCACGATGGCGTGCACCTCGCCGCGGCGGACCCGCAGCTCGATGTCCTTGTTCGCCACCACGCCCGGGAAGCGCTTGGTGATCCCGCGCAGCTCGACGGCGAGGGGGACGTCGCCCGCCGCGGAGCCGTCTGCGGGCGAGCCTGCTGGGGCCATGCCGGCATCTCCTCGCTCTGGGCCCGCCGGTGGGCGGGAGGTCGCTACGGACGGCACCGGCGAGCGGGATCAGCCGCTCCGCCGGGGCCTGGGCCCGGGAGCCCGGGGGCCGTGGGTATGGTGCCCCACCCGCCGGGTTCCGTCCGAGCCCGGGGCGGGCCGGAGCAGCGCGGGCCCGGGCGTCCGCCGCCCGGGCCCGCGTCGCAGGGTGGATCAGTCGTGCGGGACCACCCGCACGGGTGTCACTCGACCGTCGTCGGGACCGTGATGGTGCCGTCGACGATCTGCTGCCGGTACTGGTCGATCTCGCCCTGGATGTCGTCGATGAAGCCGCCCGACCTGGCCAGGCCGACACCCTCGGTGGACAGGTCGTTGAGGACGTCGGTGGCCCCCTGCACGTTGCCCTCGGAGTAGTCGTTGATGAACTGCTCCACCGCGTTGTCGACCCGCTTGAGCATCGAGGTCATGACCACCGGCTGCAGCTCCGGTCCGACGGTCAGGTACTGGTCGGAGTCGACGCCGATCGCCCGTTTGCCGGAGGCGGCGGCGGCCTGGAAGACGCCGATGCCCGAGCCACCCGCGGCGTGGTAGACGATGTCCGCTCCGGCGTCGTACATGCCCTGGGCGACGATCTGGCCGCGGGCGGGGTCACCGAAGCCCGAGACGTCACCTGCCGGGGAGATGTACTGCCGGTCGATGGTGATCTGCGGGTTCACGGCCTGGGCACCGGCCACGTAGCCGGCCTCGAACTTCTCGATCAGCGGGCTCTGCACGCCGCCGACGAAGCCGATGTGGCCGGCCTCGCTCTTCAGCGCCGCGGCGACGCCGGCCAGGAACGAGCCCTGCTCCTCGGCGAAGACCAGCCCGGTGACGTTGTCGCCCTTGGCGCCGTCGGTGTTGGAACCGTCGACCTGCGCGAACGTGGTGTCGGGGAACTGCGGGGCCACCTCGCCGATGACGTCGTCGTAGGCGAAGCCGACCGCGATGACCGGGTTGAAGCCCTGCTCGGCCAGCTGGGTCAGCAGCTGGACGCGGTTGGAGGCGTCCTCGTTGGGGCTGAGCTCCTGCAGCTCGCCGCCGAGGGCGTCGACGGCCGCGGCCGCACCGGCGTAGGCCGAGTCGTTGAACGACTGGTCACCGCGGCCGCCGGTGTCGTAGGCCAGGCCGACGCGCAGCTCCTCGGCGGTGGTGCCGCCACCGCCCTCGCCGCCCCCGCTCCCGGTGGGCTCGTCGCTGGCACAGGCCGCCAGGGCCATGCTGCCGGCCAGCAGCAGAGCCGCGGCCTTCATCCTCCGCGCTCGGCGCAAGACGATCTCCTCTCTGGGGGGACGGACCGCACGGACGAGGCGGCCGGTCCCGGTGGGTCGGGTCCGTGCGTGGCTGCCGGCGGGCGCCGGTTCCCACAGCACGCGACGACGGCACGCTAACCGCGCCCCGCAGCCGCACCGAACCCCGCCGGAGAGACCGAGACGGGATCGTTGCCAACGCCGCCTGAGGCAGTGGTCCGCGCCACGCGCGCCGCCGGCACCGATCGAGGGCTAGCGTGCCCGCCATGCGACGACCGGGGGCGCGGCTGGCCGCCGCGGTGCTGGCGACGGGGCTGCTGGTGGGCGGCGCGGGGCCCGCGGTGGCGGAGGACGCCCGGCCCACCGCCGACCCGTCCGCGCCGACGCCCACCGCACCCCCGCCCGGCGGGCCACCCCAGGGCAGCGGGCCCGGCGGGGTGACCGTCGGCGGCGAGGAGCTCGACACCCGCGGCACCGTCGTGGTCGACGGGGCTGCCCCGCTGCCGGACGAGGTGGTCGCTCCCGGCTGGCTGGTGGCCGACGCCGGCAGCGGGGCGGTGCTGGCCGCCCGCGACCCGCACGGCCGCTACTACCCCGCCAGCACGCTCAAGACCCTGACCCTGCTGACCCTCCTGCCGCTGCTGGACCCCGCCGAGGTCGTCGAGGGCACGGTCGAGGACGAGGCGGTGGAGGGCAGCCGGGTCGGCATGGTCGCCGGTGGGCGCTACCGGGTGTCGCTGCTCTACCAGGCGCTCGTGATGCAGTCGGGCAACGACGCGGCCAACGCCCTCGCCCGCGCCGCGGGCGGCACCGACGTCACCGTGCGCGCCATGAACGAGATGGCCGAGTCGATCGGCGCCTACGACACCGTCGCGGGGACGCCGTCCGGGCTGGACGTGGCCGGCCAGTCGTCCTCGCCCTACGACCTCGCCCTGGTCTTCCGCCGACTGGTCGAGGACCCGGACACGGTGGCGCTGCTGCGGACGAGGCTCGCCGAGATGCCCGCGGTCGAGGGCCGCTACCCCGGCTACCAGATCCACAACCAGAACCCGCTGGCCGGCACACCCGGCAACCTCGGTGGCAAGACCGGCTTCACCGACGCCGCCCGGCACACCTTCGTCACCGCCGCCGAGCGCGACGGCCGGCGGCTGGTCGTCAGCGTGATGCGCACCGAGAACGTGCCGCTGCGCGCCGCCGACCAGGCCGCGCTGCTGCTGGACTGGGGCTTCGCCGTCCCGGCGGGGACCGCGGGCGTGGGCCGGCTGGTCGACTCCGCTGCCGAGCTCTCCCCGCTGCTCGCCTCCCCGCTCCCTGGACCGGCCGGGGTGGCCGTGGCGCCGGCGCCCGCGGCCGCGGACGACGGGCAGTCCGTGCTGGTGCCGGTGGCGCTGGCCGTGACCGCCGCGGGCATCGTCGTCGCCACGGTGATCGGCGTCCGCCGGGCGATCGAGGTGGTGCCCGCGCCGGTCAGCCGGGCGCCGGAGCGCCCCGGCCCTCGGCGGCCGGGACCACCGGCTCGCGGCCCTCGGCCACCACGCGCGCGTCCCCCTGCACCTGGGGCAGGGTCGCCGTCCACGCGGCCGTGAAGAAGGCGAACCGGCAGACGACGTTGATCCAGATCAGGATGCCGACGGCGCCGCCGAACGCCGACGCCGTCACGCTGCCCGAGATCAGCGACAGGTAGAGGCTGCCCACCAGCTTGAGCACCTCGAAGCCGACGGCGCCGAACAGCGCCCCGGGCAGCAGCCGGCGCAGCGGGTAGGAGATGGAGGGCACGACCCGCAGCAGCCACAGGAAGACGACGACGTCGGTGAGGAGGGCCAGGCCCAGCCCGAGCACGGCGGTGAGCAGGAACAGACCGGGGGCGCGCTCGAGGCCCAGCGCCTCCAGCGTCCAGGACGTGGCCCGGGTGACCCCGCCGGTGAGGCCGAGGCTGAGCAGCCCGGCGAGGCCGAAGGCGGCCAGCGCCACCAGGTCCTGCAGGTTGTCGCGGAGGAACTCCGGGTCGTCGACGCGGCCCTTCCAGATCCGCTCCATGCCCAGGCGCAGCTTGTCCATGGCGCGCAGCCCGGCGTAGAGGAAGCCGACGAGCCCGATGGCGCCGACGACCCCGGCCGACCCGACCGCGCCGCGCAGCTCGCCCACGATCTCCGAGCCCGTCGGGCCGGGGAAGCTCTCGCGGATGGTGGCGTAGAGCTCCTGCTGCAGCAGCTCGTTGCCGGCGAGGACCAGCCCGATGACCGACGCGACGAGCAGCAGCACCGGCACCAGGCCGAGGAAGACGAAGTAGGTGACTCCCGCGGCCATGAGGTCGCCCTGGGTGCGCTGGTAGCGGCCGCCGGCACGGGCCAGGTGGTCGAACCACGGGAGGCGGCGGCGCAGCCGGGTGACCCGGTCCTGCCAGCGTCCGGGCAGCTGGGTGACCCGCGACCAGCGGCCGCCGGGAGGCTGGTCCCCCACGGGCGCGGGGGCGGGCCGCTCGGTCCGGGTGGCACTCACCCGCCCCAGTCTGCGGGCAGACCGCCCCGCCCGCGCCCCGGCCTGGTGACGTGCTGGAACGGCCCCGCTGCAGGGGCCCGCCGGCCCCGTCCCGGGTCCCGCCCTGAGCCTGCGAAGGGTGGGGAGGACGGGGTCCTTCTCCGAGGCGTGGGGGGAAGGGTGGTCCTCTCTCAGTGCGGCGGGCCGGTGAGGGGGTACTCGCGGGCGATCACCCAGGTGCCGTCGGGCGTCTGCTCGAACTCGGTGAAGTGCTCGACGCGGAACTCCGCCGAGAGGTCGGCCAGGCCGCTGTAGGCGAGGTCGAGCATGTCCGGCGGGACGTCGTGCGCCACGGTCACGTGCGGGTGGTACGGGTAGGACAGCGAACGCGCCAGCGGCCCGCGGCGGACGTCGTTGGCGATCAGCTCGCAGTTGCCGATGCCACGGGCCACGGCCACGAACACCACCGCCGAGACCGGCGCGAACGTCCCGGTGCCCGACAGGTGCATGTCGAACGGCGGGTGGTTGGCCGCGACCTCGGCCAGGTGGGCGCTGATCACCGGCCGGTCGGCCAGCGGCACCTCGGTCGGCGGCAGCAGCGTGACGTGCGGCGGCACCGAGGTGGCCTGCGGGTCCCCGACCTTGGCCCGCCAGTCGACGAACAGCTGCGACCACGGCTCCGGGATGGGGACGACGACGCCGAGGACGGCGGTCCGCGCGGCGCTGCGGCTGCGCGGGACGAAGGTGTCGTCGTTCACGCGGGCGCTCCTGCGGGTGGCAGGAAGCCGACCTTGTCGTAGACGTCGGCGACCGTGCGGACGGCGACCTCGCGGGCTCGGGCCGCGCCCTGCGCCAGGGTGCGCTGCAGCTCCGCGGGGTCGTCGAGCAGCTCCTGGGTGCGCCGGCGGACCGGCGTCACGAAGTCGACGACGACCTCGGCCAGCTCCTTCTTGAGGTCGCCGTAGCCGCGGCCGGCGAACCGCTCCTCCAGCTCGGGGATCGACGTGCCCGACAGCGCGCTGTGGATGGTCAGCAGGTTGGTGATCCCCGGCTTCTCCACCGGGTCGGCCACGACCTCGCGGCCGGTGTCGGTGACCGCCGAGCGGATCTTCTTGGCGGTCACCTTGGGGTCGTCGAGGAGGAAGACGCAGCCGGCCGGCGGGAGGCTCTTGCTCATCTTCTTGTCCGGGGACTGCAGGTCCATGACCCGCGCCGCCCCCGCCGGGATGATCCCCTCGGGCAGCGGGAAGGTGTCGCCGAAGCGGCCGTTGAACCGGGTCGCGAGGTCGCGGGTGAGCTCCAGGTGCTGGCGCTGGTCGTCCCCGACGGGCACCTGGTCGGCCTGGTAGACGAGGATGTCGGCGGCCATGAGCACCGGGTAGGTGAACAGCCCCACCGAGGTGCCGGAGGTGCCCTCGCGCTGGCTCTTGTCCTTGAACTGCGTCATCCGGCTGGCCTCGCCGAACCCGGTCAGGCACTCCAGCACCCAGGACAGCTGCAGGTGCTCGGGCACGTGGCTCTGCACGAAGAGCGTGCTGCGCTCCGGGTCGACGCCGAGGGCCAGCAGCTGGGCCGCGGAGACGAGGGTGTTGCGCCGCAGCTCCGCCGGGTCCTGGGCGACGGTGATCGCGTGCAGGTCGACGACGCAGTAGAAGGCCTCGGTGTCCTCCTGCAGCCGCACCCACTGCCGCAGCGCACCCAGGTGGTTGCCGAGGTGGAACGAGCCCGCCGTCGGCTGGATGCCGGAGAGCACACGGGGAAGAGGCACGTCGGCCATCAAACCAGCCGATCCCGGGGCGTGGCGCCGCACGTCCCGAACGTCCTCGTCACCGGCGGGTCACGCGACCGGAGCGGTCGACCGGACCTCGTCCAGCGCGGCGAGCAGGACGTCGTCCTCCTCGGGCGTGCCGACGGTCACCCGGATCCCCTCCCCGGCGAACGGCCGGGTGATGACCGCCCGGGCCTCCAGCGCGGCCGCCAGCCCGGCGGCCTCCTCCCCCACCGGCAGCCAGACGAAGTTGGCCTGGCTGTCGGACACCTCGAGGCCGCGCTCGCGCAGCGCCGCGGTGAGCCGCGCCCGCTCGGCGGTGACCGCGGCACAGCGCCGGCGGACCTCGTCCTCGCTGGCCAGCGCGGCGACCGCGGCGGCCTGGGCGAGGGTGTTGACGCTGAACGGCACGTGCGTCCGGCGCACCGCGTCGGCGACCGAGGGGTCCTCGGCGACGAGGTAGCCGACCCGCAGCCCGGCCAGTCCCCAGGCCTTGGAGAAGGTGCGCAGCACGGCGACGTGGGGCCGCCCGCGCATCAGCTCCACCCCGTCGGGGACGTCGGGGTCGGTGACGAACTCCCGGTAGGCCTCGTCGAGGACGACGAGCGTGTCGGCGGGGACGGTGTCGAGGAAGCGCTCGAGCTCCGCCCGGCGGACCGCCGTCCCGGTGGGGTTGTTCGGGTTGCAGACGAAGACCACCCGGGTGCTGTCGTCGACCGCAGCGGCCAGCGCCTCGAGGTCGTGGGTGTCGGCCGGGCCGCCCGCGCGGCCGGGCACCAGCGGCACCTGGATCGACCGGGCGCCGGCCACCTGCGCCAGCAGCGGGTACATCTCGAACGACCGCCAGGCGAAGGCGATGCTCGTGCCGGGGTCGTTGAACGACTGCGCCAGCTGCTGGCAGAGCATGACCGCGCCGCACCCGGTCACCACCTGGGCGGGGTCGACGCCGTAGCGCTCGGCCAGGGCGGCCGTGAGGACGACGGCGCCGTTGTCGGGGTAGCGGTTGGTCTCCGCCGCCGCGGCCGCGAGCGCCTCGACGACGGCCGGCAGCGGCGGGAACGCCACCTCGTTGCTGGCCAGCTTGACCGCCCGCTCGACGCCGATCTCCCGCGCGAGGTCGGCGGGGTTGCGCCCCGGCCGGTAGGCGGGCAGCTGCTGCACCGCCGGTCGTGCGCTGACCACGTCGGGACCTCCTGACCACGGCTCCGCGTCGCGACGCTGGGTGGCCGCGCGCGGATCTAGGGTGGGCGCATGCGCGTTCTCGTCGCCGGTGGAGCCGGCTACATCGGCAGCGTAGTCACGGCGGCCCTCCTGGAGGGCGGGCACGAGGTGACCGTCCTCGACGACCTGTCGACCGGCCACGCCGACGCCGTCCCCTCGGGTGCGAGGTTCGTGCAGGCCTCGCTGCACGACTCCGCGCCGGTCCTGGCCGAGGTCCGCCCCGAGGCGGTGCTGCACTTCGCGGCCAAGAGCCTGGTCGGCGAGTCGCAGGTCAAGCCGGAGATCTACTGGGACACCAACGTCTCCGGCACGCTGGCGCTGCTGGAGGCCATGCGCGCGGCCGACTGCCGCCGGATCGTCTTCTCCTCCACCGCGGCCACCTACGGCGAGCCCGAGCAGGTGCCGATCCGCGAGGACGCCCCCACCCGGCCCACCAACACCTACGGCGCCACCAAGCTCGCCGTCGACGCGATGCTGACCTCCTACGCGGCCGCGTACGACTTCGCGGCGGTGAGCCTGCGCTACTTCAACGTGGCCGGTGCCGCCTACGGCCTCGGCGAGCGGCACACCACCGAGACCCACCTCATCCCGATCGCGCTGCAGGTGGTGGCCGGCCAGCGGGACCACCTGACGATCTACGGCGAGGACTACCCCACGCCCGACGGCACCTGCATCCGCGACTACATCCACGTCGAGGACCTCAGCGACGCCCACCTGCTGGCGCTGACCGCCCCGTCCCCCGGCGAGCACCGCATCTACAACCTGGGCAACGGCACGGGCTTCTCGGTGCAGCAGGTGATCGACGCCGTCCGCGAGGTCACCGGCCACCCGGTGCCGGTCGAGGTCGGCCAGCGACGGGCCGGGGACCCGGCGCAGCTGGTCGCCTCCAGTGACAGGATCCGCGGCGACCTGGGCTGGACGCCGAAGCACACCGACCTGGCCGGCATCGTCCGCGACGCCTGGGAGACCGCCCAGAAGCGGGGCTGAGAGAGGACCCCTCTGCCCCCACCACTCGCGAGCTCGTGGCGGGCCCCTGCAGGAGGGCCGACAGCACGCGGCGGGTCCCTGCAGGGGTCCTTCAGGTGCCGATCGTGCTGGTCGGCACCTGCGCGGGGTCGATCTCGGGCTCCGGCGCGCGGCTGACCGAGATCCGCGCGATCCGCCGTCCGTCGAGCTCGAGGACCGTCAGCGTGCGCCCCTCGACCTCGACGCTGTCGCCGACATCGGGCAGCCGGCCGAGCTCGGCGAGCACGTAGCCGGCCACGGTCTCGTAGGGGCCCTCGGGCAGCTGCAGCCCGGTCACCTCGCGGAAGTCGTCGAGGTTGAGCAGCCCGTCGACCTCGTGCGGGCCGTCCGGGCGCTCCTCCCCCTCGCCGGCGACGTCCTCGTCGTACTCGTCGTAGATCTCCCCGATGACCTCCTCGATGAGGTCCTCGAGGGTGACGATGCCGTCGGTGCCGCCGTACTCGTCGACGACGATCGCGAGGTGGTGGTTCTCCCGCCGCATCACCGACAGGGCGGTGAGGACGCCGGCGGTGCCCGGGAGCCGTTTGACCTCGCGGACCAGGTCGCCGACGGTCGCGGCGCGGCCGGCCGGGTGGTTGGGCAGGAACAGGTCGCGGACGTGCACGAAGCCCAGGACGTCGTCCTCGTCGCGGCCGACGACCGGGTAGCGCGAGTGGCTGGAGTCGGAGACCTGCTTGGCCGCGCGGCTCGCGGTCATCGACGCCTCGAGGAAGTCGACCTCGGTGCGCGGCGTCATGACCTCGCGGACCTCGCGGTCGCCGGCCCGGAAGACCTCCCCGATGAGGCGGCGCTCGTCGGAGCTCAGCGACTCGTGCGCGGTCACGAGGTCGCGCAGCTCCTCCTGGCTGATCGACTCGCCGCTGGCCGCCGGGTCGCCGCCGAGCAGCCGGACCAGCAGGTTGGTCGACTTCGACAGCAGCCAGATGACCGGGCGGGAGAGCTTGGCGATCGCGTTGAGGGGTGCGGCGACCAGCAGGGAGAAGCCCTCGGCCCGCTGCAGCGCCAGGCGCTTGGGGGTCAACTCGCCGACCACCAGGGACAGGTAGCTGATCGCGATGGTGACCAGCACGAAGGCCAGCGTGCCGGCGAGGCCCTCCCGCATGCCCAGGTCGACCAGCCAGTCGGCGAACGGCTGGGAGAGGGTGCTGGCACCGAACGCGGCGGAGAAGAAACCGGCCAGGGTGACCCCGACCTGGACGGCGGCGAGGAAGCGGTTGGGGTCGCTGAGCAGGCGCTGCACGGCCTTGCCGCGCCGTCCGCCGTTCTCGCCCATCGCCCGCACCTGGGACTCGCGGAGCGAGACGAGCGCGATCTCCGCCCCCGAGAAGGCGCCGCCGATCAGGACGAAGACGACGACCATCACGATGTTGAGCCAGACGTCGCTCACCGGCGGCGTGCTCCTGTCGGACGGGGCAGTGGGACGACGTCCATGCTGCCCGCTCGTCCTCCGGAGAGCACCACCCCAGCGGGGTCGGCCGGCCCACAGTGACCTCGGTCACCTCCCACTGCCGATCACGCTGCGCGTACGGCTACTCTTGCCAGAGTAACGATTCGTGATCTAGCACCTGGTGAGGACCACCACTCGTGCACCACATGCCGGCGGGTCCGCCGCTCTCCTCCCGCATCGCCGCAGCACTCTCCCGGTGGGCTCGCCTCCTCCGCCTCCCGCGCCTGGTGCCCCTGCTCCTCGTGGTCGGCGCCGTCGCCGTCGTGACGGTCGGGGCACCCGTGGTGTCCGGCGCCGTGACCAGCTTCACCGACCCGGTGGCGCTCGAGTCGACCCCGACCGCCGCCGGCAGCGCCCCCGACGCGGTCGGCTCGGGCGGGTCGTCGTCCTCCGGCGGGTGGGTGGACGACCCGCTCGTGCGGATGGGCGTCGACGGCGCCCCGGCACCGCAGACCCCGGCCGCGGCGCCCGCCGCTCCGTCGTCGGTCGAAGCGCCGTCCCCGGCGAGCACGTCGGCGCCCGCGACCGGGTCCGCGGCGGCCGAGGCGTCGGAGCGCGCCGTCCCCGTCGAGGAGCCGGCGGCCGAGTCCGAGGCGGAGGCCGGGTCCGGGTCCGAGGCGCCCGCCGTCGAGGCGGAGACCGAGCCGGCGCCGGTGGCCCGGGCCGCCGTCCCCGCGGACCCCACCGCGGAGGCCGCGGTGCTCGCGCTGGTCAACGAGGCCCGGGTCGACGCCGGCTGCGGTGCCCTGACCGCCGACCCGGCGCTGGCCGCGGTGGCGCGGGCGCACAGTGCGGACATGCGCGACCGCGACTACTTCTCGCACACCAGCCCGGAGGGCCTGTCCCCCTTCGACCGGGCCGAGCAGGCCGGCGTCGACTACTCGCGCGCGGAGAACATCGCCTTCGGCCAGGCCGACGCGGCCGCGGTGATGGAGGCCTGGCTGGAGAGCCCGGGCCACCGCGCGAACATCCTCGACTGCGAGCTGACGAAGCTCGGTGTGGGCGTCGCCGAGGGCCCCGGCGGCCCCTGGTGGACCCAGCTCTTCGGCGTCTGAGGGAGGGCCACCCCTCCCCCACCCCTCGCGAGCTCGGGCGGTCCCTGTGGGGGCCGCCCTCTCCCCCGGCCACCTGCAGGCTCGCGGCGGGGTCGGGGGTGGGTGTCCGCCGAACGGGTGTCACCCCGGGCCGGCCGGCTCCGTCGATCCGGTAGACAGCAGACCGTCGCCGCGATCGAGGAGGCGGCCTCGCCCGAAGGACGGAGACACGATGAGCTCGGCCACGAGGACGGACACGCAGCCGCCGGCACTGCACGCCGCCGACAGCCACGACCTGATCCGCGTGCAGGGTGCCCGCGAGAACAACCTCAAGGACGTCAGCGTCGAGATCCCGAAGCGCCGGCTGACGGTGTTCACCGGCGTCTCCGGCTCGGGCAAGAGCTCGCTGGTGTTCGGCACGATCGCCGCGGAGTCGCAGCGGCTGATCAACGAGACCTACAGCGCCTTCGTGCAGGGCTTCATGCCGACGCTGGCCCGGCCCGAGGTCGACCTGCTCGAAGGGCTGACGACGGCGATCATCGTCGACCAGGAGCGGATGGGCGCCAACCCCCGCTCCACCGTCGGCACCGCCACCGACGCCAACGCGATGCTGCGCATCCTGTTCAGCCGGCTCGGGCAGCCGCACATCGGTCCGCCGACCGCGTTCTCCTTCAACGTCCCCACGCGCAAGGCGAGCGGGGTGATGAGCCGGGAGAAGGCCGGCGGCCGCGTCGAGAAGAACGTGGTGCGCGACGCCGTCTACATGGGCGGCATGTGTCCGCGGTGCGAGGGCATGGGCTCGGTCTCCGACTTCGACCTCGCGGCCCTCTACGACGAGTCGAAGTCGCTGAACGAGGGCGGCCTGATGGTCCCGGGCTACAGCATGGACGGGTGGTACGGCCGCCTCTTCCAAGGCATCGGCCTGGACCTGGACAAGCCGATCGGGAAGTACACGAAGAAGGAGATGGACGACCTCCTCTACAAGGAGCCGACGAAGATCAAGGTCGAGGGCATCAACCTCACCTACGAGGGCGTGATCCCCAAGGTCCAGAAGTCCATGCTCTCCAAGGACGTCGACGCGCTGCAGCCGCACGTCCGGCGCTTCGTGGAGCGGGTGATCACGTTCCAGACCTGCCCCGAGTGCGACGGAACGCGGCTCACCCCGGAGGCCCTGTCGTCGAAGATCCGGGGCAGGAACATCGCCGACCTCTGCGCGATGCAGATCAGCGACCTGGCCGACTGGGTGCGCGAGCTGAGCGAGCCGTCGGTGGCGCCGCTGCTCACCGGCCTCCAGAACCTGCTCGACTCGTTCCGGGAGATCGGGCTCGGCTACCTCTCGCTCGACCGGCCGGCGGGCACGCTGTCGGGCGGCGAGGCGCAGCGCACGAAGATGATCCGCCACCTCGGCTCGGCGCTCACCGACGTCACCTACGTCTTCGACGAGCCCACGATCGGACTGCACCCCCACGACATCGAGCGCATGAACGACCTGCTGCGGCAGCTGCGGGACAAGGGCAACACGGTGCTCGTCGTGGAGCACAAGCCGGAGACGATCGCGATCGCCGACCACGTCGTCGACCTGGGCCCGGGTGCCGGGACCGGCGGTGGGGAGGTGGTGTTCGAGGGCACCGTCGACGGGCTGCGCGGGAGCGGCACCACGACCGGCCGGCACCTCGACCACCGGGTGTCCCTGAAACCGTCGGTGCGCACCCCCTCCGCAGCCCTCCCGGTGCGCGGCGCGGCCACCCACAACCTCCGGGACGTCGACGTCGACATCCCGCTCGGCGTGCTGGTGGTGCTCACCGGCGTCGCCGGCTCCGGGAAGAGCTCGTTGATCCACGGTTCGGTGGCGCCCCGGGACGGCGTGGTGGTGGTCGACCAGGGGGCCATCCGCGGCTCGCGGCGGAGCAACCCGGCGACCTACACCGGACTGCTCGAGCCCATCCGCAAGGCGTTCGCCAAGGCCAACGGCGTGAAACCCGCGCTGTTCAGCTCGAACTCGGAGGGCGCCTGCCCGACGTGCAACGGCGCCGGTGTCATCTACACCGAGCTGGGCGTCATGGCCACGGTCGAGTCGCCGTGCGAGGAGTGCGAGGGCAGGCGGTTCCAGGCCGCGGTCCTGGAGTACACGCTGGGTGGCCGCACCATCGCCGAGGTGCTCGCGATGTCGGTCGCCGAGGCGGAGGAGTTCTTCGGAGCCGGCGAGGCGCGCACGCCGGCCGCGCACGCGATCCTCGACCGGCTCGCCGACGTCGGGCTCGGCTACCTCAGCCTGGGTCAGCCGCTGACGACGCTGTCCGGCGGTGAGCGGCAGCGCCTGAAGCTGGCCGCCCAGATGGCCGAGAAGGGCAGCGTCTACGTGCTCGACGAGCCCACGACGGGCCTCCACCTCGCCGACGTCGAGAACCTGCTCGGCCTGCTCGACCGGCTCGTCGACTCCGGGAAGTCGGTCGTCGTCATCGAGCACCACCAGGCGGTCATGGCGCATGCCGACTGGATCATCGACCTGGGCCCCGGCGCCGGTCACGACGGCGGCCGGGTCGTCTTCGAGGGCACACCCGCCGACCTCGTCGCCGCCCGCTCCACCCTCACCGGCGAGCACCTCGCGGCCTACGTCGCCTGACGGACGACGGCCCCCTCACCGCGAGGTGAGGGGGCCGTCGTCAGGCCTCGTCCCGGGGCTGGCCCGCCCAGAGGCTCACCGCCGGCCCCGTCCAGGGCACCGCCCCGAGCGGAGCGAGGGGTGGGGAGGACGGGGTCCTCCCACGGTGAGGAGGACGGGGTACTTACCCCATGGCCTTCTGCAGGTTGCCGTCGATGGCCGCCAAGAAGTCCTGGGTGGTCAGCCACGGCTGGTCCTTGGAGATGAGCAGCGCGAGGTCCTTGGTCATCTGGCCGCTCTCGACGGTGTCGATGCAGACCTTCTCCAGGGTCTCCGCGAAGCGGGTCACCTCGGGCGTGTCGTCCAGCTTGCCGCGGTGGGCCAGACCCCGGGTCCAGGCGAAGATCGACGCGATCGGGTTGGTCGACGTCTCCTTGCCCTGCTGGTGCTGCCGGAAGTGGCGGGTCACCGTGCCGTGGGCGGCCTCGGCCTCGACGGTGCGCCCGTCGGGGCTCATCAGCACCGAGGTCATCAGGCCCAGCGAGCCGAAGCCCTGCGCCACGGTGTCGGACTGGACGTCGCCGTCGTAGTTCTTGCAGGCCCAGACGTAGCCGCCCTCCCACTTGAGGGACGCGGCGACCATGTCGTCGATGAGCCGGTGCTCGTAGGTGATGCCGGCCTGCTCGAACTGGTCCTTGAACTCCGCCTCGAAGACCTCGGCGAACAGGTCCTTGAACCGGCCGTCGTAGGCCTTGAGGATCGTGTTCTTGGTGGAGAGGTAGACCGGGTAGCCGCGCTGCAGGCCGTAGTTCATCGAGGCCCGGGCGAAGTCGCGGATCGACTCGTCGAGGTTGTACATCGCCAGCGCGACACCGGCGCCGGGCGCCTGGAAGACCTCGTGCTCGATCGGCGCGGAGCCGTCCTTGGGCGTGAAGGTCACCGTCAGGGTGCCCTCGCCGGGGAAGCGGAAGTCGGTGGCGCGGTACTGGTCACCGAAGGCGTGACGGCCGACGACGATCGGCTTGGTCCAGCCCGGCACCAGCCGCGGCACGTTCTGCATGATGATCGGCTCGCGGAAGATGACGCCGCCGAGGATGTTGCGGATCGTCCCGTTGGGGGACCGCCACATCTTCTTGAGGCCGAACTCCTCGACGCGGGCCTCGTCCGGGGTGATGGTCGCGCACTTGACCCCGACGCCGTGCCGCTTGATCGCGTTGGCGGCGTCGACGGTGATCTGGTCGTCGGTCTCGTCGCGCTTCTCGATGCCCAGGTCGTAGTACTCGAGGTTGACGTCGAGGTACGGGAGGATCAGCTGGTCCTTGATGAACTGCCAGATGATCCGGGTCATCTCGTCGCCGTCGAGCTCGACGACGGTGCCCTCGACCTTGATCTTTGCCACGTGCGGGTCCCTCTCTACATGCTCCGAGCCGGTTCGGCTCAGAGGTCGGCTACATCGGCCTGCTTGGCGCGCACGGCCTCGGCCGCCTCGCGCAGCCCGGCCAGTTCGCTCTCGGTCAGGTCGCCCTCGACCACCCGGCGCACGCCCTCGCGGCCGATCTCGGCCTCGACCCCGAGGTAGACCCCGGAGATGCCGTACTCGCCGTCGACCCAGGCACACACCGGCATGACCGCACCGGAGTCGTCCATGACCGCACGGGCCATGCGCGCAGCGGCCGCGGACGGGGCGTAGTAGGCCGAGCCGGTCTTGAGCAGCGCCACGACCTCGGCCCCGCCGTTGCGGGTCCGGTCCACGAGGTGCTCGATGCGGTCGGCCGGCAGGACGTCGGACAGCGGCTTGCCGTCGACGGTGCAGCGCGAGGGCACCGGCACCATCGTGTCGCCGTGCGAGCCGAGGGTCAGGGTGCGCACCGAACCCACCGGGACGCCGAGCTCCTCGGCGACGTTGTTGGTGAACCGGGCGGTGTCGAGCATGCCGGCCTGGCCCATCACCCGGTTCTTGGGGAAGCCGGTGGCCAGCTGGGCCAGCGCGGTCATCTCGTCCAGCGGGTTGGACACGACGATGACCACGGCGTCCGGCGAGGTCTGCGCGATGTTCTCCGCGACCTGGCGCACGATCTTGGCGTTGGTCTCGATGAGGTCCATCCGGCTCATGCCGGGCTTGCGGGGCAGGCCCGCGGTGATGACGACGACGTCGGAGCCCTCGGTGCCCTCGTAGGACCCGCCGCCGACGCCGACGACCTTCGTCTCGAAGCCCTCGATGGGGCGGGACTGGTTCATGTCGAGGGCCAGGCCCTCGGGCTTGCCCTCGACGATGTCGGTGAGCACGACGGTCTCGAAGACGTCGTACTCCGCGAGTCGGAGGGCGGTGGTCGAGCCGTAGAACCCGGCACCGACGACGGTCACCTTGCCGTTCCTGGGCTGCTCTGCCATGGCGGCCAACCTATCGCTGGGCGCAGTCCCGCGCCCGGTCGGGTGATCCGCCACCTCAAGCGCCGGGGATCGCCAGCGTGAACGCGGTCAGCGTGACCCCGACGCCGACCAGCAGGACGACGTCCACCGGGCGGCTGCGGACGGCCAGGAATCCGAGCCGGCGCAGGGGGAGCAACAGCCGCAGCACCCCGGCGCCGACCAGCGCGAGCCCGACGACGACCAGCCCCCGCCGCCAGTGCTCGAAGGTGACCATGAGCAGCCCGACGCCCACCGCGAGCAGCACCGCCAGCAGCGGCAGCTGCCGCAGCAGGCCGGCCAGGAACGGCCGGCGGGTGTAGAGCGGCGGGCGCGTCACACGGTCTCCTCGCCGGCGCTCGTCGACCGCGCTCCGCGCGTCGCTCCGTCCCCGCGCGACCTCGCGAGCTCGGTCACGATGCCGTGAGGACGTCCGCGGCGGCGGCCTGCTCGGCGGCCAGGACGACGTTCTGCAGCAGCATCGCCCGCGTCATCGGGCCCACCCCGCCGGGGTTCGGTGCGACGTGGCCCGCGACCTCGACGACGTCCGGGGCGACGTCCCCGGCGATCTTGCCGTCGACCCGGCTGACGCCCACGTCCAGGACGGCGGCGCCGGGCTTGACGACGTCCTTGGTGACCAGGCCCGGGACGCCGGCGGCGGCGACCACGATGTCGGCGGTGCGCAGGTGCGCGGCCAGGTCGCGGGTGCCGGTGTGGCAGAGCGTCACGGTGGCGTTCTCGGTCCGGCGGGTGAGCAGCAGGCCCAGCGGCCGGCCGACGGTGATGCCGCGGCCGACGACGACGACCTCGGCGCCGGCGATCGGGACGTCGTGGCGGCGCAGCAGCTCGACGATGCCGACCGGCGTGCACGGCAGCGGGCCCGGGACGTTGAGCACCAGCCGGCCGAGGTTGACCGGGTGCAGGCCGTCGGCGTCCTTGGCCGGGTCCATCCGCTCGAGGACGGCGCTCTCCTCGATGCCCCGCGGCAGCGGCAGCTGGACGATGTAGCCGGTGCAGGCCGGGTCGGCGTTCAGCTCGTCGACGACGGCGAGGACGTCGGCCTGCGTCGCGGTCGCGGGCAGCTCGCGCTGGATGCTCGCGATGCCGACCTGGGCGCAGTCCTTGTGCTTGGCGTTGACGTACCAGCGGCTGCCGGGGTCGTCGCCGACCAGCAGCGTGCCGAGGCCCGGCCGGTGGCCGGCCGCGGTCAGGGCAGCGACCCGCTCGGTGAGCTCGGCGCGGATGGCTGCTGCGGTGGCCTTGCCGTCGAGAGTCGTCGCCTGCACGGCCGACAGTCTGCCGGAGAGGGGTCCGGCGCGAGCCACCCCGCCCTAGGCTCGCAGGTGCGGGCGCCTCCCGCGCCCGCCGTTGCGCGAGGAGTGCAGATGAGCGAGCGCGAGCAGTCCCCAGCCGCCGGGACGCGAGGCACCGACGACTGGCGGGAACAGACGATCCCCGGCATCCAGCCCGTGGCCGCCCCGATCGGGGCCGGTCCCGGCTACGCCCCCGGCCCACCTCCGCCGCCTCCGGGGTACGCCCCTCGTCCGGCCCCGGAGTACTCGACCACGCCGGTCCGCGTGCGGCGCTCGGACAGCCTGGCCAGCCTGTTGCTGCTGCTGGCCGGCATCTCCGCGGGGGTCAGCCTGCTGCTGCGCTGGCTCCCGGGGAGCGACCTGACCGGCTGGGACCTGGTCCGCCGCGGGTGGGACGACGCCGCCGACGGTGGTGTGGCGGCGCTGTTCGGCAACGGGTTCTGGCAGCCGATGGCCGTCGTCCTGGGTGGCGCGGTGCTGTTCCTGCTGGGCCTGCTCGTCGTCCTCCCGGCCCGCACGCACCGCTTCCTCGGGGTGCTGGCGCTGCTGGTCAGCCTGGTGGCCGGAGCCGGGGTCCTGGTGCCGCTGGCCGCCGAGGGCTGGGACCCCGACACCATCGACACCGGGTTCTGGTTCGCCGTGGCCGTCCCGGTGCTCGGCCTGCTCGGCGCGCTGAAGGCCCTCTTCACCGGCCCCCGCTGGAGGTGAGGGGAGGACACTGCGGCCCCACCGGACCGCACCGCGGCCAGGTGCCGTCCCCCTGCGGCGTGGAGCCCTGCCCGACGCCCGATCGCGGGAGCCTCCGGCCCCCGCTCCTCGCGCCGCCTCGCAGGGCGTCTGCCGTCCCGCGGCGTCGCTCGCGTCAATCCCCGACGAGGGCGCCGTGGGCGCGGGCGACCTGGACGGCCTGCGCCAGGTCGAGCTGCACGCCGGTCAGCTCGAACGCCCGCCAGTCGACCGCGTCGGTCGAGGCGCCGCGCAGGTCGGCCCCGCGCAGCTGCGCGCCCTGCAGCCGGGCCCGGTCCAGGTCGGCACCGGTGAGGTCGCACTCGCGGAGGTCGGCGCCGGTCAGGTCGGCCTCCCGGAACCGCTGACCGGCCAGCACCAGCCCGGAGAGGTCGGCGCCGCGCAGCGACGTCCAGCTCCAGTCGCTGTCGGTCGTGGTCATCGGGCGCAGCTGCGCGCCGGGGAACTGCGAGCCGGTGAGCTTGCAGCCGTCCCAGGTGACGTCGAACAGCCGGGCGCGGTCGAAGCGGCAGGAGAGGAACGCCGTCCCCAGGTGCTCGGCACCGCTCATCCGCACCCCGGTGAGCACGCACGAGTCGAAGACGCACCGCCGGGTGACCAGCTCCTCCAGCCCGGCGTCCTCGAACCGGCAGCGGGTGAAGGTGACGCCGTCGAGCTCGGTGCCCCACCAGTCGACCCGCGCGAGGTCCGCGCCCTCGAGGACGGCGCCGGCCTCGGGTGGCGTCAGGTGCGGGCGGGACGTGTGACGTGGCCCCGTGCAGGGACCCGCGCCGAGCTTGCGAGGTGTGGGGGGCACGGGGTCCTTCCTCAGTGGGCGAAGTGGCGGGTCCCGGTCAGGTAGAGCGGGATGCCGGCGGCGGCCGCGGCCGCCACGACCTCCTCGTCGCGCACCGACCCGCCGGGCTGCACGACCGCCCGGACCCCGGCGTCGAGCAGCACCTGGAGGCCGTCGGCGAAGGGGAAGAACGCGTCGGAGGCGGCGACCGAGCCGGCGGTCCGCTCCCCCGCCCGCGCGACGGCCAGCCGCGCGGAGTCGACCCGGTTCACCTGGCCCATGCCGACGCCGACCGTCGCCTTGTCGTGGGCCAGGAGGATGGCGTTGCTCTTCACCGCGCGCACCGAGCGCCAGGCGAACACCAGGTCGTCGAGGCCGGCGGCGTCCAGCGGCTCGCCGGTGGCGAGGGTCCAGGTGGTGGGGTCGTCACCGGCGGCGTCGATGCGGTCGACGCTCTGGAGCAGCAGCCCGCCGCTGATCGGACGCATCTCGGTCGCCGGCGGGGCCACCTCGCCCAGCCGCAGCAGCCGGATGTTCTTCTTCGCGGTGAGCACCTGCAGCGCGTCCTCGGTGAAGGACGGCGCCACGACGACCTCGGTGAACACCTCGGCCACCTGCTCGGCCATGGTGAGGTCGACCTCGCGGTTGGCCGCGATCACGCCGCCGAAGGCCGAGACCGGGTCGCACGCGTGCGCCTTGCGGTGGGCTGCGGCGATGTCGGTGCCGACGGCGATGCCGCAGGGGTTCGCGTGCTTGATGATCGCCACGCAGGGGTCGGCGTGGTCGTGCGCGGCCCGCCAGGCGGCGTCGGTGTCGACGTAGTTGTTGTAGGACATCTGCTTGCCGTGCAGCTGCTCGGCGTGTGCCAACCCGGGCCGGCCGCTGCGGTAGAGCGCCGCCCGCTGGTGCGGGTTCTCGCCGTAGCGCAGCACGTCGGCGCGCTGCCAACCGGCGGCGACCCAGGCCGGGAAGCCCGAGTCGTCGTCGGGGGCGACGACGTTGCCCAGCCACGAGGCGACGGCGATGTCGTAGTCGGCGGTGTGCCGGAAGGCCGCCGCGGCCAGCGACTGCCGCTCGGCCAGGGTGAAGCCCCCGGCCGCGACGGCGGCGAGGACGTCGCCGTAACGGGCCGGGTCGACGACGACGGCCACCGACGGGTGGTTCTTGGCCGACGCGCGGACCATGGCCGGGCCGCCGATGTCGATCTGCTCCACGCACTCGTCCTGGCCGGCGCCGGAGGCCACCGTCTCGGTGAACGGGTAGAGGTTGACGACGACGAGGTCGAACGGCGCGATGCCGAGCTCCTCGAGCTGCTGCACGTGCTCGGGCCTGCGGCGGTCGGCCAGGATGCCGGCGTGCACGGCCGGGTGCAGCGTCTTGACCCGCCCGTCCAGGCACTCGGGGAAGCCGGTGACCTGCTCGACGGGGGTGACCGGCACCCCGGCGTCGGCGATCCGGCGGGCGGTCGCGCCGGTGCTCACCAGCTCGACGCCGGCGTCGGCGAGACCGCGGGCCAGCTCCTCGATGCCGGTCTTGTCGTAGACGCCGAGCAGGGCGCGGCGGATCGGGGTGCGGTCGCTCATCGGGGGTCCTCCGTGGTCTCGGTGCCGAGGCCGGTGACCACGCGCGCCACCGTCTCCACCAGGAGCTCGCGCTCCACGTCCTTGATCCGTTCGTGCAGCCGGGCCTCGTCGTCCCCGGGGAGCACGGGCACCTCCCGCTGGGCGAGCACCGGTCCGGTGTCGACGCCGGCGTCCACCCAGTGCACGGTGCTGCCGGTGACGCCGACGCCGGCGGCGAGCGCGTCGCGGACGGCGTGCGCGCCGGGGAAGGCCGGCAGCAGCGCGGGGTGGGTGTTGAGCAGCCGGCCGCCGAAGGCGTCGAGCACGGCGGGGCCGACGATCTTCATGAACCCGGCGGAGACCACCAGGTCGGGCCGGTGCGCGGCGATGGCGGCGGCCAGCGCGCGGTCCCAGGCGGCGCGGTCGGGGTGGTCGCGCAGCGTGCAGGTGAAGGTCGGGATGCCGCGGCCCCGGGCGTGCTCGAGCCCCGGGGCGTCGCGGTCGCTGCCGACGGCGACCACGGTGGCCGGGTAGTCCGGGTCCTCCGCGGCGGTCAGCAGTGCCTCGCACAGCGACCCGGTCCCCGAGAGCAGGACGACGACCCGCGCCCGCGCGGAGGTCTCGGGAGCGGGCACGGCAGCGACCCTATAAGGACCCCCTCGCCCCCCACCGTTGAAGGCCCCCCACCCTTCGCAGGCTCAGGGCTGTGCCCGGGACGGGGCCGGCAGCGGGCTCCTGCATGGGGGCCGGGGACTCGCTCAGCCCAGCGACCGCCAGCGGGTGACCGCGGCCGCGACCGCGGCGGCCACGCCGGCCTGCAGCGCCACCGCCAGCCCGGTCCGGACCGGTGGCGCGCCGACGTCGGCCAGCGCGCCGTCGCCGAGCGAGCCGCCGGCGGCCCAGGCGAGCAGGCCGCAGGCGAGGCCGAGCAGCACGCCCGACAGCACACCCCACAGCCCGGCGACGACCGAGCCGCCGTCGTCGTCGCCCAGCCGTCGGCCGAGCGTCGCGCCGGCGACCAGGCCGGCGAGCGCCGGCACCACCTGGGAGGCGAAGGCCAGCAGCGGCACCGCCTGGGTGTCGGGCAGCGCGGCCAGCAGGGGCAGCGCCGGCACCGCCGCGAGGGTGACGCCGTGCACGGAGACGAGCGTGCCGCTGCCGACGGCGAAGCCCGGACCGGCGGCCACGCCGATCGCGGCCGCGGCGGCGTTGGGCAGCAGCAGGACGCCGAGCACCAGGAGCCCGACCGCGCCGGCGCCGGACCCGCCGAGGGACCGCGACAGGGCCGCGTAGCCCCCGGCGTCCGCGGCCAGGGCCACCGCCACCATGAGCAGGCCGAGGGCGACGGCGGTCAGCAGCCCGGCCGCTGCCGCGCGCAGCAGTGGCCGCACCGGCCCTGGCGCGGAGTCGAGGAGGTCGTCGAGCAGGCCGGAGTCGCGAGCGGTCCCCCAGCCGACGGCGAGCAGGGCGACCACGGCGCTGCCGATCGCGGACCGCACCAGGTCGACCTGCGCCCCCGGGGTGGTGACGAGCAGCCCGACGAGCACGGCGAGCAGCGTGTGCGTCCCGACCGCCGCGGCCACGACCGCGGCCAGCGACCGCCCGACGGTGAGGTCGCAGGCGCGGACCACTCCGCGGCCGGCACTGGACAGGCCCCAGGCGACGACGAGGGTGAGCAGCAGCGGTGCCAGCACCAGCGGACCGGACCCGAGCGTCAGGCCGCCGCCTTGGGCCAGCAGCCACAGCCGACCGGACAGGCGCGCCGAGCCGGCGACCGGCATCCCGCCTGCCGGGTCGAGCGTCTGCACCACCACCGAGGCGAGGCCCACGCCGAGCAGGCCGAGCACGGTGACGGCGGCGGTCGCCACGGCGGCGAGGACGGGGGCGTGCCGCGCGGTGCGGCTGCCCGGGTCCCGCTGCCCGGGCAGGCTCAGTCGGGCGAGCAGGGAGACCACGCTCCCACTGTCCCAAGGCCGGGCCGGGATCGTCGGAGCACGCGCCCGGCGGATCCGAGGATCGGCGTGAGGAGGGCTACGCGGACGGGTCGGACCCCGCGCCCGAGGCGGTCGAGCCGCCCGGCCGGCGGGGATCCCGGTCGCCCCCGGACGGCGGCGTCGCGGGGCCCGGCGGCGTCGGCGGGGACTGCTCCGGGGCGGACGGCGCGGCGTACGGCGGCTGCTGCTGGCCGTACGGGGCCGGCTGCCACGGCTGCCCGGGCTGACCGGTCTGCTGGGTGGGCCAGGACGTGCCACCGGGGGTCGTGATCGGGCGGTTGTGCGGCTGGCGCAGCAGCGTCAGGACGGAGACCACGACGGCGGCGGCCGCGGTGAGGACGGTCAGCAGCGCCAACGGGCTGAAGCCGCCCTCGAAGGTGCTCAACCACCCCACGAGGGTCAGCAGGAGGGCCAGCGAGGTCAGGCCGACGGTGACGGAGCCGCGCGGGAAGGGCAGGCCGAGGTCCACGACGGCGGGCAGCAGGGACCACACCGCGGCGAGGACGAGCAGCACGGCCGCGGTGGTGACCAGGCTGAAGTCGAACCCGTTGATCGACTCGGAGAACCCGAAACCGAAGTCGAAGGTGAACCACGGCAGCGCCGCGAAGAGCAGGAACGCCACGGCGCACAGGGTCACCAGCCAGTCGCCCCGGTACACCCGCGTGCGGTCGAGGCCGACCTGCGGGCCGCTGCGGGCCGGGGGCGCCCACGGCTGCTGGGCCGGGGGCTGTTGCCCGTACGGCTGCCCCCAGGGCGTCTGCTGGCCGTACGCCGGCTGGCCGTGGCCCGACTGGCCCCACGGGGACTGCGAGTACGGCGGCTGGCCGTGGGGCTGTGGGTACTGCGCACCGGGGCCCGGCTGGCCGTAGCCGTACCCGGGCTGCTGGCCGTAGCCCGGTTGACCGTAGGGCGCGCCGTAGCTCGGCTGGCCGTAGCCGGGCTGGCCGTACGGCGGCTGGCCGTGGGGCGCGCCGTAGCCGGGCTGCTGTCCGTACCCGGGCTGGCCGTAGGACGGCGGCTGCTGCCCGTACCACGGCTGCGCCTGCCCCGGCGCGGACTGCCCGCCGTCCGGACGCCGCGCGTCCTCGCCCTCGCCCGGCTGGTGCCCGTACCCGCCCGGCTGCTGAGGCGGCTGACTGGTCATCGCGGGGCGCTCCTCGGTCGTGGCCTGGTGACTGCGCGGATCGTGGACACCGGCCCGCAGCCCGTGCACTCGCGGCGGGCCCATCATCCCCTGTCCGGGTGCGGGCGAGACGCAGGGACGCCGCTGCCCGGCGACCCCGAAGGGCCACCGGGCAGCGGCGATCCGCTCGGCCCCCTGCAGGGTCCCGCCGCGAGCTCGCAAGTGGCGGGGCAGGGTGTCTTCTCTCAGGCGCCGACGATCTCGCGCATCAGGCGGGCCGTCTCCGACGGGGTCTTGCCCACGCGGACACCGGCGGCCTCGAGGGCCTCTTTCTTGGCCTGCGCGGTGCCGGCCGAGCCCGAGACGATCGCGCCGGCGTGGCCCATCGTCTTGCCCTCGGGCGCGGTGAAGCCGGCGACGTAGCCGACGACGGGCTTGGTGACGTTGGCCTCGATGAAGTCCGCGGCCCGCTCCTCGGCGTCGCCACCGATCTCACCGATCATCACGATGGCCTCGGTCTCCGGGTCGTCCTGGAAGGCCTGCAGGCAGTCGATGTGCGTGGTGCCGATGACCGGGTCGCCACCGATGCCGACGCAGGTGGAGAAACCGATGTCCCGGAGCTCGTACATCATCTGGTAGGTCAGCGTGCCGGACTTGCTGACCAGCCCGATCTTGCCCTGCTTGGTGATGTTGGCCGGGATGATGCCGGCGTTGGAGCGCTCCGGGCTGATCAGCCCCGGGCAGTTCGGGCCGATGATGCGGGTCGAGCCGCCCTGGGCGTGGGCCCAGAAGTAGGTCGAGTCGTGCACCGGGATGCCCTCGGTGATGACGACGGCGAGCCCGATCTGGGCGTCGACGGCCTCGATGACGGCGTTCTTCGCGCCGGCCGGCGGCACGAAGATGACGCTGACGTCGGCGCCGGTCTCCTTCATCGCCTCGGCGACCCCGCCGAACACCGGGACGCTGGCCCCGTCGAAGTCGACGTTCTGGCCGGCCTTCTTCGGGTTCACGCCGCCGACGATCGCCGTCCCCGAGGCCAGCATGCGCTGGGTGTGCTTGCGCCCCTCGGAGCCGGTCATGCCCTGGACGATGACCTTGCTGTTCTCGTTGAGGAAGATCGACATCTCTGTTGGTCCTGTCGTTCGGGGGCGATTAGGCGGCGAGCTCGGCGGCCCGGCGGGCGGCGCCGTCCATCGTGTCCACCAGGGTCACCAGCGGGTGGTTGGCGTCGGCGAGGATCCGCCGGCCCTCCTCCACGTTGTTGCCGTCGAGCCGGACGACCAGCGGCTTGGTCGCCTCGTCACCGAGCAGCTGCAGCGCGTGCACGATGCCGTTGGCGACCGCGTCGCAGGCGGTGATCCCGCCGAAGACGTTGACGAAGACGCTCTTGACCGCGGGGTCGGACAGGATGATGTGCAGCCCGTTGGCCATGACCTCGGCCGAGGCGCCACCACCGATGTCGAGGAAGTTGGCCGGCTTGACGCCGCCGAACTCCTCACCGGCGTAGGCGACGACGTCCAGCGTGCTCATCACGAGCCCGGCGCCGTTGCCGATGATGCCGACCTGGCCGTCGAGCTTGACGTAGTTGAGGTCCTTCTCCTTGGCCGCGGCCTCCAGCGGGTCGGCCGAGGCGGAGTCCTCGAGCTCCTCGTGCTGCGGGTGCCGGAAGCGGGCGTTCTCGTCCAGGGTCACCTTCGCGTCCAGCGCCAGCACGGTGCCGTCGGGGGCCTTGGCCAGCGGGTTGACCTCGACCAGGGTGGCGTCCTCCTTGGCGAAGGTGTTCCACAGCTGGACGGCGACGGCGATCACCTGGTCGCGCACCTCGGCGGGGAAGCCCGCGGCGTCGACGATCTCGGTGGCCTTGGCGGTGTCCACGCCGACCGTGGCGTCGACGGGGATGCGGGCCAGGGCCTCGGGGCGCTCGACGGCGAGCTGCTCGATCTCCATGCCGCCCTCGACGCTGGCCATGGCCAGGAAGGTGCGGTTGGCGCGGTCGAGCAGGTAGGAGAAGTAGTACTCCTCGGCGATGTCGCTGGCCTGGGCGACCATCACGCGGTGGGTGATGTGGCCCTTGATGTCCAGGCCGAGGATGTCCTGGGCGCGCGCCCGGGCGTCCTCCGCGCTGTCGGCGAGCTTGACGCCGCCGGCCTTGCCGCGGCCACCGGTCTTCACCTGCGCCTTGACGACGACGGAGGTGCCGATCTCGCGGGCGATCGCCTCCGCCTGCTCGGGGGTCTCGGCGACGCCGCCGGGGAGCACGGGCACACCGTGCGAGGCCAACAGGTCACGGGCCTGGTACTCGAAGAGATCCACGAACAGGCACCGTATCCCCCGCCGGACGCGGGCCGTGCACCGGCGCAGGGAGGGTGGGCGGCATCACACGACCCCGGCCACCGGAGTCCCCCGACGGCGAGCAGCCGCAGCCGTGCGCCGGTCCGCCACCGTCCGACGACTGCCCTGCTCACCGCGGGGGTGACACGTGCGTGGCCTCGGGGGTGCTGGAGCCGGCGCTCCCGTTCACCTGCCGACCTGCCCGCGCAGCCAGTCGGCGATGCCTTCGGGCGGGCTGCCGGGCGGGAAGAGCCGGGTGCGACCGGGCAGGTCGGCGTCCCGGCCGCAGGCGAAGACGGCGACGTCGTCGACGCCGCGGTCGGCCAGCAGCGCGACCAGCCGGGCGAGCAGCACCGGCGCGTCGGCGGGGAGCACCGGCAGGCCGACGGCGTCGGCGTCCTCCTGGACGACGGTGTCGGCGAGCGCCTCCGGGAGGAGCCGGCCGGCGTGGACCACCTCCACCCCGGCGTCGCGCAGGCCGCGGGCGACGCTCATGGTGACGCGGTCCGCGTCGTCGTCGTCCGCCCAGGTGGCGACGACGACGCGGATGCGCTCCTCGCCGGCCGGGCCGGGTGCGGTCACCGGGCCGGCGCCCGGCGCAGCCGCCAGGCCAGCACCGTGAGGACGACGTAGCCGACCCCGGCCAGCAGCAGCCCGACACCGGGCAGCGTCCACTCCAGCTCGTCGGACACCACGGCGTCGCGCAGGCCGCCCAGACCGGCGGCGAGGACGACGGCGGCGATGGCGAGCAGGCCGCCGACCGCGGCCAACCGGGGCCGCAGCGAGGGGGCCAGCACCGAGCACAGGACGACGGTCCCGGCGAGCAGCAGGCCTCCGAGCAACGCCAGGCCGGGACGCTCGAGCAGCCCCTGGGGCCCCTCCTGCGCGACGACGACCTGCAGGCCGGTGGTCGGGTCGGTGACGATGCGGTCGGGGAGGTCCGCGGCCGGCAGCACCAGGCACAGCACGGCGCCCACCCCCAGCACGGCCGCGGCGCCGGCGAGCGCCGGGCGGACGGGGTCGAGGGTGCCGGCGTCGTCCATCACGGTGCGCCCCCAGGCGGCCACCCCCAGGACGCCGGCCAGCACGGTGAGCCCCAGGGCGACGACGCCGAGCACCCAGCCGGGCCCGACGTCGACCGAGCTGGTGAGCACCCGCTGGCCGGCGATCACCTCGATGCCCGGCCGGATGGTGGAGGTGCTGGCCCGGTAGAGCTCGATCAGCAGCAGCCCCAGGGCCAGCGCCCCGCCGATCCCGGCGTAGGCGAGGCCGAGGCGCGGCACCCGGCCGGCGACGAGGCCGCCGCCGACCACCGCGGCGGTGAGGGGCACCAGCAGCCCGGCGAGCAGGCTGAGCGCCCCGGCGGACTGGGACACCTCGGTGCCGCCGACGACGAGGTAGGTCGGGAAGAGGGCGGCCGCCCCGGCGAGGCCGGCGAGGACGAGCAGCACCCCCGTGACGCGGGCGAGCACCGGCGGGTCGCCGACGACCAGCCCGTCGGCCGGCACCGCAGCGGCGGGCTCGGGCGGGCGGCGGGGTCCGGCGCGACGGGCGGAGGGGCGCGCCGCCCTCCCCTCGGGGCGGGTCGAGCGGTCGCGGGTCGAGCCATCGCCGGCCACCACGGTTCCCCCTTCGTCTCGGTCACGAACTGGCCTCGGCGCGTGGCGCCGGTGTGACGAACACCACAACGCCGCTTTACCGTCAGGTGAACTGGGGTATCCCGGTGAGGTCGTCGTCCCCGCCGGGACGAGCCTGATCAGCGGTCCCGGACGGGGAGGAACGATGCGCCCACTCAGCGACCCGGAGTCCGATCCAGCGTCGCACACCGACGCCGGCGGACCGGGAGCGCCACGGCACCCGGTGCGGTCGCTGGTGAGCCTGGCCACGCTGACCGGCGGGCTCACCGAACTGGCCCTCGTCGGGGCCCACGCGCTCATCTACCCGCTCGGCACGCGCACCGAGCAGCTGCGGCCCGACCCGCGGTGTCGTCCCGGCGAGCAGCCGCCCGCGGTGCGCGCCCTGTTCGCCGCCGACCCGCTGGCCGCACGCGTCCCCGTCGTCCTCGTGCACGGTCTGATCGACAACCACTCGGTCTTCGCGGTGATGCGGCGCAGCCTGCGCCGGCGCGGGTTCACCTCCGTCTGCTCCTGGAACTACAGCCCGCTGCTCGCCGACGTGGCGCGCGGCGCCGCCGACCTCGGCGAGCACCTGCAGCGCGTCTGCGAGCAGACCGGGCACGAGCGGGTGCACGTCGTCGGGCACAGCCTCGGCGGCCTGATCGCCCGCTACCACGTGCAGCGCCAGGGCGGCGACCGGCACGTCGAGTCGCTGGTGACGCTGGGGACGCCGCACCAGGGGTCGGTGCTCGCGCACCTGCTGCCCACCCCGCTGGTGCGCCAGCTCCGGCCGGGCTCGCCGGTGCTGCGGGAGCTCACCGAGCCCGCGCCGGGCATCCGCACGCCGGTGACCGCGATCTACAGCGACCTCGACCAGGTCGTCCTCCCCACCAGTGCCGGGCGGTGCGACCACCCGGACCTGCAGGCCCGCAACGTGCTGGTGCGCGGCATCGGCCACATGTCCCTGCCCTTCCACCGCAACGTCCTCGACGAGGTCGCCGCCACCCTCGCCGGCCACCGCCGGCCGCGCGCCCAGGCCCCCGCACGGGCCGCCGTCGCCTGAAAGAGGACCCCGTCCTCCTCACCCCTCGCAGGCTCGGGGCGAGCCTCTGGACGGGGCCACCGCCTCGGCCGCTCGTGAGCCGGCGGTGGGCCTCGCAGCAGTGCCGCCCCACGCCCCCCGCCCGCCACACCCGTTCCGCGTGGCGGGCGGTCGTGCGCCGTGACACCGCCACCCCCGTCACACCCGCCCCACCCGGCGCAGCCGTGTCGACACCCGGGTGTCGGTGACCCGTCGCAGAGCTGACTGATCGTTACGGTCCGATCACGGAGCCGGTACCCGCCGGCAGGCGTCCCCGGACGCCCCCGCCGCCGTCGCTCCCCCGACGGGTCGCCCCCGCGGCACCCGCTCGGGGAGGCGCTCCCGAAGAAGGTGTCCCGTGACCCGCTCGACCGGCCCCGCGCTGCTGGAGCGACCGCGCACCGACGACGGGCCCGCCACCGGCGCCATCCCCGCCGTCCCCGCAGTCCCCGCCCTCGTCGAGACGAGCGACGCGCCGGCCGCCGAGGCCCCCGGTCCCGACGCCGCCGAGGAGGCCGCCGGCGGCCGCCGTCGCCGCCTGCCGCGCCCGCCCGGCCGGCGCGGCCCCGTGTGGCTCGCCGCGCTCGTCGCCGGCGCCGTCGTCGCCGCCCTGCCCAGCACCCTCGGCAGCGACACGGCCGGGCTGTCGGTCAGCGCCGCCGACTACGGCCTGGGCGTGGCCTCCGACGTCGGCTTCAGCGGCGACCTCGAGGACGCCGGCGTGCGCCGCGGCATAACCGAGGCCGAGGCCCAGGCCCGGCTCGGTGAGCTGGCCGCCTCCCGCGCCGCCCGGGAGCCGAAGACCGTGCTGCCCACGCAGGGCCGGCTCACCACCTGCTTCTGCATGCGCTGGGGCACGATGCACTACGGCATCGACCTCGCCGGGCCGCTCGGCACGCCGATCCACTCGGCCACCGACGGCGTCGTCATCCGTGCCGGCCGCGCCTCCGGCTACGGCAACGCCGTCTACATCCAGGACCCCGACGGCAACGTCCACGTCTACGGCCACATGCGCTACTACGACGTCCAGGCCGGCGACATCGTGCACGCCGGTGACCAGATCGCCAAGATCGGCAACGAGGGCCAGTCCACCGGCCCGCACCTGCACTACCAGATCCACCGCGGCGGCATGACCGGCCGCCCGATCGACCCGCAGGAGTGGCTCGCCGAGCACGGCGTCACCGTGTGATCTGTCGGCCTCCGGCCGACACCGCGGCCAGTGCCGTGCCCCTGCTGCGCGGAGCGCGTCCTGCGCCTCGTGTCGGACCCTCCGGGCCCACTCCTCGACGCACCTCGCAGGGCGGCTCCCTCAGGCGTCGCGGGACCCGAGTGCCGTCCGCCCGTGCCGCGGTTCCCCGACCCTCGTCGGGGAGCCTCCGGGCCCCGCTCCTCGGGTCAGAGCTTGACCAGGGGCGCGTAGCGCAGGACCAGGCGCTTGGTGCCACCGGAGCCGAAGTCGACCGTGGCCTGGGCCTTGTCCCCCACGCCGTTGACCTCGACGACCGTGCCCAGCCCGAAGGCGTCGTGGCTGACCCGGTCCCCGACGTCGACGGAGATGACCGCCCGGTTGCCCGCGCCGCCGCGCAGCCCGCCCGTGGACAGCCCGGTGGCCGCCACCCGCTGCTGCGCCGACCGGTAGCCGGTGCTCGGCGCCGGCGTCGGCTCCTTGCCCGCCCACCGCACGGTGTCCGGCGGCAGCTCGTCGAGGAAGCGGGACGGCGGGTTGTAGGCCGGCTGCCCCCAGCTGGTGCGCACCGTGGCCCGCGAGATGAACAGCCGCCGCTGCGCCCGCGTGATGCCCACGTAGGCCAGCCGGCGCTCCTCCTCGAGCTCGCGCGGGTCCCCGAGGGCGCGCAGGTGCGGGAAGACGCCGTCCTCCATGCCGGTGAGGAAGACGACCGGGAACTCCAGGCCCTTGGCCGTGTGCAGCGTCATCAGCGTGACGACGCCGGCCTCGTCCCCGGCCACGGGGATCTGGTCGGCGTCGGCGACCAGCGACACCTGCTCGAGGAAGTCGGGGACCGAGCCGCCCGGGTTGGCCGCCTCGAACTCCGCGGCCACCGAGATGAGCTCGTTGAGGTTGTCGACGCGGCCCTCGTCCTGCGGGTCGGTGCTGGCCTCCAGCTCGGCGAGGTAGCCGGTGCGGTCGAGGATGCTCTCCAGCAGCGCGGCGGGGCCGGAGCCGGTCCCGGCCAGCTGCTCGAACTCCTCCAGCAGCGCGACGAACTCCTGGATCGCCTTGAGCGACCGCGGCGCCAGGGTGGTGACCTCCGAGCACCGGCGCAGCGCCGACCCGAACGCGATCCGCTCCCGGTCGGCGAAGGACTCGATGCAGGACTCGGCCTTCTCGCCGATCCCCCGCTTGGGCACGTTGATGATGCGGCGCAGGCTCACCACGTCGGCCGGGTTGGCGACCAGCTTGAGGTAGGCCAGCGCGTCGCGGACCTCCTTGCGCTCGTAGAAGCGCACCCCGCCGACCACCTTGTAGGGCATGCCGACGCGGATGAACACCTCCTCGAACACCCGGGAGGCGTTGTTGGTCCGGTAGAAGACCGCGATGTCCTTCGGCTTGGCCTCGCCCGCGTCGACCAGCGCGTCGATCTGCTCGGCGACCCAGGCGGCCTCGTCGTGCTCGTTCTCGGCGACGTAGCCCTCGATCAGCTCGCCGTCGCCGGCGTCGGTCCACAGGTTCTTGGCACGGCGACCGGTGTTCTTGGCGATGACCTGGTTGGCCGCCTTGAGGATGCGCTGCGTGGAGCGGTAGTTCTGCTCCAGCAGGATCGTCGTGGCCTGCGGGTAGTCGCGCTCGAACTCGTCGATGTTGCGGATCGTCGCGCCGCGGAAGGCGTAGATCGACTGGTCGGCGTCCCCGACCACGCACAGCTCGGCCGGCGGCACCGGGCCCTCGCCGGTGCCGACCAGCTCGCGGACCAGCACGTACTGCGCGTGGTTGGTGTCCTGGTACTCGTCGACCAGGACGTGCCGGAAGCGGCGGCGGTAGTGCTCCGCGACGTCCGGGAAGGCCTGCAGCAGGTTGACCGTCGTCATGATCAGGTCGTCGAAGTCCATGGCGTGCGCCTCGCGCAGCCGCCGCTGGTAGAGCGTGTAGGCCTCCTTGAGCACCCTCTCCGGCGCCGTCTGGGGGTCGTAGGACTCCTCGTCGACCAGCTCGTTCTTCAGGTTCGACACCTGCGCGGCCAGGCTGCGGCCGGGGTAGCGCTTCGCGTCGAGGTCCAGGTCGCGGGCGACCATGGTCATGAGCCGTACCGAGTCGCCCTGGTCGTAGATCGTGAACGACGACTTCAGGCCCAGCTTGGCGGCCTCGGCGCGCAAGATGCGTACGCACATCGAGTGGAACGTCGACACCCACATCGCCCGGGCGCGCGGGCCGACGAGCGCGGCGACGCGCTCCTTCATCTCCCCGGCGGCCTTGTTGGTGAAGGTGATCGCCAGGACCTCGCCCGGCTGCACGCCGCGGGCGCCGAGCAGGTAGGCGACCCGGTGGGTGAGCACCCGGGTCTTGCCCGAGCCGGCGCCGGCGACGATGAGCAGCGGGCTGCCCTCGTGGACGACGGCCTGCCGCTGCGGCCCGTTGAGGCCGGCGAGCATGCGGTCCAGCTCCCGCCCCACCGAGCCGGACGCGGAACGCTGGAGGGACGCGGTGCCGGGGAGGGCCTGCTGGACGCTGCTCATGACCACACCACTGTAGTTCGGTCGGGGAACACGGCCCGCCGTCGCGGACCGCCGTCCGCAGGGGTCGCGCTGGCCACCGCCGTCGGCGCTGTGGCAGACTCGGCGACGTGCTGCTCGCCACCGTCAGCTTTTACTACGGCCACCGGGATCCGGTGTCCGTCACCGCTGGCTGAGCAACCGCCGCAACAGACGCCCCGGGCCCGAGGAGCCCGGGGCGTTTCTCGTTCTCGGGGTCCGACGGCCACCGTCCCGCCCCGGAGGACCCGATGACCGCCACGCTCCCCACCACCCCAGCCGCCGACGAGCGCATCGCCGAGCTGCGCGGACGGATCGACGACTGCGACGCCGAGATCATCGCGCTGGTCCAGCGTCGGCTGGCCGTGTCCCGGGAGATCGGCGAGCTGCGCCGCGCCGCCGGCGGCACCCGGCTCTCGCTGGCCCGCGAGCAGCAGGTGCTCGCCCGCTTCCAGGCCGCGCTCGGCCCGGACGGCGCCGCGCTCGGCATGATGCTGCTGCGCCAGGGCCGCGGCCGCCTCTAGAAGGACCACCCTTCCCCCCACGCCTCGTCAGAGGACCCCCTGCTCCCCGCCCTCGCACGCTCGCGGCGGGACCCTGCAGGGGTCAGCGGATCCCTGCAGGGTGGCTGTTCCACCACCTCAGCCGCGGCGCTGGTCGGGCGGCGGGAAGTCGGCGTGGCGGTGGACGAGCCACCAGTCGTCCTCGACCCGTCGGTAGACGTGCGTCACCCGGATGGTCATGGGCCGGGCCTCGCCGCCGTCGACGCGCACCGTGCCCTGCTCGAGGCCGACCGTGTAGGCGAGGTCGCCGCTGACGTCGACCACCTCGTACCGCGGCACGAACTCACCGTCGCTGAACCGGCTGCCGACCCACTCGAAGGTCCGGGTGACGGCGTGGTGCCCCTTCTCGATCGGACCCCAGGCGCCGAACAACGTCACGTCGGGGGAATCGGCCCAGCAGGCCGCGTACGGGCCGGGGTTCCCCGCCGCCATCGCCGCCAGCCCGTCGGCGACACGCTCCAGGGCCCGGGCCAGTGCGGCGTCCACGACCGTCTCCTCCCCCGGCGGACCACCGCACGGTCCGCCGTGCGGCAGCCAGGGTCCTCGCGTCCCGCGCCCGGACGGAACCCGCGCCGGCGCGTCACGTCCGGCGCCGCCGTCCCGTCTCCATGGGCACCAGCCCACGGAGAGGACGGCGACCATGGCCCGCATCCCGCTCGACCCGCCCCGCACCCGCCTGTACCGCCTCGCCGAGTGGTACGCGCGCCGGACCTACGGCGTGGTGCCCGACCCGCTCGCCGCCATGGGGCACCACCCGCGGGTGCTCCTGACCGACGTCCGCTTCGAGACGTCGCTGGCCAGGTGGGACCGGCTCGACCGCACGCTGAAGGCCCTCGCCGTCATGGCCTCGGCCGTCGCGATCGGCTGCTCCTGGTGCGTCGACTTCGGGTACTGGATCAGCACCCAGGAAGGCGTGGACCCCGCCAAGCTGCGCGCCGTCCCGCGGTGGCGGGACAGCGACGTCTTCACCGGCCTGGAGCGGCGGGTGATGGCCTACGCCGAGGCGGTGACGGCGACCCCGCCCGCCGTGACCGACGAGATGGTGGCCGAGCTGCGGCGCGATCTGGACGACGCCCAGCTGGTCGAGCTCACCATGGTGGTGGCCGTGGAGAACGTCCGGTCGCGGTTCAACAGCGCGCTCGGGCTGACCAGCCAGGGCTTCCGGGACCGCTGCGAGCTCCCGGCCACGGCATGACCGCCGCGGACGCCGGCGCCGACCCGCTGGCGGCCTTCGAGCAGCACCGGCGGCTGCTGTTCACGGTCGCCTACCAGATGCTCGGCAGCGTCGCCGACGCCGAGGACGTCGTGCAGGACGCCTGGCTGCGGTGGTCGGCGACCGACCGGGCCGACGTCGCCGACCCGCGGGCGTACCGGGTGCGGATCACGTCCCGGCTGGCCCTCGACCGGCTGGACTCGGCGCGCAGCCGCCGGGAGAGCTACGTCGGGCCGTGGCTGCCCGAGCCGCTGCTCACCGGGGGCGCGCCGGTCGCCGGCGGCGCCCCGCCACCGGACCCGGACGACGCCGCCGCGCTCGGGGAGCAGGTCTCGCTCGCGCTGCTGGTGGTCCTCGAGACGCTGTCCCCCGCCGAGCGAGCCGTGTTCGTCCTCCGGGAGGTGTTCGGTCTGCCGGCGGCGGAGGTGGCCGCGATCCTGGGCCGCAGCGAGGCCGCCGTCCGGCAGACGGCGCACCGTGCGCGGGAGCACGTGCGGGCCCGGCAGCCGCGCTTCGACACCGACCGGTCCACGCAGCGGCTGGCGACCGAGCGCTTCCTCGCCGCCTGCGCCGGTGGCGACGTCCAGGCGCTCCTGGCCGCGCTGGCCCCGGACGTCGTCCTGGTGACCGATGGCGGGGGCCGGGCGAAGGCGGCGCTGCGGCCGATCGTGGGCGCGGAGAAGGTGGCCCGCTTCCTCGTGGCGACCACCGCGCAGGGGCTGGCGATCCCCGGCCTGCACGTCGAGGTCGCCGAGGTCAACGGTGCCCCCGGCGTCGTCGCGTGGGTCGGGGGTGCGCCGTACCTCACGATCTCGCTGGTCCTGGTCGACGGGCTCGTCGCGCAGGTGCTGGTCGTGCGCAACCCCGAGAAGCTGGCTGGCCTACAGAGGTGAGGGCTGAGTGGCCACCCTTCAGGGGCCCACGCCGAGCTTGCGAGGCGTGAGGGGAAGGGTGGTCCTTTATCTAGGCTCGCGCGGGTGACCTCACCGCAGCCCCGCAGGCCCGCCGAGCACGTGGAGCGCGCGCTGTGCGTGCTCGCCCACCCCGACGACATCGACTTCGGCAGCGCCGGCACCGTGGCGACCTGGACGGCGGCCGGCACCGAGGTCACCTACCTGATCGTCACCGACGGCGACGCCGGCGGGTTCGACGACACCCCCCGCGACCAGATGGGGCCGCTGCGGCGGGCCGAGCAGGAGGCGGCCGCCAAGGCGGTCGGCGTCACCGACGTGCGCTTCCTCGGCCACCCCGACGGCCGGCTGGAACTCACCCTCGACCTGCGCCGCGACATCAGCCGGGTGATCCGCCAGGTCCGCCCTCAGCGGGTGCTGACCAGCTCTCCCGAGCGGATGTGGGACCGGATCGGCGCCAGCCACCCCGACCACATGACGGTCGGCGAGTCCACGCTGCGGGCCGTCTACCCCGACGCCCGCAACCCCTTCGCCTTCCCCGAGCTGCTCGCCGACGAGGGGCTGGAGGCCTGGACGGTGTCCGAGGTGTGGCTCACCACCAGCCCGCGCGCCGACCACGTCGTGGACGTGACCGACGTCGTCGAGCTGAAGTTCGCCGCGCTCAAGAGCCACGTCAGCCAGGTCGGCCACATCGACGACCTGGAGGGCTTCGTCACCGACTGGATGCGCCAGAACGGCCGCCGCCTGGGCCTGCCGCAGGGCCGGCTCGGCGAGAGCTTCCAGGTCGTTTACACGGCGTAAGTTAGAAGTCGCCCACAGCCAGCATTCCCCAGCGGCGGGAGACACGGTGCATTGCCATGCCCCTGAAGCCCCTCAGCCTCTCACTCCAGCGCTAGGGGCATACCCCCACGGGTCCGCCTTCGTTGCCTTGTCGTCCACGAACCCAGTCTCGACGGATCAGCTCCTTCGGCACTTTGGCTATCCGAGGTCCTTCCCTCAATCCCCTTGGACGCAGGAGCATTAGCCCATGGAAGGTTGAAGGCGTACACCAAGCCTGAGTGCATCACCCAGGGGCCACTCTTTTGCCATTTATAGGCGTCGCGTCGGTGATAAAACTGCACATACCCTGCGCCGCGCCTATAGTTGCCGATAGCCCCTTGCAGGAAGAGGTACTCACCGAACTGGTCGACGTCGACCGTCGTATTGAAGCCCGCCCCGCGCATGGCGGCTTCTAAGTCCTCGCGCTCGAAGATTCTGCGCGGCAACGAGCTAAGGATTGATTCAAATCGGTCTATCATCAAGTCTGGCAGCAGGCCCGTCGCCTCGGACATGATCTCCGTCAGGAGATGTCTCGTCGAGAAGGTGTCTACCGCTCGGCGAACTTCAGAATTACTCAGCCTGCCAGAACTGTTGATCTGTTGAAGGGTCGAGAATAGCAGTGTCATGTCTCGCGGCGTGTAGCGCGTGAATTGCAGCAGGTACCGGTCACATGCCACCTTCTGATGGCCACCGACGCGTATGGCCTCAGGCATCTGGTTCAGCAAGTAACTCGCACCAGCCTGCGCCTTGTGGGCAATATACTCCCACAACTGCACATCCTGCGGATCCTCGGCTTCTGCACCCCAATCCATATGAACCGCGCCGTCGGCAGCAATCTTCGCGGCATCGGCGAAGCGGACCCTCCGAAAAACATCACTCCGACACATGATCATTACATATGTGTGCTTTGCTCCAGCAGCCTTCAAAGAGCGCGTCAGTGAGTCGGCCACTCGGACCAAGGCTGCTAACGTCTGCCAATAGGCGGAGTTGTCGCCAATTGCCTTATCCAACCCATCGATGGCCAGGAGATGCTTGTTTGGCGTGTCAGCCTTAACCGCCAAGCGCAATAGAGCTTCTCCGAGTTGGCTCACCGACACCTGATCAGACTCGCTTGAGCCACCTTCAACGGATCCGAGAGCTGGGATCGCGAGAGTTCCCCTTCGCTGCCGAACACGACGAAGGACCTGGGGGAAGTCATTTGTCGCGAGACCGCTGACCCTAAGCCGATCCACCAACTCTAGAGCCTGCGGATCTCGACTGAGCGACGAAGCAGGGTCAGCGATGAGCGAATCAAGCAAGCGCACGCCAAGGAAAAGCCGCCATGCCGAGTCCGTGAGCGCCGGCACGTCGCCCACCAGTCTCTTGTCGAGAGCTGAAAGTGGAGACTGAGTCCTGTTCAGTTCATCGAAATCCACAAAAGTCGAGAACACGGACTCGGGGCCATATTTTCGAGACCAGGCAAGTCGAACATAGTGCGCGGCAGCACTTTTTCCGGTCCCCTTGGGTCCTAAGACAAGAAATCGACTGTGCTCCTCGACAGCATGAATTAGTGACCATCTATCGAAGTATGTGTCTAAAAAGCGGTCGGGATCCTCGGCGACCTCGTTCTCCGCCGCGGCCATGCCGAAGTACAACCCACCAAAGCCTGCGTGTTCCATAAGTTTCCCCCCGTCGCGACGACTCTCTCATGACTAGCGAGGAGGAGCGAGCCGACATGAGGCATCGCCGGACCAACTTTGATGCGCACGGGGTCACAGCAGCCGGTTCGTGGCCGCCCAGCGGGTGAGTTCGTTGCGGTTGGACAGCTGCAGCTTGCGCAGCACGTTCGACGCGTGGGACTCCACCGTCTTCACCGAGATGAACAGCCGCGAGCCGATCTCCCGGTAGGTGTAGCCGCGGGCCAGCAGCTGCATGACCTCCCGCTCGCGGGCGCTGAGCAGGTCCAGGCCGGGATCGGTGGCCGGGTCCTCGCGCTGCGGGGCGGACGGCGTCGTCGCGGCGAAGGCGTCGAGCACGAACCCGGCCAGCCGCGGGCTGAACACCACGTCACCGTCGGCCACGCGGGCGACGGCGTCGCGCAGGTCCGGCCCGGAGATGGTCTTGGTGACGTAGCCCCGGGCGCCGGCGCGGATGACGGCGATGACGTCCTCGGCCGCGTCGGACACCGACAGCGCCAGCCAGCGCACCGACGGCAGCTCGGCCCGCAGCGCCTCGAGCACCGCCCGCCCGCCCCCGCCGGGCAGGTGCACGTCGAGGAGGACGACGTCGGGCACGGTCGCCCGGATCCCCTCCACGGCGCCCTCGACGTCCGCGGCCTCACCGACCACGTCGACCGCGCCACCGAGCTCCGCGCGCACACCAGAGCGCACCATGGCGTGGTCGTCGACCAGGAAGACGGTCGGGCGGCCGGACCCTCCCGGAGAGACGCGGGTGCTCACGCGGCCGCCTCCTCGCGGGGCAGGCACAGCTCCACCTCGGTGCCCTCGCCCGGTGCCGAGCGCACCGTCGCCGTCCCGCCCAGGCGGGTCAGCCGACCGGTCACCGAGTCACGCAGCCCGCGCCGGTCGCCAGGTACCGCGGCCGGGTCGAACCCGGCACCGCGGTCGCGGACGAAGACCGCGACCCGCTGCGGCGAGACCTCGGTGTACAGGTCCGCGACGGCCGCTCCGGAGTGCTTGGCGGCGTTGACCAGCGCCTCGCGGGTGGCCGCGCCGAGGGCGGTGAGGGCGTCGTCCAGGGGTGCGTCGCCGACGACGACCGACTCGACGGTCAGCGCGTGGTCGGCCTCCACATCGGCCACCACGCCGGACACCAGCGCCGCCCAGGTGCCGCCGCCCACGGCCGCCGCCGGCTCGTACAGCCAGGTCCGCAGCTCGCGCTCCTGGCTGCGGGCCAGCCGGGAGACCGCGGTGGCGTCGTCGGCGTGCCGCTGGATGAGGGCGAGGGTCTGCAGCACCGAGTCGTGCAGGTGGGCGGCGACGGCGGCCCGTTCCTCGGACCGGATCCGGGCGGTGCGCTCGGCCTCGCGGGAGGTCAACAGCCGGCGCCACAGCGGCGCGGTGGCCAGCGCCACGCCGACCAGGATCACCAGGGTCGCGGCGAAGCCGTTGCGTGCGTTCGCCAGCTGGCCGGTGGTCGCCAGCAGCAGCACGACGCCGACCGCGCCGAGGGCCACGCCGCCGGCGAGCACCCACCGCACGCGGGGGCGGGCCAGCGTGCGGTCGGTGTCCAGCTGGCGCCAGATCACGGTGAGCCCGACGGCGACCAGCAGCAGTGGCACCACCAGGTTGCTGCCGCCCCACGCCCCCAGGCTGCTGGTGACGACCAGGGCGCCCAGGCCCAGCAGGCCCAGGCCCACCGCCTGCCGGCGGCTGGGGGCCTCCGTCGCCTCGGGCGCGACCGGGTCGGCGTCGACGTCGGCGACCGGCATGAAGAACCACAGCAGCACGTAGGGCACGACGCCGATGCCGGTGGCGGCGAGGACGACGAAGACCACCCGGACGACCAGCGTGTCGGCACCCAGGTGCAGCGCCGTCCCCGCGGCCACGCCGGCCACCAGGCGCCCCGAGCGCGGGCGCACCAGCGGCGGCCGCACGGGCACGGGCAGGGTCGTGGTCATGGTGCGATCGTCGCACCGGGACGGCGCTCCGCGGCACCGGGGAGCACCCGGGGTCGCGGACCCGGGTCGGATGGGGGGACTCCCTGATGGACCGCGCGCTCCCACAGCACCAGGCTCAATGCCATGACCTCCACACCCCCTCCCGCTCCCCCGTCGCCGGACCCCCCGGCGACGGCGTACCAGCCGCCGGCCGGTCCGTCGGACCGCCCGCCGCTGCGGCGCAGCCGCACCGACAAGGTCCTCGGCGGCGTCTCCGGCGGTCTCGCTGAGTACAGCGGCATCGACCCGCTGCTGTGGCGGATCGGCTTCGTCGCCCTGGCCCTGGCCGGCCCCGGCGTCCCGGTCTACCTGCTGCTGTGGATCTTCATGCCGGCCGAGCACACCGCGGGTGACCCGCGCGCATCCCGCCCGGCGGGGCCGCGCTCGCCGGTTCCACGTGTGACCCTGGCCGGGTTGCTCATCGTCGTCGGCCTGCTGGCGGCACTCACCCGGTTCACCGGCTGGGACGTCGGCCCCGTCGGCTTCTTCGGCTCCGCGCTGCTGGTCGTCGGCCTCGGCCTGGTCGCCGCCGCCTTCACCGGTGGACGGCGGGCCAAGGGCGGGCTGATCGCGCTCGGCACGGTCCTGTCCCTCGCCCTGCTCGTGTCCGCGGCTGAGCCGTGGGAGGACGTCGAGGGTGACGTGGGCGACCGCACCTACCACCCGAGGACCGCCGCCGACGTCCAGCCGGTCTACTCGCTGGGCCTCGGGGACACGACGCTGGACCTCTCCGACCTGTCCGGCCTGGACCAGCCCGTCACCACCCAGGTGAACGGAGGCATGGGCGACGTCGACGTGCTGGTCCCCCGCTCGGCCGACGTCCGGGTCGACGTCCACAGCGGTCTGGGCGAGGTCGAGGTCCTCGACCTCGACTCCGACGAGGGACTCTCCCTCGGATCCGGCGCCACCTGGTCCGGGGACGGCAAGCCCGACATCGTGCTGACGATCAACGCTGGCCTCGGCGACGTGGAGGTGGACCGTGCCTGACTACAGCGAGTTCCCGACGACCCCGACCGCCTGGCAGGAGCACGCCTGGGGCGAGATCACCCCGCTGCAGACGGAGGACCCGCTGCCACCGCAGCGCCGCGGTGTCGACCTCACCGCTCTCCTCCCGGGGCTGCTGTTCGTCGTCCTGGCGCTCACCGTGATGGTCGGCGCAGTCCTGCCCGTCGACCTCCTGTTCAGCGGCGGCCTGGGGTGGTTGCTGCTGGTCGGCGGCGGCGTCGCCCTCCTGCTGAGCGAGCTGCGCAAGGCCCGCCGCAGGCGCTGACCCACCGCACGACGAGGCCCGGGAGCCGATCGGCTCCCGGGCCCTCGTGCGTGCCTCAGATGAGGGTCCCGGTCAACCGGAGCACCGAGACGACTGCATGGGCGCAGGCGTCGAGCAGCCCGAGGTTCTTCGGTCGAGCTGAGAGGTTGCCGCGAGGCGTCGCCTGGTCCATGCGCACTTCGTCAGTGTCGGCCAGGACCGCGTGCACCTCCCGCTCCAGGTACTTGATGTCGTCGCTGGAAAACGGCGTCCCGCCACTGCGGACCAGCAGCGCCCTCCGCCACTCGGGTTTGTTCTGCCGGTGGCTACCGAGCCGACCGAGGAAGTCCTCGCTGAGGCCGACGTAGGCCCAGGGCCGGACGATGGACGTGGTGGTCAGGGTGCGTTCCAGGCCGGTCCTGGTCGACGCGACCTCGAGGTCAGTGCCCGTCAGGACGTAGATGCCCGGTACGCCGCGCCAACTCCCCGAGGGATCCAGGTGACGTGGGACCTGCTCCATCACGAGAGCCGGATGATTACAGACGACCTCCGCGCGCCCATGCCCATCGAGGCGCACATCGAACTGGATCACCGGCATCGACCCGTCTCGACGCTGCCCTCCGTCCAGGCCATCCGGGGACCGGGAACCGACCGGGTCGGAGGACGTGGCCGATGGCGCGGGCTGGGACATCGCCCGACCCGTCGCGTCGGGCGAGGTGAGGGCCGTAATCAAGGACCGGAGCTCGGCTTCCGCCCTGCTCGGTCGAAAGACCGTGAGGATCGCGCCGAGCGTGTTGATCGCCTCCTGGCTCAACGCCTCGCGCTGGAAGGTGCCGAGCCACTCCACGGGCCGCTGGTGGACACCGGATGGACGGTCCGGGTGCACGTGCCGGTAAGGACCGGTCACCCGGCCCACGAGGTAGTCGCGCCGCTTAGGCAGACGCGGAACGACGACGAGATCGCCGATCTCGATGCGGAAGGCGAAGTTGATCAGTTGACTCGCGAAGTTGTGCTGGGTGGGGTTGGAGGCACGGGCGCGCAACGCCTCGGGACCCACGTCAGCGAGGTCGTCCTCCGCGAGCTCTCGAAAGCCGATGGCGATGTACCGGCCGTGCTCGAACTCCTCCACGTACCGCGCTTGCTCACCGGCGCGTACGACCCACACCTGCCCCGTCACACCCGGCAGTCTGCCTGGCCGGGATCCGGCGAGGTGCGGGCCCGGATGACCAGGGTGGGAGTCAGCAGACCTCAGAGCGTCCGGTAGTAGCGCACCAGCGGCAGGCCGGTGAACCCGTGCCGCTCGTACAGGGCACGGGCCGGCGCGTGACCGTCGTCCCCACCGGTGGCGATGACGGCGAGCGGCACACCCCGCGCCCGCATCTCGGTCACCGCCCGCTCCAGCAGCAGGCTCGCGATGCCGGCCCGCTGGTGCGCCGGGGCGACGGCGACCATCTCGACCTCCCCGACGGGGGTGGCGCCCTCCTCGGTCCACCGGACGGCGACGAAGCCGACCGGGGTGCCGTCGACGTCGGCGACCCAGGCGTCGAGCGACCGGCACACCTCGGCCACCGCCGCGGCCTGTGCCGTCCGCCAGTCCGGGTGGACGAAGCGGTACGCCCGCGGACCCATGAGCTGCTCGAATCCGGCGAACACCGGCGCCCACGCGTCCAGGGAGAACGCGACGACGGCGTCGACGTCGGCGTCGGTCAGCGGCCGGAGGGTGACGTCCACGCCGCGGATGACACCACGGACCTCAGCGGCCCGTCATTCCCATTCGATCGTGCCCGGCGGCTTGCTGGTCACGTCGAGGACCACGCGGTTGACCTCGGGCACCTCGTTGGTGATCCGGGTGGAGATGCGGGCCAGGACGTCGTAGGGCAGCCGGGTCCAGTCCGCGGTCATCGCGTCCTCGCTGGACACCGGGCGCAGCACGACCGGGTGGCCGTAGGTGCGCCCGTCGCCCTGGACGCCGACCGAGCGGACGTCGGCCAGCAGCACCACCGGGCACTGCCAGATCTCACGGTCCAGGCCGGCGGCGGTGAGCTCGGCACGGGCGATCGCATCGGCCCTGCGCAGGACGTCGAGCCGCTCCTGGGTGACCTCGCCGATGATCCGGATGCCCAGCCCCGGGCCCGGGAACGGCTGGCGCCACACCAGCGACTCGGGCAGCCCCAGCTGCAGGCCGACTTCCCGCACCTCGTCCTTGAACAGGGTCCGCAGCGGCTCGACGAGCGTGAAGGTGAGGTCCTCGGGCAGCCCGCCGACGTTGTGGTGGCTCTTGATGTTCGCCGTCCCGGTGCCGCCGCCGGACTCGACGACGTCCGGGTAGAGCGTGCCCTGCACGAGGAAGTCGACGGTCTCGCCGTGCGCCTGGGCGTCGTGCACCACGTCGAGCGCCGCCTGCTCGAAGACCCGGATGAACTCCCGGCCGATGGTCTTGCGCTTCTGCTCCGGGTCGCTGACCCCGGCCAGCGCGCCGAGGAACTGCTCGCGGGCGTCGACCACCCGCAGGTCGGCGCCGGTGACGGCGACGAAGTCCCGCTCGATCTGCTCGGTCTCGCCCTCGCGCATGAGCCCGTGGTCGACGTAGACGCAGGTCAGCCGGTCACCGATGGCGCGCTGCACCAGCGCGGCCGCGACCGCGGAGTCGACCCCGCCGGACAGCGCGCACAGCGCCCGCCGGTCGCCCACCTGGGCGCGGATCCGCTCGACCTGCTCCTCGACGACGTTGGCCATCGTCCAGGTCGGCTCCAGGCCGGCGATGTCGAACAGGAAGTGCTCGAGCACCGTCTGCCCGTGCGCGGTGTGCCGCACCTCGGGGTGGAACTGCACGCCGGCGAGCTTGCGGTCGACGTCCTCGAAGGCGGCGACCGGCGCCCCGGTCGAGGTGGCGGTGACGGTGAACCCGGGCGGGGCGGCGCTGACGGCGTCCCCGTGGCTCATCCACACCGACTGCTCGACCGGCAGCGAGCCGAACAGCCGTCCCTCGGTGGTGACCGTCAGCGGCGTGCCGCCGTACTCGCGGTCGCCGGTGCGCGCCACCGTGCCGCCGAGCGAGGCGGCCATCGCCTGGAAGCCGTAGCAGATGCCGAACGCCGGGACGCCGGCCTCGAACAACGTCGGGTCGACCTGCGGGGCGCCCTCGGCGTAGACGCTCGACGGGCCGCCGGAGAGGACGATCGCCGCCGGCTTGCGCGCGACGATCTCCTCGGCCGGGACCTCGGAGGAGACGATCTCGGAGTAGACGCCGGCCTCGCGGATCCGCCGCGCGATGAGCTGGGCGTACTGCGCGCCGAAGTCGACGACGAGGACGGTCGGGAAGTCCATCAGTCGCCCCGACCGCCGATGACGAGGTCGACCCGCTGGAACTCCTTCAGGTCGCGGTACCCGGTCTTCGCCATGGTCCGGCGCAGCGCCCCGAAGAGGTTGGTGCGGCCGTCGGCGGCGCGCGCCTCGCCCAGGAGGACGTCGTGCAGCGAGCCGGCGGGGGTGATCGGGGCCGACGTCCCGCCGCGGGGCAGCCGGGGGTGGGCGGCCACGGAGTCCCACCAGACGCCGCCGCCCGGGGCCTCGGCCGCGGCGCGCAGCGGCTCGCCGAGCTGGACGGCGTCCGCACCGCAGGCCAGCGCGCGGGCGATGGCGCCGCTGGTCTCGATCCGGCCGTTGGCGATGACGTGCACGTAGCGGCCGCCGGTCTCGTCGAGGTAGTCGCGGCGGGCGGCCGCGGCATCGGCGATCGCGCTGGCCAGCGGCACCCGGATGCCCATGACGGCGTCCGTGGTCGAGAAGCTGTCGGCGCCGACGCCGACGATCACGCCTGCTGCGCCGGTGCGCATCAGGTGCAGCGCGGTCTGGTAGTTCGCCGCGCCGCCCACGATGACCGGGACGTCGAGGTCGGCGATGAACTCCTTGAGGTTGAGCGCGTCGCCCTGGGTGGTGACGTGCTCGGCCGAGACGATCGTGCCCTGGATGACCAGCAGGTCCACACCCGCGGCGAGCGCGGCCGGCGCCAGCTGCAGCGTGTGCTGCGGCGAGACGCGGACGGCGGTGGTCACGCCGGCGTCACGCATCTCCTTGATGCGGGCGGTGATCAGGTCGGGCTCGACCGGTCGGGAGTAGACGTCCTGCAGCAGGGCGACCGGCGGCGCCCCCTCCCCCGCGGCCTCGCGCAGCCGGCGGTAGACCGGCGCCGGGTCGTCGTAGCGGGTCCACAACCCCTCGGCGTTGAGCACGCCGAGGCCGCCGGCCTGGCCGACGGCGATCGCGGTGGCCGGGCTGACGACGGCGTCCGACGGGCTGGTGACCAGCGGGATGTCGAACCGGAAGGCGTCGATCTGCCAGGCGGTGGAGACGTCGTCCATGTCCCGGGTGCGCCGGGAGGGGACGATGGAGACCTCGTCGAGGTCGTACCCCCGGCGGGCGAAGCGGTTGAGGCCGATCTCGACGGTGTCACGCGTGGTCACGGTCAGCGCCCCCGGTGGTTCGGAGCTTCGACGATCTCGTTCACGCAAGGACCCTCGTTGGACACGTGGCTCACCGACCGCGGTAGTTCGGGGCTTCGACGGTCATCTGGATGTCGTGCGGGTGGCTCTCCACCAGGCCTGCCGAGGTGATCCGGGTCAGCTGACCGCGCTCCTGCAGGTCGGCGATGGTCTGCGCGCCCGCGTAGCCCATCGAGGCGCGCAGCCCGCCGACGAGCTGGTGCGCGACGCCGGCCAGCGGACCGCGGTAGGGCACCTGGCCCTCGATGCCCTCGGGGACGAGCTTGTCGTCGGAGAGCACGTCGTCGGCGAAGTAGCGGTCGCGGCTGAAGGACTGGTTGCCGCGCTTCTGCATCGCGCCCAGCGATCCCATGCCGCGGTAGGTCTTGTACTGCTTGCCGTTGACGAAGACCAGCTCGCCCGGCGCCTCCTCGACGCCCGCGAACAGCCCACCGATCATCACCGTGTCGGCACCGGCGACCAGCGCCTTGGCGATGTCGCCGGAGTACTGCAGCCCACCGTCGGCGATCACCGGGACACCGGCCGGCTTGGCCGCCAGCGCCGCCTCGTAGACCGCGGTGACCTGCGGGACGCCGACGCCGGCGACCACGCGGGTGGTGCAGATCGACCCCGGGCCGACGCCGACCTTCACGGCGTCCACCCCGGCGTCGACCAGCGCCTGGGCGCCGGCGCGGGTGGCGACGTTGCCGCCGACGACCTGCACGCCGAAGTCGCCCTTGACCCGCGCCACCATCTCCAGCACGGCGCGCTGGTGGCCGTGCGCGGTGTCGACGACGAGCACGTCCACGCCGGCGTCGACCAGCAGGCCGGCCCGCTTGTAGGCGTCCTCGCCGACCCCCACGGCGGCGGCCACCACGAGGCGGCCGTCGGCGTCCTTGGTGGCGTTCGGGAACTGGTCCCGCTTGACGAAGTCCTTGACGGTGATCAGGCCGCGCAGCCGCCCGGCGTCGTCCACCAGCGGCAGCTTCTCGACCTTGTGCCGGCTCAGCAGCCGCAGCGCGGTGTCGGCGTCCACGCCGACCGGCGCGGTGACCAGCGGCATCGGCGTCATGACGTCGCGGACGAGGCGGTTCTTGTCGGTCTCGAACCGCATGTCCCGGTTGGTGCAGATGCCGACGAGCACACCCTCGTCGTCGACCACGGGAGCGCCGGAGATGCGGTAGCGGGCCGACAGCGCGTCCAGCTCGGCCAGGGTGTTGTCCGGGGAGGCGGTCACCGGGTTGGTGACCATGCCGGCCTCCGAGCGCTTGACCAGGTCCACCTGGCCGGCCTGCTCCTCGGCGGCGAGGTTGCGGTGCAGGACGCCGACACCGCCGACGCGCGCCATCGCGATCGCCATGCGGGCCTCGGTGACGGTGTCCATCGCGCTGGAGAGCAGCGGCACCGCCAGCCGGATGCCACGGGTCAGCCGGCTGCTGGTGTCCACCTCGGCCGGCACGACGTCGGACGCGCCGGGGATGAGCAGGACGTCGTCGTAGGTCAGGCCGAGCGGCGCGAACTTCGCCGGCAGCTCGGGGACGAACTCATCGGGCTGCATCGGTTGCCGCCACCCCTCCGGTCGGCCGGCACCCTCGTGGGCGCGCGGGGAGCCGCCCTCGATCGTAGGCGGCACCCCGCGGGGCTCTGTGTGATGTCCGTCCGGCCACTACCGTGGCACCCGTGAGTTCTTGGGACGACGCTTCCGGGCCCGACTTCGGGTCCGCCGACCAGCCAGGTCCGCCGCCGCTGACCATGGAGGAGCGGGCCGGCGTCCTGGACGACCTCGCCGAACTGGAGGTGTTCCGGACGCTGCTGGAGCCGACCGGCATCAAGGGCATCGTCGTCGACTGCCCGGACTGCGACGAGGAGCACCACGTCGACTGGGCCCTGATGCAGGCCAACCTCCGCCAGCTGCTCGAGGAGGGCCAGACCGGTCGGCACGAGCCGCCGTTCGACCCCGATCCCGACGACTACGTCAGCTGGGACTACGCCAGCGGCTACGCCGACGGGATCGCCGCGATGGCCGAGCGCGAGGAGCCCGGCGGCGAGGGCCGCGCCGGCAGGCACGCCCGGGACGACTGAGGCCCCCGACGCGATCATGGCGCCGTGACCACCCCGGGAGCCCGCGGAGTGGTCACGGCGCCATGATCGCCGGGACTGGCTAGCTCATCATGCCGCGGCGGAAACCGGTGGCCACCGCCTCGGCGCGGTCCTTGGCGCCCAGCTTGCGGAACAGCCGCCGGGCGTGGGTCTTGATGGTGTCCTCGGACAGGTAGAGCTCGCGGCCGATCTGGGCGTTGCTCTTGCCCTGGCTCATGCCGGTGAGCACCTGCATCTCGCGCATCGAGAGGCTGACCGGCGCGGGCTCGCGGACGGTCGAGCGCACCGTCGTGGGCGCGGCGCCGGCCAGCGGGGTGGCACCGTTCCAGGCCGGCGTCCCGGCGCCGTGACCGGCGTGCGCACCGACCGAGGCCAGCGGCACCGGCTGCGACGGGACGGACGGCACCGGGCCGCGGCCGTCGACCCGCAGGCCGACCCGCGACAGGCCCAGGCCCATCTCCATCGCGCTCGCGTCCCAGCGCAGGTAGCCGCGGGCCCCGGCCGCGACCGCCGCCCGGACGGTCTCGCCGTCGTCGGGAGCGCCGAGGACCAGCACCGACAGCCGCGGGTGGGCCCGCAGCGCCTGCGTGGCGACGGTGAGCCCGGAGTCCGTGGCGCGCTGGGTCCCGATGAGCAGGACGTCGGGCTGGCGCGTGGCCAGCCGGGCCATGAGGGCGGCGGCGTCGCCGACGACCTCCACCCGTCCCACGAACGGCAGCGCCACCAGTCGGCCCGCGATGTCGTCGCGGACCCGCCGGCGCTCGTCGTAGACCCACACGCACGTCGTGCCGTGGCCGGGTCCGCGCATCCTGTCGTCGATCACGCCTGCTCCTCGCTCGCCGGCCACACGTCCCTCGGCCGGGGTCCCACCGCCCGGATCCCCCGGCCGGGTGTCGCTCGGACGTGCGGTCCCGTCCGGGGACCCGTCGTCGTCGCTGCGGCCGGGACCGGCACCGCCGACGGGTGTCCCGTGGCGGTGTTCGGCACGGCCTGCAGCCACCTTGATCGACTCCGGGGGGCGGCAACACCCGCTCTCACCCAGCGGGGGGAGAGCGGAGCGGAGAAAATGCAGGGTCGCCGTGGGTTTGACCCACAGAGGCCTCGGGCACCGGGCCCCATGCAGCCGGACCGCCCCCTCCGGCTCGCACCGAGCCGAGGAGGACGAATGGCCGACATCCGCCGCCTGCCCACCCCCGTCGCCGAGGTCTGGGACTGGCAGCTGCACGGCGCCTGCCGCGGGGAGAGCACCGCTCTCTTCTTCCACCCGGACGGCGAGCGCGGCCCGGCCCGGGCCCGCCGTCAGACGGCCGCCAAGGCGGTCTGCGCCCGCTGCCCGGTCATCGAGTCCTGCCTGAAGCACGCCCTGTCGGTCCGCGAGCCCTACGGGGTCTGGGGCGGCATGAGCGAGGAGGAGCGCGCCCGGCTGATCGCCGCGGAGCCCGCCGCCGTCGCCGCGGGAGTCTGAAGACCCCGCACACGCGAGAGGGGGGGGGGGGCGGGGGGGGGGGGGGGGGGGGGGGGGGGGGGGGGGGGGGGGGGGGGGGGGGGGGGGGCGGGTGGGGGGGGGGGGGG
>NZ_JBJGZQ010000026.1:0-88832 GCF_054050595.1 Geodermatophilus sp. SYSU D00779
CCCCGACGCCCCCGCCGCCCCCCCGCCCCCCCCGCCCCCCCCCCCCCCCCCCCCCCCCCCCCCCCCCCCCCCCCCCCCCCCCCCCCCCCCCACGGCCCTGCCGGTCGCCGTCAGCCGGCGCGGCGGCCCAGGGCGCGGTAGGTCCAGCCGGCGGCGGTCCAGGCCTCGCGGTCGAGCGCGTTGCGCCCGTCGAGCACCCGCTTCTGCGCGACCACCTCCCCGAAGGCGACCGGGTCCAGCTCGCGGTACTGCCGCCACTCGGTGAGCACCAGGACGGCGTCGGCGCGCTCGGCCGCCTCCTCGGGGGTGGCGGCGTAGTCCAGCTGCGGCCAGACCCGCCGCGAGTTCTCCACCGCCGCGGGGTCGGTGACCCGCACGACCGCGCCCTGCAGCTGCAGCTGGGCGGCCACGTTGAGAGCCGGGCTGTCGCGGATGTCGTCGCTGTCGGGCTTGAACGCCGCGCCCAGCACCGCCACCCGCTTGCCGAGCAGCGACTCGTCGCAGACCTCACGCGCCAGCTCCACCATCCGGATGCGGCGGCGCATGTTGATGTTGTCGACCTCGCGCAGGAACGTCAGCGCCTGGTCCGCGCCCAGCTCGCCGGCGCGGGCCATGAACGCCCGGATGTCCTTGGGCAGGCAACCGCCGCCGAAGCCGAGGCCGGCGTTGAGGAACTTGCGGCCGATCCGGTCGTCGTAGCCGATGGCGTCCGCGAGCTGCTTGACGTCGGCACCGGTGGCCTCGCACAGCTCGGCCATCGCGTTGATGAAGCTGATCTTCGTCGCCAGGAAGCTGTTGGCCGCGGTCTTCACCATCTCCGCCGTGGCGAAGTCGGCCACCACCTGCGGCGTCCCGCGGGCGACGATCGTCGCGTACACCTCGTCGAGCAGGCGGCGCGCGGTCTGCCCGTCCTCGCCCGCCGGTAGGCCGTAGACCAGCCGGTCGGGGTGCAGCGTGTCCTCGACCGCGAAGCCCTCGCGCAGGAACTCCGGGTTCCACGCCAGCATCGCGCCGGGGACCTTCTCCCCCACCAGCTCCGCCAGGCGCCCCGCCGTCCCCACCGGGACGGTCGACTTGCCGACGACGAGGTCGCCGGGCTCGAGGACGCCGAGCAGCGCCTCGGCGGCCTCCTGGACGAAGCGCAGGTCCGCGGCGTACTCGCCCCGGCGCTGCGGGGTGCCGACGCAGAGGAAGTGCACGCGCGAGCCGGCCGCGTCGGCCACGTCGGTGCTGAACCGCAGCCGGCCGGTGGCCAGCGTCCGCGCGAGCAGCTCCTCGAAGCCTGGCTCGAAGAACGGCGCCCGGGCCTCGTTGAGCGCCGCGACCTTGCGCTCGTCGACGTCGATGCCGACCACCTCGTGACCGAGTTCGGCCATCGACGCCGCGTGGACGGCGCCGAGATAACCGCAACCGACGACCGAGATCTTCATGGGGAACCCCCGAGGAATGGCGTGCCTGGAATCGCGCCACGGACTGCGGCGCGCTGGGCGGACGCTAGACCGACCCGGTTTCACCACGCCAACGAGGTGTCACACGAATGCGTTAACCCTGCGTGGTGCCGACTACGGATCGTGTTCCTACCAACGAGTCGGGTCAGTTCACCCACTGTTAACCTTCCTCGGCGTGCAGTCAGGCCATCACGTGACCCATAGTCACCCTCAGCGAGGTTGATCTTGTCGTCGCCTCGCTGACCTGGGGGACCGCGCCGCGCCGGCTCGGTCCGTGCTCCCGATGACGTGAGCGTCAGCGTCCACGACGACGTGGCCCCTTCCCCGAGTCCGCGTCCGACCGACCGTCCCCACCGGTCCGCCGTCCGGCCCGCACACCGTGCGGGCGCTGCGCAGAGTGATCGCGCCGGAAGGGCGCGCCGGTCGACGAGCCCTGCCCGAAAACAAGACAAAAGCGCCGCCGCGCCATTCTCGGAATGGTCGGCGCCGGCTTCCTGCACGGGGGTGCACCACTGTGTCCGACCTGATGTCCGCAATCGCCCGCGACTGGCATCTGCTGCTGCCCATCGGGGTCGTGGGCGCGCTGTCCTGGTCCATCTGGCTGATCCGCAAGCTGCTGTCCGCGCGCTACCGGCCGACGGTCAACGACTTCCGGACGACGACGTCGGTCGTCGTCCCGTCGTTCCGCGAGGACCCCGATGTCCTGGAGCGCTGCCTGGACACCTGGCTGGCACAGGACCCGACCGAGGTCATCGTCGTCCTGGACGTGGAGGACACCGAGGCCTTCGCCCGGCTGACCGCCCGCGACGACCCGCGGCTGACGGTCATCTCCTTCGCGCACGAGGGCAAGCGCTCGGCGCTGGGGGTGGGGATCCGCGCGGCGACCGGCGAGGTCCTCGTCCTCTGCGACTCGGACACCAGCTGGCAGCCGGGGCTGCTCGAGGCCGTGCAGATGCCGTTCGCCGACCCGGTGGTCGGCGCGGTGAGCACGCGGCAGAACGTCTACCTGCCGACGTCGAGCATCTGGCGGCGGGTGGCCGACTGGATCATCGACCTGCGCTACCTGGACTACGTGCCGGCCACCTCCCGGGCCGGGGCCGTGGTGTGCGTCTCGGGCCGGACGGCGGTCTACCGGCGCAGCGCCGTCCTGCCGGTGCTCGAGCACCTGGAGCACGAGTTCTTCCTCGGCCGGCGCTGCATCGCCGGGGACGACGGCCGGCTGACCTGGCTGGTGCTCGCCAGCGGCTACACGACCGTCTACCAGGACACCGCCCGGGCCCTGTCGATGTTCCCGAGCACCTTCCGCGCCTTCTGCAAGCAGCGGGTGCGGTGGAGCCGCAACTCCTACCGCTGCTACCTGACCGCGGCCTGGAAGGGCTGGCTCTGGCGGGTCCCGCTGGTCAGCCAGGTGACGGTGCTGCAGATCCTGTTCACGCCGGTGACGATGTTCGCCGCCGTCTACTACGTGGTCGCCTCCGGCTTCTCCGACCGCGGTTGGCAGGCACTGGGGCTGTCGCTGGCCTGGGTGCTCATCGGCCGGGCGATCCGCAGCGTCAGCCACCTGCGCCGCCGCCCCTCCGACCTGCTGATCCTGCCGCTGGTCGCCGTGGTGATCGCGATGGTGGCGCTGCCGATCAAGACCTACGCGCTGGTCACGATGAACAAGCAGGGCTGGCTGACCCGGCGGGCCGACCTCACCGGCGGCGAGGGCCAGGACGAGGCGAGCCTCGTCCCCGCGGCGGCGACCGCGTGAGCGCCCCCCGCCGACGGCTGGTCACCGGCCGCCGCCTGGTCGTCGCGTTCGTGCTCGTCGCCGCCGCGCTCACCGTCCCGCTGCTCACCGGGCCGCTGGCCGACCGGGAGGCTCAGCCGGTCGGTCCGGCGGCCCTGCCCGCCGCCATCGGCACGGCGCTGGACCGCACCGCCGCCGAGCGGCAGAGCGACATCCTGGCCGAGGAGGACCAGCGGCTGCTCACCCTCGTCGCCTCGGTGCGACCGGGCTCCGGGCCGTACACGATCACGCTCGACGGCGCGGACACCCTCGTGCTGACGCCGATGGGGCTGTCCTACGGCCTGGCCGACCTGGTGGCGCTCGGCGCGGCCGAGGTGCAGCCGGACGGTGCGGTGCTGCTGACCCGGCACGTCCTCGTCGCCCCGGGCGCCCGGCTGGTCATCGAGGCGCCGGGCACCACGCTGCGGCTGCGCAGCGAGCAGCGGGGCTTCGTCTCGCTGGTGTCGTGGAAGGCAGACCTGGTGCTGGCCGGGGGGGCGGACAGGAAGCTGAAGGTCACCAGCTGGGACCCGGCCGCCGGGGCGCCGGACGAGGAGGTCGCCGACGGCCGGGCCTACGTCCGCGAGGTCAGCGGCGACATGTCCGTCGTGGACACCAGGGTCGCGCACCTGGGCTTCTGGGCCGGGCGCACCAGCGGGGTCGCCTGGACCGGCTCGTCGAGCACCGAGGCGACCGGGCGCGTCGTCGACAGCGTCTTCCGGGACAACCACTACGGCGCCTTCGCCTCGCAGGGCGAGGGCCTGGAGTTCGTGCGGACGGCGTTCGTCGGCAACACCGTCGACGGGCTGTCGCTGCACCGCAGCACGGCCGGGACGACGATCGAGGGCTCCTCGGCGCGCGGCAACGGCCGGCACGGCTTCTCGGCCGACCAGGCCTCGGAGTCGGTGTCGTTCACCGAGGTGACCGCGGCGCGCAACGGTGCCTACGGCATCTTCTTCAGCGGCAGCCCACTGGCCGAGGGCATGTCGGCCGGCGGCGCGTCGCTGGAGGCCTACGGCGACGTGACGATCGACCAGGGCGAGCTGATCGGCAACGGCCGCGCCGGCGTCCGGGTGGTCGACGGCGACGACGTCGAGATCCGCGGCACGCACGTCGCCGACAACCGCGACGGCATCGTGCTGGTGGGCACGGCCGCGCCGACGAGCGTGCGCGACGCGGTCGTCACCGGGGCACACCGGTTCGGCATCACGGTGGACGGCGGGACGGCGACGCTGGAGGGCAACGAGGTGACCGGCAGCGGGACGGCGATCCGCGTGCGCGACGCCGAAGCCGCGGTGCGGGACAACACGGTCTCGGCGGCGACCGCGCACGGCATCTCGGTGGTCGGCGCGGCGGGCGGCTCGGTGGTCGAGGACAACACCCTCGGCGGGCGCGGGCCCAGCGGCCTGGACACCTTCCGGGTGCCCGAGGAGGTGACCGTGGCCCTGGCCGGCAACGACGTCGAGGGCTGGGAGACCGACCGCGACAACTGGACGTACTGGTCGACGTTCATCCCCAACCACCCGATGCTGCTGCTGTGGGTCGTCGTCCTCGGCGTCCCGCTGGGGCTGACGCTGCGGGCGCGGGGGCACCGGGTGGCCCCGGGCACCGCGCCCTACCGCGACGACCTGCGCCGCGAGCGCCCGGCGCCGCTGCGGGTGGACGTCGGCCGGCCCGCGGGGAACCACGCGTGAGCCGCCCCTGCGTCACCCGGCCGACATCCGGGGCTCCCTACGGTGGGCGCATGCGACGACCGTCCGGCCTGCTCGCGGCCGTCTGCCTGGTCCTGCTCACCGCCTGCACCTCGGGCGGCTCCGACGGGGCCGAGGCGGAGCCGTCGCCGTCCGCCCCCTCGACGTCGGCGGCCGCGCCGTCGTCCGCCGCCCCCTCCCCCGTGCCGGTGCCCACCACGCCCGTCGAGGGGTGCGACGGCGGCCGGGTGGTGGAGGTGTCGACGGCGCGCGACCTGCAGGCGGCGCTGGACGCCGCCCGGCCGGGTGAGGTGATCCGGCTGGCCGACGGTCGCTACGAGGGCAACTTCGTGGCCTCGGCCCAGGCCGGCGCCGAGGCGCCGATCCGGCTGTGCGGCGGGCGGGGCGCGGTGCTCGACGGCGGCGACGTCGACGGCGACTACACCCTGCACCTCTCCGGCGCGACGCACTGGCAGGTCAGCGGGCTGACGGTGACCGGCGGGCAGAAGGGCGTGATGGTCGACGCCGGCTCCGGCATCCGCCTCGAGGGGCTGCTGGTCACCTCGATGGGCGACGAGGCGATCCACCTGCGCACCAACAGCAGCGACAACGCCGTGGTGCGCAACACCATCCGCGACACCGGGCTGCGCAAGCCCAAGTTCGGCGAGGGCGTCTACGTGGGCAGCGCGGAGGGCAACTGGTGCCAGCTCACCGACTGCGCACCCGACCGCAGCGACCGCAACCTCATCGAGGGCAACGACATCGCCGGCACCACCGCCGAGGCCGTGGACATCAAGGAGGGCACCAGCGACGGGGTGCTGCGCGGCAACACCTTCGACGGCGCGGCGATGGTCGAGGCCGACTCCTGGGTGGACGTGAAGGGCAACGGCTGGAGGATCGAGGGCAACACCGGCACCTCGACGTCGGCCGACGGGTTCCAGGTGCACGAGGTGGTCGACGGCTGGGGCCGCGACACCGTCTTCTCCGGCAACGTGGTCAGCGGCGTCCCGGAGCTGGCGATCAACGTGGCCGGGCCGCGGGCGATCCGCACCACCACGACGGTGAGCTGCGACAACGAGGCCGGCGACGCGAGCGGCGGGCTGAGCAACGTGTCCTGCGGCGGCCGCTGAGCTCGGCGGACAGCCCCGCCGAGCCGCCCGACGCGCGGGTGTCGGACCGTGCGGCCGCTCCCCATGGCGGCGGGACCCGGTTCCGCTCGCCGCCGCTCGGGGCACCGTTCTCCCCGTCGCACCGCGCCGACCGATGGGCGAGGCCATGGACGAGAACGCCGTCCGCGCAGCGCTGCAGCACTACGTCGACCGCAGCCGGACCGGTGCGGACACCGCGTACGAGGTCTACCGCGAGGACGCCGTCCTGGAGTTCCCCAGTCCGGCGAGCGGTTCGAGGGCGTCGCCGACTTCCGTGAGTGGCGGCGGGGCCATCCGGCCGGGGTCGACGTCGAGATCCGTCGGGTGCGCGGCGGTGACCTCTGGGTCGTGGAACTGGCGCTCCGCTACGACGGCGAGCCGTGGAAGTACGGCGTCGACATCCTCGAGTTCTGGGACGGCAAGGTGTCCCGCGAGACGGCCTGCTCCATGGACGGCTGGGAGGCGCCGGAGTCGCGGGCCCGCTGGGCAGCCTCTCCGTGACCCGGGGTCGGCCGTCTCTGGTGGGGCGCTGAGGCCGTGCCCCCGGTCTGGCGTCGACGCAGCGGTTGGCGCTGGCCGACGTCGCGCCTGCCCATCGTGCCGCCGACGCCCCGCCCCGGTCCTGCTGCCCCGGCTGCGGTGCGCCCCTCACGGCAGAGGGGCCGTGCGACGTGTGCGGCGCCGACCCGGGCCAGGTCGACACCCGCTATGAGCCGCGCGGGCGCCCGTCGTCGGTGGGCGGACGTTCCGCGCGGTCGCCGTCAGCCGGCGCGGCGGCCCAGGGCGCGGTAGGTCCAGCCGGCGGCGGTCCAGGCCTCGCGGTCGAGGGCGTTGCGCCCGTCGAGCACCCGCTTCTGCGCGACCACCTTCCCGAAGGCGACCGGGTCCAGCTCGCGGTACTGCCGCCACTCGGTGAGCACCAGGACGGCGTCGGCGCGCTCGGCGGCCTCCTCGGGGGTGGCGGCGTAGTCCAGCTGCGGCCACTGACGGCGGGAGTTCTCGATCGCGGCGGGGTCGGTGACGGTGACGACGGCGCCCTGCAGCTGCAGCTGGGCGGCCACGTTGAGGGCCGGGCTGTCGCGGATGTCGTCGCTGTCGGGCTTGAAGGCGGCCCCGAGGACGGCGATGTGCTTGCCGAGCAGCGAGCCGTCGCAGACCTCGCGGGCGAGCTCGACCATGCGGATCCGGCGCCGCATGTTGATGTTGTCGACCTCGCGCAGGAACGTCAGCGCCTGGTCGGCCCCCAGCTCGCCGGCGCGGGCCATGAACGCCCGGATGTCCTTGGGCAGACAACCGCCGCCGAAGCCCAACCCGGCGTTGAGGAACTTGCGGCCGATCCGGTCGTCGAACCCGATCGCGTCCGCGAGCTGCTTGACGTCGGCACCCGTGGCCTCGCACAGCTCGGCCATCGCGTTGATAAAGCTGATCTTCGTGGCGAGGAACGAGTTGGCCGCCGTCTTCACCATCTCTGCCGTGGCGTAGTCGGTGACGACCTTGGGGGTGCCGGTGGCCACGATGGGCGCGTAGACCTCGTCGAGGGTGGCGGTGATCGTCTCGGCGTCCGGACCGTCGGGGACGCCGTAGACCAGCCGGTCGGGGTGCAGCGTGTCGCGGACGGCGAAGCCCTCGCGCAGGAACTCGGGATTCCAGGCCAGTAGGGAGCCCGGCACCTTCTCGCCGAACATGCGGGCGAGCTCCGCGGCCGTGCCGACCGGGACGGTCGACTTGCCCACGACCAGCTCGCCGGGCTCGAGCACCTGCAGCAGGGACTCCGCGGCCGCCTGGACGAAGCGCAGGTCGGCGGCGTACTCGCCGTGCTTCTGCGGGGTCCCGACGCAGACGAAGTGCACCTGCGCGCCGGCGGCGTCGTGGACGTCGGCGCTGAAGCTCAGCCGGCCCGACGCGAGGGAGTGCTGGAGCAGCTCGCCGAAGTCCGGCTCGTAGAACGGGGCCCGGCCCTCGCACAGGGCAGCGACCTTCCGCTGGTCGACGTCGATGCCGACCACCTCGTGGCCCAGCTCGGCCATCGACGCCGCGTGGACGGCGCCGAGATACCCGCAGCCGATGACCGAGATCCGCATGACCGTCGTGCCTTCCCTCTCGAGCCCCCTCAACCACTCAAGAACTGAAGTGCACCACGACGGGTGGCACGGCGCCCGGCGAGCGCGCGGTCAGGGAGCCGGACGGACGACGCCGCAGCGGCAGGTGTAGAGGCTCGAGCCGCTGAAGGCGTCGTCGCCGGTCCAGCGGAACCGGTGCCAGTGGGCGCGTCCGCTGGAGGACGTCGTCGCCCCGTCACCCGATCGGGCGCGACGGACCACCGGAAGCGTGAACACGTGCAGCAGTCTGCCTGAGCCGCTCACCCATTGAAAGCAGGAGGTACCGGTCCGTCACGGGCCCCACAGCCCCGCGCTCTGGGGGTCCCGCACGTCCGTCCACCTGCGCTCTACTGCGCATCGAGGTAGCGCACGGACGAGGAGGCACGCGTGGGGTGGGTGTGGACTGCCGTGGTGGTCTGGGTGCTGCTCGCCGTCCCCGTCGCCGTCCTGCTGGGCCGGAGCATCCGCAGCGCCGATCACCGGGAGCTCGAGACGCCCGGGCCCGACGCACCCGTCACCGCCACACAGGCGCGTTCAGCCAGGACGTGACCTCACCCCCAGGGGTAGCAGCCGCCTGACGGGCCCCTGCGCCGTCCGTACATTCGGTCGGGTCGTCTGGTGGACGGGGGCTCACGTGAGCAGTGTCGAGACCACGGCACCGGAGGCTGATGCCGAGACGGCGCCGCGGCGCCGCGGGCTGCGCCGGGTGCTCATCAGCATCGCCGCACTGGGCCTGGTGCTCGCGCTGGTCGTCGGCGGGGCCTTCTGGTTCCTCACCGACCGCTACGCCGGCAACATCGACCGCGTCTCCGACGTCTTCGCGAGCCTCGACGAAGGAGCCCGCCCCGCGCCGGCGACGCCGGCGCAGCAGGCCGGCGAGGAGCCGGTGACCTTCCTGCTCGTCGGGTCGGACACCCGCGCCACCGCCGAGGAGGGCATCGCCGCCGGCGGCCGCTCCGACGCGATCATGATCGCCCGGTTCTCGGCCGACCGGCAGCACGCGCAGCTCATCTCGGTCCCGCGCGACTCGTGGGTCGACATCCCCGGTCACGGCATGGACAAGGTGAACGCGGCCTACGCCTATGGTGGGCCGACGCTGCTGATCCAGACCGTCGAGCAGCTGACCGACGTCCGGATCGACCACTACGTCGCCATCGACTTCGAGGGGCTCGTCCAGGTCACCGACGACCTGGGCGGGGTGGACGTCGTCGTCGCGGAGACCACCAGCAACGGGCCGTACACCTTCCCCGCCGGCGTCAACCACCTCGACGGTGACCAGGCGCGCTGGTACCTCGGACAGCGCTACGGCCTGCCCGGCGGCGACTTCGACCGGGTGCGCAGGCAGCAGCAGTACCTGCAGGCGATGTTCGGCAAGCTGTTCAGCTCCGACACCTTCACCGACCCGGGCCGGTTGGACGCCGCGCTGCTGGCCGTGACGAGCGCGGTCGCGGTCGACGAGCAGTTGGGCAACACCGAGATGCTGTCGCTGGCGTACTCGCTGCGCGGGCTCACCCCGGACACCGTCGACTTCTTCACCGCGCCGGTGCTGGGCACGGGCACCGAGGGGGCGGCGAGCGTCGTGTACCTCGACGACGTCGCGGGCGAGCGCATGTGGGGCTACCTGCAGACCGACTCGCTGTCGCAGAACGCCGAGGTGTTCAGCACCCAGGCGCTGCCCGACGTCCCGCGCTGAGCCGGGCGACCCTCCGGCCGACGGGCCGGGCACGGCTTGTGCTCCACCGCGCCGACGGGTATGCCGGGTCATGAGACGACGGCGAGGCCGGAGGCCACCATGACGACTCGACCCAGCGCCGCGAGCGGCCCGCCCGACAACGAGACGAGCAGCAGCTCGACCGTCGGCGGCATGCCGGTCGGCGCCGCCGACGCGGAAGCAGACGCCCGGCACAGCGGAGCCGGTGACGACGAGCGACCGAGCAACGTCGGCGAGGGGTTTCAGCTGGACGTCGACCCCGGCCGAGAGACCGACGGCGGCGTCCCGGTGGGCCGAGCCGACGCGGAGGCCGACCGGATGGGTTCGATCGAGGACGACGACCGCACGTAGACAGCCCGGTCGGGAGGATCCCCGTGCGCAGGGCACGACACGTGCTGTTCGTGGCGCTCGCCGGGCACGGGCACGTCACCCCCACGCTGCCGCTGGTCGAGGAGCTCGTGCAGCGAGGCCATCGGGTCGCCTACGCCACCGCCGCCGACTTCGCCGACGCCGTGGCCGGCGCGGGTGCGCAGTGGGTGCAGCTGCCACCGATGGCGCCGTTCCGCCCCCCGGCGCAGGTCGGTCCGGAGCTGATCGCCTTCTGGTTCCGGCACTACTTCGCCGCGATGCGCGCGACCTACCCGGTGCTCCTCGAGTACTGCCGTACCGCTCGACCGGACGCGGTCTGCTACGACGTGACCAACTGGCCGGCCCGTCTGGCGGCGCACCACCGGGGCATCCCCGCCGTGCGGCTGATCCCCAACCTGGCGGAGAACGACAGGTACTCGCTCGACGACCGGCTCACCGAGGGGCTCGACCCGGACCACCCGCAGATGGCGGCCCTGGCCGAGGACTGTGCACGCTTCTCCGCCGAGTACGGGGTCGACCTGGACGTCGCTGGGACGATGGACGTTCCCGAAGCGGTGAACCTCGTCTTCATCCCCCGCGAGTTCCAGCCGGCCGGCGACTCGTTCGACGACCGCTTCTACTTCCTGGGCCCGTTGCTCGGTCGCCGTGAGCAGCAGGAGCCATGGTTCCCCCCGGACCCGCATGCTCTCGTGCTGTACATCTCGCTGGGCACGATCTTCACCGACAACCCCGCGTTCTACCGCACCTGCATCGAGGCCTTCGGCGACGGCCCCTGGCAGGTGGCGATGACCATCGGGGACCTGGACCGAGCCGCGATCGCGCCCATCCCACCCGGGATCGACGTCCGGCCGCGCTTCCCGCAACCCGCGGTGCTGCGCCATGCGCGGGCGTTCATCTCGCATGCCGGGATGAACTCCACGATGGAGGCCCTCTACTACGGCGTCCCCCTCGTGTGCCTCCCGCAGATGCCCGAACAGGTCGCCAACGCCGACCGCGTGGCCGAGCTGGGTCTCGGGGAACGCCTTGCCAGCGACACGCTGACCCCGGACGCCCTACGGCAAGCCGTCGCACGGGTCACCACGGATGAGCAGGTCCGGGCCAACCTCGAGCGCATGCGGCGGGCCATCCACGATGCCGGCGGAGCGGAGCGCGGCGCGGCGCTCATCGAAGGGCACCTGGCCTGAGATCACCCGGGCGACCATCAACTCCAGACAACGTCCGAACCTGGCCCGTGCCGACGTCGCTGGGTGACCCTGAGGGCGGCCTCCAGGACATCGCCGACTCTTGCCCACCTGTGTGAGCACGGCCGTTGCTGGCAGTCGTCCAGCTTCCGCCGAACCCTCATGACAGGACAGAGCGCGAAGACCCCCCTCTACAACTGCCCCTCATACGTTCTACGAGCGATGCCCCGTCTTCCGCCTGGACTATCCCCGGATCGGTGATGCCGCGGTAACGGCGCCGTGACGACCCCGTCCACATGCTTGTCGGTCGAGGAAGCAAGGGTCATGACAACCGTGCTCCCGTCGCCTGGCAGGTCAAGTTGGGAAGGTCATGGCTGGACTGCAGTCCTGTGTGGCGAGTCAGTCACAGCCGTCGGCCCGAGGACGGCATCGCTTCCACCGATCGCCGGTGCGGTGCCCGTGGGGAACACCTGGTACTTCCCCGACGCATGGATGCACGGGCGCGCTCACCTGAAGGCAGAGCGTCAGTGCCGACCATGCGGTGGTGGTACATGCAGAGACACGTGAGGCGGAGGATGAGACAGGCCGAGAAGGACCAGCTCTTCGAATGCGCCATGGAGTGGGTCCTCCAGGACCCGGATGTCCTGCGCCAACAGCACGACGCAGGGTGCAGCACTCAGGACCTGAAGAAGCTCCTGGATGACCGCAGAGAGCAGCTGTGGGACTCCATGAAGGCGTACGTAGAGCCGGTAGACCGCGTCGACCGTGCCCTCGAGACGATTCGCGAACTCCTCGTATGCGAGGTGGCTTTGGAGGACCCGCTGCTGGTGACGTCTGGGGGTGTCGAGGCTGCGACCGAGGCCATTACCGAAGGGGAGCCGACGGTCGGTCGCGGAACCCGGGGCCGGCGTGCCTCCCGGGTCAAGGAGGCTCAAGAGGCCGACCCGGACTCGCGTGAATTGCTGCGTCGCCGCGAGGAGGAGGTCAGACGACTCGAAGTCGGCCTCGCGAGGCGGCGGATGCTCCCCCTACTGAGGACCTGGATGGCCGATTGTCGGAAGCAGGAGACTCGCGCCGCGTACCGCGAGGACCTGTCGATTCCGAACAATGCGGTGCTTCGCGGCGATCCGGACGTCGAGACGCTGCACGAAGAGAACGCCTCACGAGAGCGCTTGCAACGCACACTGCAGCGCCTGCGGCAAGGTAGCGTCGGCTTGGCCGGACCACGAGGGAGTGGCAAGAGCACCATTCTGAAGCTCGAGTGCTCGGGGTCCACACCGGACCTCTTGAGGGTGAAGGTGGACGCCCCCGCCCACTACGACCCACGAGAGTTCCTGCTGTCGTTGTTCTCCCTCGTGTGCAAGGAGGTGCTGAGCGCTGCAGGGGAGAGGTTCACGACAGTCGATGACGACAGCGACTCCCTGTCCCCTTCCCGTCACAGCATCATGGAGGTCCTTCGGTTCATCGCCCTTCCGGCGCTGGCCGGCATGGTGGGACTTGTGCTGGTACTGCAGTTCGTCGCCCAGTTCGGCGTCACCGACACGGCGCGTGCAATCCCGGTGGCGGTGGCGGCATTGGCCACCAGCATCTCCTGTGGAATTGCCACGCTACGTCGGCCCCTCATCGGGAAGGTGGTGGACCGCCTTCCCGCGGCGCAGCGGTCGCATGCGACCCAGAGATCTCGGAGCCGCGCTCACCACGGACGACGTTGGTACGCCGTCGTGGCGTACACCTTCTTCGTCGGCACGACACTCATCCTCGGCACGCTGCCAGCGCTTCCCTGGTTGACGGTGCGACGCAGCGTCGCTTTCGTCCTGCTGGCCACGGGGATCGCAGTTGTCCTGGCCCGCTTCGAGTTGCTTCATCGACGCGCCAGCGATGTCCTGAACCGCGGCCTCGACGGCGCTGCATTTTGTGCCGCCCTGTTCGGCTGCGGACTCCTCCTGCCAACTCCCCTCTTCGATCCGGACGCTCGACTCATCGCCGGAAGCGTGTTGGTCGCCCTCGGCAGCACGATGCTGGCGGAGGACAGCAGCTGGCGCTCAGCCTTGTCCTCAGCACCGACCGCGGTCACGAGCGATGACGTCTCGCAGTACGCCAAGATGCAGGACGGCGGGAGTCGGTCGAGCCACGAGCGGAAGGAGCTCCTGAAGCTGGCCCGAGAGGGCCTGCGACGGTTCGAGTATCAGCGCACTGTGGCCACGGGATGGACATCCGCGGTCAGGTTGGGCGCTTCGACCTACGTACCCGTAGGTGTCGACAACACCGCCACCGCTACTACGACTGAGGTGGAGGTTGCCTGGACCACCCCGGAGATCATCCGCCGGATCGAGGACCTACTCGCCAGGCAGGACGGCGCCATCATTGGGATCGACGAGCTCGACCAGCTGGAGTCCGAGGACAAGGCCCGCGCTTTCTTGCATGACATCAAGGGGCTCTTCTCGGCCAAGAGCACGCGATTCCTGGTGTCGATGTCAGAGGACGCCATCGCGAGTTTTGAGCGTCGGGGCCTACCCTTCCGAGACGTCTTCGACAGCGCTTTCGACGAGGTCGTCCGGGTGTCCTACTTCACATATGCCGAGTCGAAGGAACTGATCAGGCGGCGGGCTGGGCAAGACGCCGCTCCACCGTTCATCGCCTTGGCCCACTGCCTCTCGGGCGGACTCGCCCGCGATCTCATCCGCACCCTCGACCACATGGTGGAGCACTCGCTGTTCACCGGAAGGCGCCAGTTCCCATCCGTGGCGAGCGGTGTCGTGCACCGGGACCTGGAGTCAAAGTACCTCGGAACCCGGGCGGCTATCAGGCCAATACCGTTGGAACCCCAGGTCACCGAGGTGATCACCGCACTGTACCGCCTCGATCGCTGCTCACCGGGCATCGCCCAGCAAGACCCTACCAAATGTCTGCAGCGCCCCGACTGGCTGAACCAGATCTCGAGGGTCCACCTCTCCCCACTCGGGATGTCCAATTCAGACGTGGAGGCTCTTCGGGCCCTGCAGCGATTGACTGGGGAGTACTTGGCGTTCGCCTACTTCTGCCGGACCCTGCTCGAGTTTTTCGACATCACCAGCGATGCGGGTCTCGCCCGACTCTGGAAGGCAGAGGAGGCGCCGGGAACCGAGCGCATGAGCCTTGATTACCTGGCTCGCGCCAGGCAGCACCTCACCATCAACCCGCATCTCGCCTGGGAGATGATAAGCAACTTCCGCGAGCAGGCCTTGTGGGAGGTCGCACCCACGTCGCGGCGGCTGGAGTTCCCCGCGAACCTCCTGACCCGGAACACCTCCGAAGGGGACGAGGTCGCACTCGCGGAGAGACTGGCACGGCTTGAGACCCTGGTTCTCGGGGAGCGATCTCCCTCGCCCGCGGCGGAGCAGAACGCCGCTCATGGCGGCGCACATGGCGTTCAGGACGGCCAGCCAGGTGCCGCGGCGGCACACAGGATGACACCTCTCGACCTTTGGGGAGGATGCGCATGACGTTTCGAATAGTGCATGCTCCGCATGGCCAACCACCCGTCCCGGCTACCTACCTGCCCATATCGTCGAAGGTCATTTGGCGAGGCCGACAGGGAGCCTGGACCACCTGGACCTGACGTCTCGGCCCTTGTCCCTCAATGAGCCGCTCAACTACTCCGACAGACGACCGTCGGCCACTTGACAGGGAATGTCGATACCTTGCCGCGCCGACAGCGCAGACCTGGGGCTCCGCGAGCCCGACCAACGGGTGCCGGCTCCGGGTGACGCCAGGTATCCCACACGGCGGGTGAGGGGTGTAGGCGTGGTGCGTGAGCGGTCGGGGGGTTGAATTCTTCATCAGTCACGCCGGTCGGGACACCGCCTGGGCCGAATGGCTGGCCTGGCAGCTCCAGGAGGCCGGGTACAGCGTCGAGCTGGACGTGTGGGACTGGGCGCCGGGTGAGGACTTCGTGGCCCGCATGCAGCACGCGCTGGAGCGCGCGGACCAGCTGCTGGCCGTGTGCACCGAGGCCTATTTTGCCTCCGCGTTCGCGGGCGTCGAGCTGCGCGCGGCGTTCGCACAATCCGCAGCCGCGCAGGGGCGGATCGTGCCAGTCCTGGTCGAGCCGGTCACCCTGCCGCCGTTGTACGCGCCGCTCATCCATGTCGATCTGACGGGGCTGGACGAGGCCGCGGCGGCGGCGCGGCTGCGGGCCCGGCTGGCCGGTGGGCGGCCCACAGCAGCGCCGCCGTTTCCGAGGGCCGGACCGGCGCCGTCGGGGAAGCCGGGGTTCGCCGGTGCGCTGCCGGCGGTGTGGAAGGTGCCTCCGCGCAATCCCCGGTTCACCGGCCGGGACGGCATGCTCGCCGAGCTACGCCGGCGGCTGCACGCCGGGGAGGGCACGCTGGCGGTCCAGGCGCTGTACGGGTTGGGCGGGGTGGGCAAGACCCAGTTGGCGATCGAGTACGCGCATCGCTTCGCCGCCGACTACGACTTGGTGTGGTGGATCGACGCCGAGCAGTCGGTGCTGATCCCCGACCAGGTCGCGCGGCTCGCCGCTCGGCTGGGCCTGGCCGCCGGGCGCACGGTGGCCGACACCGTCGAGCGGCTGCTGGGCGAGCTGCGCGGTCGGGACCGCTGGCTGCTGGTCTTCGACAACGCCGAGCGGCCGACCGACGTCGCCGACTATCGGCCCGGCGGGCCAGGACATCTGCTGATTACCTCCCGCAATCCCGGCTGGGGTGCACTGGGCGGGCGGCTGGAAGTCGACGTGCTGCCCCGGGGGGAGACGATCGCCCTGCTGCGGGCCCGGATCACAGGCCTGGGTGAGGAGCTGGCCGACAAGCTCGCCGCCGAGTTGGGTGATCTGCCGCTGGCCGCCGCGCAGGCCGCCGGCTACCTGGAGCAGACCGCCCTGCCGCCGGCGGACTATCTGCGCCGGTTTCGCACCCGCCGGGCCGGCTTGCTGGCCCGTGGCGAGGTGGTCGGCTATGCCGGGCGGCTCGACACCGCCTGGGCGCTGTCCGTGGAGCGCCTCAGCTGCGAGGACCCGGCCGCGGTGCAGCTGCTGGAGCTGGCCGCCTTCCTCGCCCGCGAGCCCATTCCCTTGACAGCCTTCACCGGCCACCCGGAGCTGCTCGACGAGCCGCTGCGCAGCATCGCCGCCGATCCCGACGCCCTGGCCGACACTCTTGGCGCGCTGGTCGGCTACTCCTTGGCCCGCCGCTCCCCCGACAGCTTCCAGGTGCACCGGCTGGTGCAGGCGGTGATCCGCCACCGGCTACCGTTGAACCGGCAGCAGGCCACCGCCGAGCAGGTGATCGCGCTGCTGACCGCCGCCTGCACCGGCGACCCAGAAGACCCGGCCACATGGCCGAGCTACGCCCAGCTCGCTCCGCACGTACTCGCCACCGCCCCTCTCGGGGACTCCTCCTCCGACGGTCGGCACCTGGTCCTGGCCACCATCCGCTACCTGCAGGCCAGAGGCGACAGCTCCGGCAGCCGGGCCGTCAGCGCACAGCTGCTCCACCGCTGGCGCGAGGTCGTCGGCTCCGACCACCCCGACACCCTCACCGCCGCAAGCAGGCTCACCCTCGACCTGATGCGGTTAAGCGAGCCCCAGGCGGCCCACGTCCTGGGCGAGGACACCCTGCAGCGGTGCCGCCGAGTGTTCGGCCCTGACCACCCCACCACGCTGTGGACGGCCGCCACCCTGACCGACGCCCTGAGCGCGCTGGGCAAGGTGGAGCCGGCCCGCGCCCTGGGCGAAGACACCCTGCAGCGCAGCCGTCGGCTGCTCAGCCCCGACCACCCAACCACCCTGCGGTCGGCGGCCATCCTGACCGGCGCCCTGGTCGGGTTGGGCGAGGCGGAGCCGACCCGCGCCCTGGGCGAAGACACCCTGCAGCGGTGCCGCCGGGTGCTCGGCCCGAATCACACCACCAGCCTGACGGCGGCGACCGCCCTGACCCTTGCCCTGATCTCGGCGGGTGAGGCGGAGCCGGCCCGCGCCTTGGGGCAGGACACTCTGCAGCGCAGCCGTCGGGTGCTCGGCCCCGACCACGTGACCACCCTGACGGCGGCCACCGGTCTGACCCTCGCCCTGGTCCTGCTGGGCGAGGCGGAGCCGGCGCGCGTGCTCGGCGAGGACACGCTGCCGCGCTGCCGCCGGGTGCGCGGCCCAGATGACCCCGTCACCCTGGGGGCGGCCGCCGCCCTGACTGACGCCCTGGTTCGGCTGGGCGAGGCGGAGCCGGCCCGCGCCCTGGGCCAGGACACCCTGCAGCGCAGCCGCCGGGTGCTCGGCCCGGACCATCCGGTCACGCGGTACCTCACTGAGGTCGCCGTGACCGCCCATCCCCTCCTCGGAGACGCAGCCGCCGCAGACGATCCGGGACCGCCGCGGTGATGATCCATCCTCGCCTGGGACCTGGGTGTCTGCGCGCTCCCTGCTCGCCTCGCCGGACGATGCCGTGCAGAGGTGAAGGCTTCCACGCGAGTGCCAGCCATTGCAGCGCCACCCGCCGTCGTCGTATGGCGGGAAGATGACGGGTGCCGCAGATCCCCGACATGCCAGGGATGTCGCCGAGGTATCGCATAGTGGGCCGCTCAAGATGACTGCGTCAGACGTTCCGCATGCATCTCACCAGCGCGGGTGAGGTCCCTCGGAGATTGCTTCTGCCGCGAACCGAGCCGCCCTAGCGTCGAGCCGTGCGCATCCTCTTCGTCTGCACCGGCAACGTGTGCCGTTCGCCGGTCGCCGAGCGGCTCGCCAGGACGTAGGCACGGGAGAAGCTGGCGCACAGCCCCGAGGCCGACGTGGTTTAGACGAGAGTGCCGGTCTGAGCGCGGTCGCGAACCGGCCGATCGACCCGCACTCCGCCGCCGCGCTCGTCGACCTGGGCGGCGACCCGACTGGCTTCCTGTCCCGCGAATTCACGCCGGAGTCGGCCCAGGACGCCGACCTCGATCACGACCCTGTTGCGTAGACCACGACAACGGTGGCGTTGTCGCGCGCTCCGTTCGTGTCGGCGTTGTCCACGAGCGACGTCGCGGCCTCTTCCGGTGCGCCGTCGATCGACATGAGAGCTGCGATCCGGTCGTCGTTCAGCTCACCCGTCAACCCGTCGGAGCAGGCGAGGAGGCGCTCACCGGGGACGACGGGCAGCAGGACGACGTCGGTCTCAGGTCGGGGACCGACACCCAGCGCCCGGGTGATGATGTGTCGTTGAGGGTGCGTGGCAGCGCTCTGGTCAGAGATGTACCCGGCGTCGATGAGCTCCTGCACCACCGAGTGGTCCCTGGTGACGAGCTCCAACTGTCCCTCGTGCCAGCGGTACACGCGCGAGTCACCGACGTGGAACACCGCCCACTGCGGCCCCTCGCCCTCGTCCACCAGCGCGACGCCGGCGACCGTCGTCCCGGCGCCGGCCTTGTCAGGCCCCTCGAACGCCCGGATCTCGCCGTCGGCCCGCTGCAGCGCGAGCCGGATCGCCTCGACGGTCGTCGTCTCGGACCCCGTCAACCAGCGCAAAGCCTCGACGACCGCCTCCGCAGCGGCAGCGCCACCGACGTGTCCCCCCATGCCGTCGGCGACCGCGAACACCGGCGGAGCAGCCAGGTACCTGTCCTGGTTGTCCTCCCGCTGCCCCACGGCGGTCGCCGCTCCCCACGTCAGCTCGACCGGCGGCATCCACGCTCCACAACAGGTATCGACGACAGGACGCCCCGTGGGGAAGACGAGGTGGGCTGAGCGTAGAAGGTCGGCGACACACCGGCAGGTCGCACGTCCCTCGCCCCGGCATCGACCCCACGCCGCCGACCGCGGCCCCGACGGAGAATGGGTCGCGATGCGCTCTTCCCGCCTCCGGGCCGTCGTCGGCACCCTCCTCTGCGTGCTGGCCACCGCCTGCACTGAGCCGACCACCGGCACCGGAACGGCGCCCGGCACCTCCAGCGCCACACCCTCGCCCACCCCGAGCCCAGAGGTCGACCAGGTGGACGCAGCCCTCGCCGACCTGGACCGCCGCGAGCAGGTCGCCCAGCTCATCGTCGTCGGGGTCGCGCTATCCGACCTCTCCCCCGCCGACGAGTTCGCCGCAGAGGGTCTGGGTGGCGTCTTCCTCCAGGGCCGCAGCAGCATCCCCGCCGAGGAGCTGGCCACGCAGACCGCGCGGTGGGCGGAGGCGGCTCCGGGGCCGCGCCCCTGGGTCGGCGTCGACCAGGAGGGCGGCGCCGTCCAGACGCTCTCCGGCCCGGGCTTCGCCGACCTCCCGTCGGCCGCCCACCAGGGCCGCATGCCGGCCGAGGAGCTGGCTGCCCTCGCCGACGGCATGGGCGCAGCGTTGAGCAGCGCGGGCATCAACCTCAACCTGGCGCCGGTCGTCGACGTCGTCCCCGCGGGCACCGAGGACGCCAACGCGCCCATCGGCGCCTGGGACCGCCAGTACGGCAGTACCGCAGAGGACGTCGTCCGCGCAGCCGGCTCCGTCGCCGACGGCCTGGCCGCGCACGGGGTCACTCCCACGCTCAAGCACTTCCCCGGCCTCGGCCGGGTGCCGGAGAACCCCGACAAGAGCCGGGACGCCACCGACGACGTCACCACCCGCGACGACGACCAGGTCGCCGCCTTCGGCACGCTCGCCGGCTCGGAGGCCGAGCCGTTCGTGATGATGTCGTCGGCCACGTACACGCAGATCGACCCGAGCGTGCCGGCCCTCTTCTCCCCCGTCGTCGTCGGCGACCTGCTCCGCGAGCAGCTCGGCTTCGACGGGGTGGTCATCTCCGACGACATCGGCGCCGCCCAGGCCGTGCAGGACTTCCCGGTCGACGAGCGGGTGGTCCGCTACCTCGAGGCCGGGGGCACCCTCCTGCTCACCATGGACGCCGACCTGGTGACGGAGATGATCGACGTCATCGTGGCCCGCGCCGAGATCGATCCCGCGTTCTCCGCCACGGTCGATGCCGCCGTCCGGACCGCGCTCACCGCCAAGGCCGACGCCGGGTTGCTGCCGGAGGCCTGAGCGGACGCCCAGGGTGCGGAGGGTCCTCAGCCCCAGCTGCCGACGGCCCGCGCGGCCTCGTTCGGATCGGCCCACACCCGGCGGCGGGCGGCGCGCGCCCGGGCGGCCGCCACCCCGGCATGCGGGTCCGACAGGTACACGGCGGCGATCGCGGTGAAGACCGCCGTGAAGACCAGGCCGAGGCCGATCCCCAGGGTGAGGACGAGGTACAGCACGGAGGAGTCCTTTCGGAGGGGCGAACGACCGCAGCGCAGGCCCACCACGCCGGCGGCTCGAGCGGGGGGTGCGCCGATGCACTGGTCAGGACCGAGGGAGCCTCCGGCCGACTACGACGGAGACGCTTGTCACAACGCTGCGGCATCCGTTCCTCACTCAAGGTACCCAGCCGCCCTCCGCCGCGACGGGCGACGAGGCCGACCGTGAGAGGACTCACCGCACGGACGTCCTCCAGGGACGCCGGCACGGTGCCGGCGACGATCCCGACGTGCCGTCAGCGGGTGGCGCCCACGAGGCGGCGGACCGGGTCCGTCAACAGCGGCGCAGCCTGGCCGAGAGGGGACAGCGCCAGCACCGCCGCATCCGCATCGGAGAACGCCCCCGGTCCGTGGACCACCGCGCCGGCGAGCGCCAGGACGGCGACCACACTCCGCGCGCCAGGCGGCTGCGCCGGACGTGGACGACCGACAGCAGGAGGCAGCCGACGACGAACCAGAACCCGGCGGCGCCCTGCCGTCCGTCCCCGTGGCCGGTCAGGAGGACCTGGATGGCCAGAACAGGGCCGACAGAATCAGCAGCGGGTCGACGTCGCACCACGGTGCCTCGCGGCTACCGTCGAGCGGTGCTCCGCTGGCTGTCCGCCCTCGTCGTCGCGGCGGTCCTGTCGGGCTTCGCCGTCCTCCTGCTGACCGGGCAGTACGTCAACGAGGGGCCCGTCCTCGTGCGACTGAGCCAGACCCACGGGGTCCACGTCGGCGACCTCTTCGTCGTCCTCGGCTGGGCGGCCGCACTCCTCGCCGTGGCAGGCCTGCTGCGGTCCGCCGGTCGCCGGGGCGGCTGAGCGCAGGTCAGCCGGCGGACTCCAGGTCGGACCAGGAGTCCGCCAGCCGGGCGAACCAGGCGACCTCCTCGGCCAGCCCCCGGTCCAGGTCGACCCTCGGTCGGAACCCGAACAGCTCGCGCGCCCGCTCGGTGCGGCACACCACGTCCCCCGCCCGGCGCGCGCCCACGTGGCGCGGCGGCGGGGGCAGCTCGCCGCGCTGCGCGGCCACCGCCCGCCGCACCCGCTGCGCCAACGCCACCGTGCGCTCCGCCGTCCCGCTGCCGGCGTTGACCAGCCGGAACCGCTCGCCGGCCGGCGACAGCGCGGGCGGCCGGGCCACCGCGCGCAGCACCAGGTCCGCGGCGTCCTCCACGTGCAGGTAGTCGCGCAGCTCCTGCCCGTCGCCGGTGATGGTCGCCGGGTGCCCGGCCAGGCCGGCCTGGATGAACGTCGGCACCGCCCACGGCATGGTCTCCCCGGGCCCGTAGAGCGTCGTGAAGCGCAGCACCGTGGCCTCCGGCCCCCCCGCCGCGGCGACCACCCGCAGCTGGTCCTCCAGCGCCAGCCGCGCCGCCGCCACGGCGTCCTCCGGGGTCGGCCGCACCGACTCGTCCAGCGGGGTCGCCGGCGCCCGCCCGTAGACCTCCACCGAGCTGCCCAGGACGACGTGCCCCAGCCCGTCCCCGAGCGCCGCCAGCAGCTCGAGGGTGCCCGCCACCTCCACCGCCACGTGGTGCCGCGCGGTGCCGGTCGCCGTCCGCTCTCCCGGCGGCACGGGCACCGCGTCCAGGTGCACCAGCTGCTCGGTCCCCGCCATGCGGCGGGCTATCCGCCGGGCCGCCTCGGGCCGCCACCACTCCGGCTCCTGGACCAGCTCGACGACGCCCTCGCGGATCGCCCGCCGCACCGGCTCCCGCCACCCCGGATCGGGCCCGACGACGGCGACGCGGCACCCGGCGCGCAGCAGCCGCGGCACCAGCGCCGCCCCGAGGAAGCCCGTGCCCCCGGTGACCAGCACCGGCATGTCGCGCAGCCGACCGTCGTCCATCCCGTCCGGGTCGGTTCCCCGCACGCTGCCACCCCCTCGGCGCGCCGTCCGCGCCCGTTGGCCGACGGAGGCTAGGGGCGCCGGTGGTGCCACGGAACGGTCCGGTCCGCGGCGGGTGCGGTCGCTCCAGCGTGTGCTGACCCGGTGTGTCGCCCTGGGACCCGGCCGTGGCGTCCGCACGGGACGGAGGCCCGGGCCCGGCGACGGCTCCGCCGCCGGTGGTCACGTCCCGGACGCCGTACCACCCCTCGGGGTGGGCCCCTCTCCAGCGGACCGGGATCGGCACCGATCTGGGGGTCATGTCCATCGCGCACAACCCGTTCTCGGTCTCGCTCCCGATCTCCTCGCTCCTCCCGCCGGAGGACGACGCCACCAGCCTGCTGCCCGGCCCCAACTCGGTCTCGGCGCACCTCGCCGAGCGCCTGGCCGCCGTGTCCGCCGTCCCCGGGGCGCTGATCGTCCTGGGCCTGCTCCGGCGCGACGACACCTGGCCGACCGCCACCAGCAGCCTCGCCGCCGCCACCTCGGTCGTGGCGCGCTCGCTGCGCGGCGACGACTGGCTCGGCCGCTCGGGTCCCAACGAGTTCGCCGTCTTGCTCAGCGGCACCGCCCAGGACGCCGAGGTCGCCGCCACCCGCCTGGCCGCCACCATCACCGAGCTGGGCATCCCCGGCCTGGGCGCCTGCGCCGGCGTCGTCGCGCTCGAGGGGGGCACTCCCGCCGCCGAGACGATGCGCCGCGCCACCCTGTCCCTGCACACCGCCCGCTCGCAGGGCGCCGGCTCCGTCATCCGCTACCGCGGCACCCGCTGAGCCGACGGGCGTCCCCGACGACGCGGACGCCCCGTCTCAGCCCCGCCCCCGGCGCCGCCGGGCCAGCTCCCCCGCCAGCCGGGCGGACTCCGCGTCGTCCCCCCGCGCCCGCGCCCGCCGGCGCGCCCGCCGCAACCGCGCCCGCCGCGACAGCAGCAGCCACGACACCACCGCCAGCAGGGCCAGCCCGGTCAGCCAGCCGGCCGGCTCCGGGTTGCCGCCGAGCCCGGCCGCCTCCCACACCGTGTACCCGACCGCGTAGCCCAGGACGACGACCAGCAGCACCGGCACCGCGAAGACGAAGACCCCCACGCCCCCTCCTTCAGCGTCGCCGCCCCCGCCGGACGCAGGTCCTTCCGCGCGGCGAGCGGAGACTCCACCCCGCTCACGCCCCTGCGCCGGCCTCGTCGCTTCAGAGCATGGCCTGATCACCTGCGCGACCACCCGCGGGGTCACCGTCTCCCTGCGGAGCGCCGACCTCTCGATCACGGCCCGGTGGTCATCCGCCACGGCCGCACTGCTGAGCCGCCACGGCGCGCTGCGGCTACCGGGCCGGGACGCCAGCAGCCGAGCACGACCGCGAGCAGTGGCGGCCAGTGATCCAGCCGACCATCTCTGCAGGCTGGCGTCGCCCGGCCGACCCGCCCCCGCAGCCGTACCCGACGACACACATGCGAGCCAGGGCCAGCAGCGCCGGCACGGCGACGACAGAACACGCCTCCATCCGCACCTGATCCCGCTGCCAGGGTCACCGCCGCGTGCGCGATCACCGGGCTGCACCCGATCACCAACGCGCCTCGCCGCCCTCCTGCCGCCGCCGGGATCCCACTGTCCTGACCGAGCTGGCCCAGCCGCTCGGACGAACAGCACGACGGGAAGGTCGGACGCATCAGCAGGCCACGGCTTGCATCCCGGCGAGCCAGCGTCGCCCGAGGTCCGAGTGGCTGCCCGGCACACAGCTCCGTCACGGACGCGCCGCGAAACAGGGCAGTCGGTCACCGATGATCAAACCGCGAAGATCACGCCGTACATGACGGTTACCGCCAAAGACGCTGAGTCACGACAGGCCGAATTTCGGCAGGTAAGGGTTTAGACCCTCTGGCCGAATCCTCACGTCCTCAACGATCGTCGTCACCAGTCGCGGACCGTCAGCGAGCAAGCACGGGGGATTCTGGTGATCAATTCCTGCGCAGCCCGGGCCAGCACGTGCTGGCCCGAAAGCGCGTCCATCCTCGTGGCAGACGCAGGGCTCACAGCCGAGTCAGATCTCACCGACCGAGCGCCATCGTCTCGTCGCTCGGCATCCCCGCCCCCCATTCCGACTCGCCACCTCGGCAGGACCACCCCGCGCGGCGATCCGACCCGCTGAATATCGGACCTCCATTCCGCACTGCCGCCGACGCGGTCGTCTCCGGTTCACCCGACGAACAGCAGTGTCGCGCGCCCATGCCGCGTCACCTCCCGACAGCCCGGACCCGGGCAACAGCACATGGATAGCGAGGCCCACCCATGCACTTCTCGGCAGCTCAGCTCGACGTCGTCGCCGCCGAGACATTCGGACGCGACGCTGCCATGTTCCAGAGCCTGCTCTCGTTCATGACCTCGGTGAGTCTGACACTCTGGGCGCTGGTGGTGGTCACGCTCATCGTGCGCTTCGTCGCCTGCCACGTGCTGTACCGACGTCGGGAGCTCCGATCAGGCTCCCTCAATCGAACTGATGCGGACGGGGCCTGAACGTGGATCTCTCGAGCGTTCAGTTCTACCTGTTCGCCGGCGTCAGCCTGATGTACGTGGTGCACTTCGGGCTCTACCTCGTCGGAGCCAACTTCTACGACATCTGGCAGCACCGGCGGAAGCACCTACTCGATCGTTTCACACCTCCTCGGGCATGGGCTGAGTGTGCAGCCACGGCCACATCGACGCAGGCCTGGCCCGCAGAGGTACCGGGCCTGGTCAGCATCGTCATCGCGGCCCACAACGAGGAGCAGGTGATTACCCGCTCCCTCGAATCCATCCGCATGAGCAGCTACCCGATGTACGAGGTGATCGTCGCGGACGACGCCTCGACCGACCGGACCGAGCAACTGGTCCAGGACTACCGGGCCCTGCACCCGGAGATGGACCTCCGCCTCCACCGGATGGAGAAGAACGTCGGCAAGGGCGCCGCCCTGAATGCGGTACTACGCCACCACGCCCGCGGCGAGTACGTCATGACGCTGGACGCCGATTCGCTCATCTCACCGAATGCGGTGTCGAACGCCCTCTCCTATTTCGAGGACCCCTGGGTGGCCGGCGTAGCCGCCAATGTCCAGATCATCGACGAGCCGACCGTCATCGGTGTGCTGCAGAAGTTCGAACACATGATCGGATACCGCTCCAAGAAGCTCTACTCGGTGACCAACTGCGAATTCGTGGTGGGTGGGGTCGCCTCCACCTACCGCATGCGGGTCCTTCGGAAGGTGGGCTTCTACGACACCGACACACTGACCGAGGACATCGGTCTGAGCACCAAGATAACCAGCCTCGGGAACCGGCGGTTCAGATTGGTGTACGGCGCCGACGTCGTGGCCATGACGGAAGGCGTCCTCACCTTTCGCGCCCTCGCGCGCCAGCGTTACCGGTGGAAGTACGGCAGCATGCAGAACCTGGTCAAGTACCGCCACCTGATCGGCAACCGAGGTCACCGGTACAGCCGCACTCTGACCATGTACCGCATGCCGATGGCGGTACTGAGCGAGTTCACGCTCCTGGTTTCCCCGCTGGCGTGGACGTACGCGGTGTACATATCGCTGTCACAGCACAGCCCGGCCCTCGTCGTGGGTGCGTACGCAACGATCACCGCCTACACGCTGCTGACCATATGGATGGACGAGACCCTGTCCCGGCGGGCATGTCTGCGGTTGTCCGTGTATGCGCCCACCGCGTACTTCGTCTTCTACATCATGGACCTGATCCAACTGACAGCGATCATCCGCTGCATGGTCAGAGCACGCTCGCTCACCCGGGGGACGGACGTGGGGAGCACTTGGTCATCTCCGAAGCGGGCCGGCAAACTCGTGGTGACGGCGAATGCGGGCTAGGGGCCTGTTCCGCCATCCGCTGGTCGTGGTGCCCCTGGCGGCGACCCTCCTGACCCTGGGTTGGCTGCGGTACACGCAGGGGCTGGACGAAGTGAGCGAGGCGGCCCCGGGCGCCAACCTGTTCCCGGCCGTGACCACGGTCGGGACCGAGGCAACCGGCGGCTGGCGGGTCGGACACAGCCGCGACGCGGACGTCTCGCTCCGGACGGTGCAGGGCTCCATCACGGACCACGCCCTGCGGGTCGAGGTGCCCCGGTATGCCTCGGGGGACGTGACGCTGACGAGTCCGCGCGTTCCCGTCTCGCCGGATCAGAGCTACCTGTTCAAGGCCTACACATCAGGTGGCCCGCCAGCGTTCACCCTCCTCGCCCACTACTCCTACCAGGACGGCAGCGATCGGCTCGTCGCGCTTGAGGACCACCCGGAGCACCGGCTGCCCTGGTCGACGGTGAGCGGTGCGTTCAGCAGTGACGACGACGTGGTCGCCGTCCAGTACGTCTTCAGGCTCGCCTCGGCAGGCACGTTCGACGTGGACGGCGCCTATCTGGTGCCGGCCCACGACGTCCACGTCGACCCGGCTCCTCCTACGGCGCCGAACCTGATTCCGAATGCCGAGCTGGCGGTGCAGAACGGCACCTCGCCCAGGCAATGGTCGCCGTACCGTTCGGGCGAGTCCATCGTGGACTTCCAGCAGGGGCGCGACGACGAGGGCCCTTTCCTCGAGACCCGCATCACCGACTACCGGAGCGGTGAGGCCAAGTGGCAGTACGAGCCCATCGCCGTCCGGCCGGATCAGCACCTCCGGTTCACCGCCACTTACCGATCGGACCAGCCGGTCGACGTGGTGGCGGAGTTCCAGGACGCGGACGGGGGGCACCGGTTCATCTACCTCGACACCGTCTTACCGGCCGGAGAGTGGACCCAGATCGAGGAATACGTCCAGGTACCTGCCGAGGCTGCGACGCTGATGACGACCATCGTGTCGCATGGTGATGGGTCCACTGCGGTGCGCGATCAAGCTCTCGTGGACGTGAGTCGGCCCGGCGCTCCCCACTGGGATCGCCCACTGGTCTCCATCACCTTCGACGACGGCTGGCAGTCGGCCTACTCCCGAGCCGTGCCACGCCTCGAGCAGTACGGTTACGCGGGCACCTTCTACGTGAACCCCGCGACCATCGAGACGCCTGACTTCATGACGGCAGCCGAGCTGGAAGCGCTGGACCGTGAGGGCCACGACGTGGCCCTCCACGGCTACGAGCACGTCGACCTCACGGCCATCAGTGCCCGTCGCATCGACGAACAACTGCGCAGAGGGCAGGAGTCACTCGCGCAGGCCGGCCTGCCCACGGAGCACCTGGCCACCCCCCACGGCAGGAGCGACGCCCAGGTCGAGTGGTACGCACGCAAGTACGTACAGACCCTGCGCGGCACGGAGACCGGCATCAACACCCGGCAGAACCTCGATCCCTATGACCTGAAGGTGCTCTACCTGGACAAGGAGACGACGCCGGAGGCCCTCTCGGAGGCACTGGCCGAGACCCAGCGCTCACACGGCTGGCTGATCCTCGTCTACCACCAGATCGGCCCTGCCTCGTCCGACGATGGTGACCGGCGCACCGTCTTCGCGGACGCTCTGACGACCCACCTCGACCTGATCAGAGACAGCGGCATCCGCGTCGAGCCGGTGTCGGAGGCCTTCTCGGAGGTGACCAAGTCCTGACCCGTGGGCGCAGACAAGCGCCCCGTCCGCATCCCACCGGAAAGGCTCTTGATCGTCATGCGGGCACCCCTGGGAGGTCTCCGGGCCGCCGTCCGGCTGGTCAGCCTCACCGTCGCCCTCGTCGTCCTCACCGCGAGTCTGAGCCCTGCCGTCGCACGCGCCGAGGTCCAGAACGCCGCGCCCGCGGCCCTGGTCTCGTTCACGTTCGACGACGGACTGCTGAGCACCTACACGCAGGCCGCACCCACGCTCAACGCTCACGGACTGACCGCTACCAGCTACATCGTCACCGACTGCGTCGGGGTCACCGCCGTGCCGAACGACTGCCGCGCCAACCCGCGCCTGCCGTACATGACATGGGAGCAGATCACCGATCTCCGGAGCACCTACGGTTGGGAGATCGGGTCGCACACGGTCGACCATCCCTGCCTCGCCAGCAGCGCCGCGTCAGGTTCGCCGGGGTGCCAGGCGAACACCTTGACGGCCGCCGAGGTCGAGGCGCAGATGGCCGACAGCAAGGCCGCCCTGGCAGCCCACGGCATCGACGCCACCGCCTTCGCGCCACCGTACGGCGACTACGACAACGTGGTCGTCTCGACGGCCGCCAAGTACTACACGTCGATGCGCGGCTTCCACGACGAGGGCACGAACGCGTGGCCGCCCAACGACTTCCTGCTGAGGGTCGTGAACGTGCAGGAGACCGTCGACACGGTCGCGTCCCTGCAGGCGGTCGTCGACCAGGCCATCGCCACCAACGCCTGGGTCATCTTCACGTTCCACGACATCGCCCCGACGCCGAGCCCGGATCCCACGGCCTACCAGTTCAGCACCGCTGAGTTGGACCAGCTGGCCGGCTACGTGCAGGCCAGGAAGGCTGCCGGCGAGATCCGCGACGTCAACGTCAGCCAGGGCCTCGTCACCAGCAGCATGAACGAGCTGCCCAGCCTCACGTCCGCCAACCGCATGGGGAAGGGCTGGACGACCGATGACCCGGCGAACATCACCGCGGACACCGGCAGCAACGGCAGCTACCCGGACCCCACGGGGGCGGTCAAGCTGGTCTCGAACCCCGACAGGGCGCACACCCACCTCTTCTCACCGGTGGTCGACACGAGCCCAGGAACGACGTACATGTTCAAGAACTTCTTGGACGTCCAGAGCCTCACCAGCGGTGAAGTCGCGTTCTACGTCGACGAGTACCACGTGGACGGCGACTGGATCTCGGGGCAGTACCGCATGGCGGAGACGTCGCCGTTCGTCGAGAGCGTGAACTTCACGTACACACCGAGCTCGTCGGCCGTCGCCCGGGCGAGTCTGCAGGTCATCGTGGCGGGCACCGGCATCACCGCCTACCTCGGCAACTCGCAGATGTTCCCGCTCGGTGAGGAGGTCCCGCCCCCGGCGACGACCGACCTACTCGCCAACGGCGGCTTCGAGCGCGGCATCAGTGACGGTTGGACGACGAACGCACCCGCCACCATCGTCGCCGACACCGGCGACCACGGCAGCGCCGCCGACCCGGTCGACTCGGTGCGGCTGCAGACATCGGCCGTCGACAGTCACCTCTTCTCCCCGCGGGTCGCCGTGAACTCCTCCAACGACTACACGATCACCTCACGCCTCGACGTCCAGAGCTTGCCACGCGGCGAGGTGGCCTTCTACATCGACGAGTACGACGCCGAGGGCGCCTGGACCTCGGGGCAGTGGAAGCTCGGCACCCGGACGGCCGGAAGCCTCGACGTCACCCTGACGTACTCGCCGACCTCGTCGGACGTCGCCACGGCGGGCCTGCAGGTCATCGTGGGTGGCAACTCCGGGCTCCGCGCCCACTTCGACGACGTGCGGTGGTGGGAGAGGTAGCTCCACGGCGAGTGCAGGAGGAGCGCATGGCCGGGCGTTCGCGCGGATCGAACCTGATCGTGCTGGCGTCCGGCCTGGTGCTCGCTCTCGTCGGCTGCTCCACTCCCGAGCACGTCCCTCAGCCCGAGCTCACCGTGGACCTGCTCCAACAGGACTGGGCCTACCTGCCAGGGGTCACGGTCGGGGCGGGCGGGTTGGTGGTCGGCGCGACCGACCGGCGCATCGTCGAGCAGGACGGGAGCGGCGGGCAGCCGAATCCACCGCTGCAGTTGTACGGCACCCGTCTGGCGGTCCACGGGCACTTCTCGATCACTGTCACGATCGTGGACTCCACGGCTGACGCGTCACTGACCCTCTACGACCGCCCGCCCGTCGTCGCGGACGAGTTCCGCATCGAGCCGGCCGCGGTCCGCCTGACGCTCCGAGGAAGCGACCTGGGGATCACCGTCTGGGACGGCTCCCCGCAGGAGGACGTCACGCGGCCACGCCCTGCTCACGACGAGCACGTGGTGCTGAGCGACCCAGCCGCGCCGCTGACGGTCAGCCGGTCCGGTGAGGAGCTGCGAGTAGCCAGCGACGGGAGGACCGTCGCCTCGGTCGCGGGGGGTGACGTCTTCACCTCCGGCGAGCTGTGGCTCGGCCTCTCGAGCGAACGCGGCTCCTTCGCGGTCCGCTCGCTGACGGCCCGGGGGGGCGACGGCGACCTGCGCGTCATCGACACCCGGGACCTCCTCGTCCCGCCCGCACCCGACGGCCTGCAGGCGTTAACCGCGCGAGTACGTCCGGAGTTCCGCGTCGGCGCCGCGATGGCGCTCGGCCCGCTCACCTCGGACCCGGACTATGCACGGGCGGCCCTGTCCAACTTCGGCTCCGTCACGCCGGAGAACGCGATGAAGCCGCAGTTCCTCTCGCCCAGCCGGGGGGTCTACACGTTCGCGGAGGCCGACGCCCTCATCGACATCGCCCGACGACACGGGCTGACGGTGCACGGCCACACCATCACGTTCAGTGAAGCCCTACCCCGGTGGATGCAGGACCTGCCCACCGACACGGAGTCCGAACGGCAATCGAGCGCAGTCGCCCTGCTCGACTACGTCTCCGCGGTCGTCACCCACTTCAAGGGCCGACTGGACTCACTGGACGTCGTGAACGAGCCGTTCGACGTCGACCAGGGCACCGAGCTGCAAGACAACGTCTGGTACCGGGTCTTCGGGCCCGACTACCCGGCCGTCGTGTCGCAGGCCGTGTACGCCGCCGACCCGGACGTCGCACAGTTCCTCAACGAGAACGGCGCCGATGTCCCGGGCCCACGGCAGGACGCGCTGCTCGAGCTGGCGCTGGAGACCAACGCCCGCGGCGGGCACATCTCCGGGGTCGGACTCCAGGCGCACGTCTACGACATCGACCGGGACGCCATCGGAGCGGACGACCTGACGCAGAGCATCGACCTGTTCGCGGAGCACGGCCTGCAGGTGCGCATCTCGGAGAACGACGTGACCGACGCCGAGGGGACCGACGCCCAGGCCGACCAGTACGCCGCCGTGTTCGCTGCCTGCTTCCGGCACCCTGGGTGTGCTTCCTACACGACCTGGGGCGTCGACGACCGCTATGACTGGTACGTCGACGGCAACGGAAGCCTGCGGCAAGGCCACGACCTGCTCTTCGACGGCGGCGAGCCGACCCCGGCGTACGAGGAGATCCAGCGGCTGCTGCAGCAGTGATCGCTCAGCGCACGATCAAGCCGGCGTCCTCACGTACCCTGACCTGCTCCCGCTGCGGGAGGACGGTCCGCTTCGGGCCCCCGGCGCCGGCCATGCCGCCTGGAACATGCCGAAGCGGGTGAGCATCGACCCGGCCGCCAGCAGCGCGCTCGCGGCGACCGCACCGCACGCCGCCGTCTTGCGCGACGGGTCGGCCTCCTCGACGGGGCTGAGCTCCATCGTCAGCCCCCACCGGCGGCCATGCCGAAGACGCCGTCACCGCCCCCGCCGGACGCACCCGCTCAGCGTCCGCCGAGGCGCGGCTCCTCACCGGGCGGCCACGTCCACGTGAAGCCCACCGTGACGCCCTCGATCTCGTCCATGAACCGGTGCGCCGAGAACTCGTCGTCCAGCGGCACCCGCTCGGCCGCCCGCAGCCCGGCGTCGGGGCCGTAGCCGTCCCACAGGGCCCAGTGCAGCTCGGCCGGCAGCCGCCCGGGGGTGAACGCCACCCGCATCTCCAGCCGCTCCACCGGCTGCCGCGCCGCCCGGCGCAGCTGCGGCGGCGGCACCGACTGCCAGTCGAAGACCGTCTCGTACTCCAGCGACGCGGTCTCCCCCAGGCGCAGCGGCCGCGGGAAGCGCAGCTCCACCGCCGTGAACCCCTCGCCGTCGGGCCGCGGTTCGTCCGCCGTCGCGCCGCGCAGCACCCGCACCGACGCCTCGCGCCGGTCCAAGCGGAAGGTGTACGAGGCCAGCCCGGGCTGCAGGGCGCGCACGACCTGCACCGTGCGGTGCCGGACCGGCAGTCCGTGCGGGCCGACGACGTGCAGCTCGTGCAGGGACACCGTGCGGTGCGGCGGTCCTGCCTGGCTCACGCGTGTCCCCTCCGTCGGCCGGGCGGGGCGGACCTGCGGCGTCCCGCTGTGGATGGGAACGTACCCGCAGGTGGGAGGGGGTGCCCGGTGCCACAGAGGGACGACGACACCACGCTCCGCGTTGCCGTCGTCGCCGCCGCCCCGCCGGACCGCACCGCGCTGGCCGCCGCGCTCGAGGGCGTGCCCGGTCTCGAGGTGGTGGCGTGGGCCGACTCCGCCGGGGCGCTGGTCGTCCTCGGGACCCGCGCCGACGTCTGCCTCTGCGACCGCGCCCCGACCGCCGGGCAGACCGCCCTGCTCGCCGACCGCGGCTGCCAGGTCGTCGTCCTGGAGCCCGGCACCGACCCCGTCGGCACGCTCCGGCGGGTTCGCGCCGGCCACCGGCCGGGGACGACGCCGGTCCGGCCGCGCCTGGCACCCCGGCAGCTCGAGGTGCTGCTGGCCTACGTGTCCACCAACGACGTCCAGTCGGCGGTCGCCCGCTCGCTCGGCATGGACACCGAGACGCTGAAGACGCACCTGCGGCGGATCCGCGCCAAGTACGCCGACGCCGGCCGGCCCGCCCCGACCCGCCGCGACCTGTACGTGCGCGCGATCGAGGACGGCCTGCTGCCGCCGCCTTCGGCCGCCCGCTGACGGCTCCCGCGTGCCCTCGACGAAGGATGGACGGGGGTGCGAGCTGTCGAGTCAGCGTTGGCAGTCCACTGGTAGCGTTCTACCAGTGAAGGCCACCATCGACGGCCTCGGCCGTCTCGTCGTCCCCAAGCCCCTGCGCGATGCTCTCGGCCTGACGCCCGGCACGGTTGTCGATCTGAGTCGCTACGGGAACGGCCTACAGCTGGTCCCGGCGGGGCGGACCGCACGCATCGTCGCGGAGGGCGACGGCCTGGTCGCCGAGTCCTCGACCGAGGTGACCGACGAGATGGTCTTCGACCTGCTCGACGCCGGCCGTCGGTGACGCCCCTCGTCCTCGACACCAGCGCCGCCGTCGCGCTCCTGTTGCGCTCACACACGGCGCACTCCGCGGTCCGCCGGCACGCGTCGGGCCGTGCTCTCGTGCTCACCACCCACTCACAAGCCGAGACGTACTCCGTCCTGACCCGGCTGCCCGCAGATGCCCGTGTCGCTCCCCACGACGCCGTCCGACTGCTCGAGGCGGACTTCACCACCCCGCTGACCGTCCCACCGGAGGAGCTCAGCGCCCTCCCCCGGGTCCTGGCTGCCCGCGGGATCGCCGGTGGGGCCGTCTACGACGCGCTGGTCGGCCTCGCCGCACGGGCGGCCGCCGCGCCGCTCCTCACCCGCGACGCCCGGGCGATGTCCACGTACGCCGCCCTGGACGTCGAGGTCGAACTCGTCGCCGGCTGACCGGCCCGGCGCCCGCCGACGACGGCGCCCGCCCGCTGCCCCCGGCGAGGAGGCGGCGGACGGGCGTCCGGGTCGGCGCGTCAGCGGGTGATCGTCGAGGCGTGCCCGTTCGAGGCGACCTGCTGACCGGCCTCGCGGGCGGCGAGCCGCTCGCGCTGCGGGACGACGGTGTACTTGGGGTCCTTGGCGCTGGCCATGCCCGCCTCGAAGACGCCGAAGCGGGTGAGCAGCGACCCGGCCGCGAGCAGCGCGCCCGCGGCGACCGCACCCGCACGCCGCCGTCCGGCGATGACGGTGAGCGCCGCACCGGCCGCGGTGCAGGACTTGGCCGCCCGCAGCAGCCGGCCGGCCTTGCCCTCGTGGTACGGCTCGCTGACGATGCCGTGCTCGTTCTCGACCCGGTGCATCGCGACCAGCTCGATCGCCGCGCCGGCCACCGCCATCGTGCGCGACGGGCCGGCCTCCTCGACCGGGCTGAGCGCCATCGTCAGGCCCCCGCCGGCAGCCATGCCGGAGGCGCCGAAGACGAACGGCAGCTCCTTGTGCGCGGCGTGCCACGAGGGGACGGCGGTGTTGGCGAACAGCACCCCGGTGTAGGTCGCCAGCGGCCCGCCGAACAGCGCCGCGACCACCCCGCCGAAGCGCTTGAGCCGCGGGAACCAGCCCAGCAGCTCCACCGCCGCCGTCGCCCCGGCCGCCGCGCTGAACGGCGCCAGGATGTACGAGCCGATCGACAGCGGGGACGTCGGCTTGACCACCCGCAACATGTGCAGGAACCGCTCGGGCCGGCCCAGGTCGTGGATGAGGAACACGACCGAGGCGATCGCCGCGCCCCCGGAGACGTACCGGGCGTTGCGGGTGAGCGTCGGCCGGTCGGTGAGATCGACCATCGCCGCCATGATCGACGACGAGCCGGCCGCGCCACCGAGGAAGAGGTACAGCGGCACGTCCGGCGTCTTCCACACCGGCGGCTTGATGATCGGCCGGCCGTAGTACGAGGTGAACTCGGCCTCCTCGACCATCGCCACCTCGCCGCCGGGGCGGCCCCCGCCGCGGCGGCGCCGCTTCTGCCGCCGCTGCGCCGGCGGCCCGTCCGCGCGACGCCAGCCGGCGCCGGGCGTGGTGATGCCCTCGGTCACAGCTCCTCCTCGCCGGCGCTCGTCGGAGCCGTGCCAGACGTCGCTCTGCCCATGCGTGACCTCGCACGGTCGGTCACGTCTACTTCCTCCGCGAGCCGAGGACGGCGGACAGCGCCACCCCGACGATCATCGCCGCGGCCGCTCCGGCGGACTTCCACATCGCGGGCAGGTCGCGCGTGGTCACCACCGGGTCCGGCGGCAGGCCGTAGACCTCCGGCTCGTCGAGCAGCAGGAAGAACGCCCCCGCGCCGCCGACGCCGTCGTGCTCGTCCCGCCCGTAGAGCCGGGCCGTCTCGACGCCCTGCGACTTGAGCGTGGCCAGCCGCGCGTCGGCGCGGGCCTGCAGCTCGTCGAGGTTGCCGAACTGGATGGACTGCGTCGGGCACGCCGTCGCGCACGCCGGCTGCAGGCCGTCGGTCAGCCGGTCGTAGCACATCGTGCACTTGAAGACCCGGCCGTCGCCCTTGCGCTGCTCGATGACGCCGTACGGGCAGGACGGCACGCAGTAGCCGCAGCCGTTGCAGATGTCGCCCTGGACGACGACGGTGCCGAACTCGGTGCGGAACAGCGCGCCGGTCGGGCAGACGTCCAGGCACCCGGCGTGCGTGCAGTGCTTGCACACGTCCGAGCTCATCAGCCAGCGGATCTGCTTGTCCGTCCCCGACTGCCCGGTCTGCGGGTCGAACTCCGACAGGGCCTCGGCGTTGAGCACGCTCTGCTGCGCCGTCGCCAGGCTCTCGTCGTTCGGGCCGTCGGTGACCGAGCGGCCGCTGTCCTGGCGGTCGTCGCCGGGCCGGCCGAACGTCGGCATCGGCAGGTCCACGGTTCGGGTCTGCTCGATGAACGCCACGTGCCGCCAGGAGTTGGCGCCCAGCTGCCCCGTGTTGTCGTAGGACATCCCGGACAGCCCCATGACGTCACGCACGCCGTGCGCGTCGTCCATCGGCAGGGTGTTCCACTCCTTGCACGCCACCTCGCAGGCCTTGCAGCCGATGCACACCGAGGTGTCGGTGAAGAAGCCCACCCGCGCCGGGTGGTCGCCGTCGTAGCCGGCCTCGCCCTGCACGTCGGGCAGCGGCCCAAACAGCCGGTTGTCGGGGTCGCGCCCGGTGAAGGCCGGGCTCGCCGAACTGATCGAGGTCACGCCGGCCTCCTCTCTCCTGATCCGCTCACAGCTCCGGTCCCTCGCGGGCTCACAGCGTCGACCCCTCGCCGGCGTTCGCCTCGACCGGGTCGCGGCCGTTGACCCCGACCCGCCCGGACTCGACCCCGGCGCGCCGGCGGTAGCCCTCCACGAACTCGATGAGCTCCGGGCCGCGCGGACGCCGTCCCGGCCGGATGTCGGCGGTGCTGACCTTGTCCTCCTGGATGTGCGTGTTCGGGTCGAGCACGATCCCGAGCAGGTCGTTGGCCCCGTCGCCGGTCGAGATGCCGCTGTAGGACCAGTGGTAGGGCATCCCGATCTGGTGCACGACCTGGCCGTCCCGCAGCCGGATCGGCCGTATGCGCTCGGTGACCAGCACCTTCGCCTCGATCGCCGTCCGCGAGCTGACCAGCGTGGCGTACTCGCCGTTGGTCAGGCCGCGCAGCTCGGCGAGCTCCGGGCTGACCTCGACGAAGAACTCCGGCTGCAGCTCGGAGAGGTAGGGCAGCGTGCGGCTCATCCCACCGGCGGTGTGGTGCTCGGTCAGCCGGTAGGTGGTCACCTGGAACGGGAAGACCTCGCTGCGCGGCGGGTTCTCCCGGTTCCACGGTCCCTCGATGTGCTCCAGCGTCGGGTTCGCCTGCTGCTTGTACAGGGCGTTCTCGACGACGGACTCGGCCGGCTCGTAGTGCGTCGGCAGCGGGCCGTCGACCAACCCCGCGGGTGCGAACAGCCACGCCTTGCCGTCGCCCTGCATGACGAACGGGTCGGTCCCGGCGATCGCGTCCTGCGCCCTGGCCCCGTCCGGCGGCACGTAGTCCGGCCGCTTGGTCGCCTCGAAGTCCGGGTTGTCGACACCCGTCCAGCGACCGGCCTCCTCGTCCCACCAGACGTAGGCCTTGCGCTCGCTCCACGGCTTGCCGTCGGGGTCGGCCGAGGCGCGGTTGTAGAGGATCCGCCGGTTGTACGGCCAGGCCCAGCCCCACTCGGAGGCCACCGACCCCTGCTCGCGGCCGGGCCGGCGGCGGGCGGACTGGTTGACCTCGTCGGCGTAGACGCCGGAGTAGATCCAGCAGCCGCACGTCGTCGAGCCGTCGTCCTCGAGCTCCAGGTAGCCCGACACCGCACGCCCGTCCGGGCCGGTGCCGTTGATCTCCCGCAGGACGGCCTCGGCGCTCGGTTCCACCTCGGGACCGTGCGTCGGGTAGTCCCAGGTGAGGTCGAGCAGCGGGCGGTCCCGGGGGTCGGTGGAGTCGGCCAGCCGCTCGCGCAGGATGCGACCGAGGTGGAAGTAGAACCACAGGTCGCTCCGGGCGTCGTTCGGCGGCTCGACCGCCTTGTGCCGCCACTGCAGCAGCCGCTGCGTCTGGGTGAAGGTCCCCTCCTTCTCCGCGTGCGTCGCCGCGGGCATGAAGAAGACCTCGGTGCCGATCGTGTCCGGGGCCAGCTCCCCCGTCTCGATCTCGGGGGACTCCTTCCAGAACGTCGCCGACTCGATCATCTGCAGGTCGCGGACGACCAGCCAGTCGAGGTTGGCCAGCCCGAAGCGGTTCATGCGCCCGTTGGGGTGCCCGACCGTCGGGTTCTCGCCGACCAGGAAGTAGCCGGAGACCTTGCCCTGGATCATGTCGGCGATCGTGCGGTAGGAGCTGTGGTCGCCGTCGATCTTCGGGAGGTAGTCGAACGCGAAGTCGTTCTCCGGCGTCGCCGCGTCGCCCCACCAGGCCTTGAGCAGGCTGACCATGTAGGCGCGCTTGTTGCCCCAGAAGCCGGCCTTGCCGGCCGCGTCGGCGCAGTACTCCTCGAGGTTCCCGTGCTGCAGGGCGTGCGGCATCGGCAGGTAGCCGGGGAGGATGTTGAACAGCGTCGGGACGTCGGTCGAGCCCTGGATGCTCGCGTGCCCGCGCAGCGCCAGGATCCCGCCGCCGGGACGGCCGATGTTGCCCAGCAGCGTCTGCAGGATCGAGCAGGTGCGGATGTACTGCGCGCCGACGCTGTGCTGCGTCCAGCCCACCGAGTACACCCACGCCGTCGTCCGGTCGCGGCCGCTGTTCTCGGTCACCCAGCGGGCGACCTGCAGGAACACCTCCGGCTCGATGCCGCAGACCTCGGCCACCATCTCCGGGGTGTAGCGGGCGAAGTGCCGCTTGAGGATCTGGAACACCGAGCGCGGGTGCTGCAGCGTCTCGTCGCGCTTGGGCTTCGACGCGATCGGCGGACCGCCGCTGCCGGCCGCCTGCGCGCGGTCGGCCTTCCTGACGTCGGAGTGCTGCTCGATCGCCTTCTGCTCCGCGGCCTCGGCCGGGTGGTCCGAACCCGAGTGCGGCGGCTCCTCCGGCTCGTACTGCCAGCTGGCCTCGTCGTACTGGTTGCGCTCGGGATCGAAGCCGGAGAACAGGCCGTCGAGGTCCTCGGAGTCGACGAAGTCCTCACTCACCAGCGCCGCGGCGTTGGTGTAGGCGACGACGTACTCCTTGAAGTACAGCTCGTTGTCGAGCACGTACTTGATCAGGCCGCCGAGGAACGCGATGTCCGTGCCGACCCGCAGCGGCACGTGCAGGTCGGCGATCGCGCTGGTGCGCGTGAACCGCGGGTCGATGTGCACGACCTTCGCGCCGCGCGCCTTGGCCTCACCCACCCACTGGAAACCCACCGGGTGGCACTCGGCCATGTTCGAACCCTCGATGACGATGCAGTCGGAGTTCGCGAGGTCTTCCTGGAAGTTCGTGGCACCGCCACGACCGAACGAGGCACCCAGACCGGGCACCGTCGCGGAGTGCTATATGCGCGCCTGGTTCTCGATCTGGATCGCGCCCATGGCGCTGTAGAGCTTCTTCATGAGGTAGTTCTCCTCGTTGTCGAGGGTCGCCCCTCCGAGGCTCGCTATCCCCATGGTGCGGTTGACGCGCTTGCCGTCGTTCTCATCCTGCCAGCCCTTGCGGCGGGCCTCGAGGACGCGGTCGGCGATCATGTGCATCGCGGTGTCGAGGTCGAGGTCCTCCCACTCCGTCCCGAACGGACGGCGGTACTTCACCGTCGTCACGCGGGTCGGGCTGGTGACCAGCTGCTTGCTGGCGCTGCCCTTGGGGCACAGCCGGCCGCGGCTGATCGGCGAGTCGGGGTCGCCCTCGATCTGGACGATCTGCTCGTCCTTGACGTAGATCCGCTGGCCGCACCCCACCGCGCAGTACGGGCACACGCTCTGCACGACGCGGTCGGCGGTGGCCGTGCGGCTCACCACGTTCTCCGTCGCCTTGCTGCGTGCGGCCGCCCCGCGTCCGAGGGGGTCCGGCCCGGTCAGCTGCCGGAACACCGGCCACGCGTCGAGCCAGGTCTTCACGTGCGCAACTCTGCCACTCCTGCGCCCACTCGGCGCTCCGGGACCCGCGGTCGTCGACGACAACCGGCCGTTGCCGTTCCGCCGTCCGACCTGCCCCTCCGCCGTCCGACCTGCCCCTCCGCCGTCCGTCCGCCTGTCCCGCCTCCCGCCGTCCCCCCGCTCCCCCTCCGCGGTCTCTCGCTCCGCCCTGTTCCGCGTTGATCATGGGGTTGTCGCGGGTCCGGACGGCGTGTCGCCGCGTGTCTCCTGCAACAACCCCATGATCAACTTGAGGGCAGGCGTCGCGGGCCGAGGCGATCGGCCGGTGGCGCCCACGCGTCAGGGACGCCAGCCGCGGTTGAGCAGCGCCCGCCGGGTGCGGTCCACGACGACGACCGGGCCGCCCAGGTGGCGGGCGGCGAAGCGCAGGACGAGCCACCCGTCGGCCGCCATCAGCGAGTAGCGGTCGACGTCCCGCCCGAACTGGTCGGGGTCGGCGTGCTGGCGCCCCTCGTACTCCAGCGCCACCCTCCACTCCGGGTAGCCCAGGTCGGCGTGCGTCACCTCGCGACCCCACCGGTCGTGCACCGGCACCTGCAGCTGCGGGTCGGGCAGGTCGCTGGTCGCCAGCCAGTAGCGGACGAGGCTCTCCGGCCGCGACGCCGCCCGCCCGTCCAGCCGCGGGGCGCACGCACGGGCACGGACGACGCCCCGCACGCGGTCGGCCCGCTCGAGGCGCCGGGCCAACGACGCGGCGTCCATCTCCCCGGAGCGCAGCAGCGCGTCACCGACCGCCACCAGCTCCGCGGCCAGCAGCTGAGCGGCGAGGTCGAGGAACGTCTGCGGGCCCGACGTCAGCGGCAGCCCGCCGACCACGACGACGTCCTCCTCGGTGAGGAGCCGCTCGTGGACGGTCAACCCCGTGCGTCTGGGCAACTGCCGCCGTGAGGGGACGACGACGTGCACCGTGGGCGCTTCCGCGACCGGCGCCCCGTGCAGCCGGGCCGCCGTCCCCAGGCCGAAGGCGGCGTCGCCCGGGAGCACCAGCCGCCAGGCGCGACACCGGGTGGCGAGGTCGGGCTCGACGGCGGAGGAGAGGTAGAGGCCGCGGCCGATGCGGACGCCGTCCTGGGCGATCTCCCCGCGGGTCGCGCCTCGGGACCGGGCGTCGTCCCAGGTGTAGGCCGTGCCGAGGTCGATGTCGCTCATGCCGGCGACCGTCGGGGCCTCGCGGCCCGCTCGGCGTCCGCGGCAGACATCTGTGGACGCCGTCCCCCGCTGTGGACGCCGTCCTCGCCGCTGCCGCCGCCTGTTCCGGCCGACCCCTACCCGGCCGTGATCATGGGGTCGTCACGGGTCCGGACGGCGTGTCGCCGCGTGCCTCCCGGAACAGCCCCATGATCAACGTGGAGTGGGGCGGACGTCGGGCGGGCGGGGTGGTCGGAGGCGTGGACGGGAGGCGCCACCCCTCACGGGTCGAACCGGTGCCGGATCGTCGGAGGCGCGGTCGATACTGGACCGGTGGGCGGCCTGCACCTGCACTTCCTCGGCCACTCGACGGTGCGCGTCGAGTCGGCCGGGCACACGGTGCTGACCGATCCCCTGCTCACCGGGCGCGTCGGGCCGCTGCGCCGCGTGGTGCCGGCCCCCGCGCCGGAGACGTACGCCGACGTCGACCTGGTGCTCATCAGCCACCTGCACGGCGACCACCTGCACCTGCCCTCGCTGCGGCTGCTCGGCCCGGACGTGCGGGTCGTCGTCCCCCGGGGTGCCGGGGGGTGGCTGCGGGCGCGGGGCTTCCGGCACGTGGTCGAGGTGCTGCCCGGCGAGACGATCACCCACGGCGCGCTGCGGGTCACCGCCGTCCCGGCCGAGCACGCCGGACACCGCTGGGGTCCGCGACTGACGCACGGTCCGGACACCCCCGCGGTCGGCCACCTGGTCGAGGGCGGTGGACACCGCCTGTACGTCGCGGGCGACACCGACCTGACCGATGCGATGACCCTGCTCGGTGAGCGCGGGGTCGACGTCGCCCTGCTGCCGGTGTGGGGGTGGGGCCTCACCCTGGGGCCCGGCCACCTCGACCCGGCGGGCGCGGCCGAGGCGGTGGCGCGGCTGCGGCCGCGGGTCGCCGTCCCCGTGCACTGGGGCACCCTCGCGCTCTCCGGCACCACGCACCTGCCGAGGATGCGCCGGCTGCTGACCGACCCGCCCCGCGACTTCGCCGCCGCGGTCGCCGCCCGCGGCCCCGACACCGCCGTGGTCGTCACCCAGCCGGGCCGCCCGGTGCCGCTGCCGGACCCCGTCGGGACGACGTCGTGAGCGCGCTCGCGGCCGGCTGGACCGACGGCTCGATCGGCTACCCCGTCCTCTTCGGCGGCGTGCTGCTCGGCTCAGTGGTGCCCGTCGTCCCCACCGGTGCGGTGGTCGGCGCGGGCGCGGCCTTCGCCGTGACCGCCCACGAGCTCAACCTCGTGCTGGTCGTGCTGGTGGCCACGCTCGGCGCCTGGGCCGGCGACCTGGTCACCTTCGCGATCTGCCGGTTCGGCGGGCCCGCGGCGGTCCGCTGGGTCGCCCGCGGCCAGCACGCCGAGCGCATCGAGGAGGTCCGCGAGCAGTTCCGCCGGCACGGCTGGCAGATCGTCGTCGTGGGCCGGCTGCTGCCCGCAGGCCGCATCCCGGTGCTGCTGGCCGCCGGCGCGCTGGCCTACCCGTGGCGGCGGCTGCTGCCGGCGTCGCTGCTCGCCGCGTTCCTCTGGGCGGTCGCCTACGCCGCCCTCGGCGTGGTCAGCGGCGGCATCTTCGACTCGCCGCTGGTCGCCGTCCTGCTGGCCACCGTGCTGGTGCTCCTCGTGGGTGCGGTGCTCAACGTGGTCGGCTCGCACCGCCGGCGCACCCCCGACCCCGAGCCCGACCCCTCGAGCTGCGGCCCGGCATGACCGCACCCTCCGGGCGGGTCCTGCAGCGGGGCCGCACGCCGGCGCGCGTCGTCCTCACCTGGGCGGCCAGCACCGCCGCGCTCGTCGTCCTCGACCGCTGGCTCGGCGCGTTCACCATGCCGTCGTGGTGGCAGCCGCCGCTGATCGCGCTGCTGCTCGGCCTGCTCACCGGCGTCGTGTGGCCGCTGGTCATGCGGGTCGCCCTGCCGCTGGTCTTCTTCACCCTCGGCCTGGGCAGCTTCCTGCTGCTGGGTGCCGCGGTGCTCGGCCTGTCCTTCCTCGTGCCCGGCGTCGTCATCGCCGACCTGCGCACCGCGGTCGTCGTGGGCGTCGCCATGGCCGGGGTGTCGGGGCTGGTCAGCAGCGTGCTCGCCCTGGACGAGGACGAGCTGTTCTTCCGTCGCGCGCGCCGCCGGGCCCGGGGGGCGGCGGAGGGCGAACCGTGCCCGCCCGGCGTGCTGTTCCTGCAGATCGACGCGCTGTCGTACGACACCGCCCGCCGCGCCGTCCGCGACGGCTCGATGCCGAACCTGGCCGCCTGGCTGCGCTCGGGCGGCCACGTGCTGACCACCTGGCACACCGACTGGAGCTCGCAGACCGGCGCCTCGGTCTGCGGCATCCTGCACGGCTCCAACGCCGACATCCCGGGTTTCCGCTGGTACGACAAGGACCGCGACCGGATCGTCCGGGTCTCCTCGCCGACCGACGCCGCCGAGATCGAGCGGGCGCACTCCGACGGCCGCGGGCTGCTCTCCGGCGGCGGGGCCAGCCACGGCAACCTGTTCACGGGGGACGCCGAGCACGTCAGCCTCACGATGAGCTCGCTGGCGCACGTCGTCCCCGCGACCAGCCGGCGGGCGCGGCAGCGGCGGCAGCGCGCCGGCACCGGCTACTACGCCTACTTCGCCAACCCGGGCAACGCGCTGCGCACCCTCGCGGGCTCCCTCGTCGACGTGTACCGCGAGCTCGTCGCCGCCGCCCGCGAGCGCCGGGACGACGTCCGGCCGCGGGTGTCGCGCGGTGGCGTCTACCCGCTGGCCCGCCCGGGGACGACGGTCATCTCCCGCGACGTCGTGGTCTTCGCGCTGCTGGAGGACATGATCGCCGGCCGGCCGGTCGCCTACGCGGACTTCCTCGGCTACGACGAGGCCGCCCACCACGGCGGGCTGGAGCGGGCCGACAGCCTGGCCGTGCTGCGCAGCATCGACCAGCAGATCGGCCGGCTGCACCGCGCCGCCCAGCTCGCGCCGCGCGAGTACCACCTGGTCTGCCTCTCCGACCACGGCCAGACGCAGGGCGAGTCCTTCGCCACCCGGTTCGGCGAGACCGTCGAGCAGCTGGTCGGCCGGCTCTGCGGCGGGCGCGGCGAGCTGCCGGCCGGGCACCTCACCGGTCCGCGGGACAGCCGGCGGCTCACCGAGGGCTGGCAGGTCGGCGCGGCGCTGGCCGAGGGCGGCGGGCCGATCGCCCGCCGGCTGCGCGAGCGGGTGGAGCGTGCCGAGGGCGTGCCGCACGCGCACGAGCTGCCCATCGACCGCGAGGGCCGGGTGCCGCGGGTGGCACCGGGGGTGGTCGTCGCCGTCTCCGGGCACACCGCGATGGTGTCCTTCGCCGACATCCCCGGCCGGGTGTCGCTGGAGGAGATCGAGCGCCACTGGCCGGCGCTGCTGCCCGGCCTGGTCGACCACGACGGCGTCGGGTTCCTGCTCGTGCACTCCGAGGAGCACGGCCCGGTGGTGCTCGGCCGCGACGGGCTGCACCGCCTGGCGACGGGCGAGGTGGTCGGCGAGGACCCGCTGCTCCCCTACGGCCCGCACGCCGCCGGCCTGGTGGCCCGCGGCTCCACGTTCCCGCACTGCCCGGACGTCGTCATCAACAGCCGCTACGACCCGGCCACCGACGAGGCCTCGGCGTTCGAGCCGCACGTCGGCTCGCACGGCGGGCTCGGCGGCCCGCAACAGCACGCCTTCCTGCTGCACCCGCGCTCGTTCCGGGCGCCGGGCGAGGTCGTCGGCGCCGAGGCGCTGCACCGGGTCCTGCGCGGTTGGCTCACCGATCTGGGCCACCCCGAACCGACCGGGGGCGGCGCCGTCGGAGCACTCAGCGCGACGGCGCAGCGCTCCTCCGACGTGCCGGTGTGACCGGCCGCCGCACAGGCGGTGACGTCCGCGTGAACTCCGTCGCGCCTCGTGGCGCCGCGGTGATCACCTCACCGAGAGTGGGCTGATGCGACCCGACGCGCGCGCCTGGTTCGAGTCCCGCACCAGCTCGGCCCCCTCCCTCGATGCGCTCGACCTCGACGCGCTGTTGCGTGCCAAGCGCCGCGGGCAGCACCGGGTCAGCGTCGTCCTCCCCGCCCGGGACGAGGAGGCGACCGTCGGCGGACTCGTCGCCGACCTGTACGAGCAGTGGGTCCAGCGGGTGCCGCTGGTCGACGAGCTGCTCGTCGTCGACTCCGACTCGACCGATGCCACCGCCGCGGTGGCCCGCGCGGCCGGGGGCGACGTCGTCGCCGCGGCGGACGTGCTGCCGGGCCACGGCAGCCGCCCGGGCAAGGGCGAGGCGCTGTGGAAGGGGCTGGCCGCCACCACCGGCGACCTCGTCGTCTTCCTCGACGCCGACCTGCTCGGCGACGTCCGGCACTTCGTGCCCGGCCTGCTCGGGCCGCTGCTCACCGACCCGCAGGTCGAGTACGTCAAGGGCTGCTACACCCGCCCCCTCGACGTGGCGGGCGCCAGTGTCCCGGCCGGCGGCGGGCGGGTCACCGAGCTGACCGCGCGGCCGCTGCTCAACGCGCTGTGGCCGGAGCTGACCGGGTTCGTGCAGCCGCTGGGCGGTGAGTACGCCGGACGACGGTCGGCGCTGGAGCGGGTGCCGTTCGTGTCGGGCTACGGCGTGGAGGTCGGGCTCCTGGTCGACCTGCTGCAACTGGTCGGGCTGGGCGGGCTGGCGCAGGTGGACCTCGGCGTGCGCCGGCACATCTCGCAGGGGCAGGAGGCGCTGGGCCGGATGGCGGGGCAGGTCGTGTCGACGGTGCTCGCCCGGGCCGGGCGGGGACAGGCCGGCGGGCTGCTCACCCAGTTCCGGCACGACGGCGCCGGCTTCGTGCCGCACAGCACGGCGGTGGCGGTCGACGAGCGGCCGCCTCTGGCGACGGTGTCCGAGTACCGGGCGCCGCTGGGCGACGTCGTCGTCGGCTGACGCCGGCTCCACCACCCCCTGGGGGATCACCCGCTGCCCACCCTGCGGGGCAGGGGGTGAGCGTCCGGAGGAGCACACCCGCGGACCGGAGACGGGACGCGGACGGCATCCCGGAACTGCCGTTTCTCCTGCATCCTGTCGCCCGCGGGGGACCTCCGTGCCGACGACGACGTCGGCACCCGGCCTGGAGGAGACGCGTGCGCCCTGACGTCCGTCGCTGGCTCCATGACCGCACCTTCACCGCCGACACGTGGCAGGCGGCCGACCTCGTCACCGCCAAGGGAACCCACGGCGCCACCGTGAGCGTCGTGCTCCCGGCCCTCGACGAGGAGCGCACCGTCGGCAGCATCGTGGCGACGATCCGCCAGGAGCTGATCGAGCGCTGCCCCCTGGTCGACGAGGTGGTCGTCGTCGACAGCGGCTCCCGCGACCGGACGGCGGAGATCGCGTCGGCGGCCGGCGCCCGCGTCGTCTCCGTCGACACGGTGCTCCCCCGGCACGGCAGCCGGCCGGGCAAGGGCGAGGCACTGTGGAAGGGACTGGCCGCGACCAGCGGCGACCTGCTGGTCTTCGTCGACTCCGACCTCATCGCCTTCGACCCGCAGTTCGTCGTCGGCCTGCTCGGCCCGCTGCTCACCGACCCCACCGTCGGCTACGTCAAGGCCCTCTACGACCGGCCGCTGACCACCACCGACGGCATCGTCCCCTCGGGCGGCGGCCGGGTCACCGAGCTCGTCGCCCGGCCACTGCTCAACGCCTTCTGGCCCGAGCTGGCCGGCTTCGTCCAGCCGCTGTCCGGGGAGTACGCCGGCCGCCGCGAGCTGCTCGAGCAGGTGCCGTTCGTCTCCGGCTACGGCGTCGAGCTCGGCCTGCTCGTCGACCTGGTGGCCCTCGCCGGCCTGGACGCGCTGGCCCAGGTCGACGTCGGCACCCGGCAGCACACCCACCAGGCCGATGCGGCCCTCGGCCGGATGGCCGGACAGATCCTGCAGACCGCGCTGGCCCGCCGGCCCGACACGGGGCGGCCCGAGCGCGAGCTGCTGCAGTTCCTGCGCACCGCCGACGGCCTCGAGGGGGTCAGCTGGGACGTCGGGGTGGTCGAGCGCCCGCCGATGCGGTCGGTCCGCGCCGCCGACGCCCGACCGTGGGGCCGGACGTGAAGATCCTCATGGACGCCGGCCCGTGGCTGCCGGTGCCGCCGCCGGGCTACGGCGGCCTGGAGAACGTCGTCGCCACGCTGACCGCCGAGCTGCGCGCACGGGGGCACACCGTCGTCCTGGCCTCGGTCGGCGACTCGACGCTGCCGGTCGACGGGCTGGTCAGCGCCTTCCCCAGCGGCCGGTTCGAGCAGCTCGGCGGGCCGTACCCGCAGGTGGTCGGCACCGCGCACGCGCACGAGCAGGTGGTGCTGGCGACCCTCGCCGAGCACGCGCTGGCCGGTGAGCCCTTCGACCTCGTGCACAGCCACGTCGAGGTGGTCGGCCCGGCGCTGCTCGCCGGCCTGGGGGACGCCGCCCCGCCGACGCTGGCCACGCTGCACTGGGACACCGGCCGCAACGCCGACTTCTGGGCCTCCTTCGACGGCGGGGGCCGGGTCTGGTTCGCCGGCGTCTCCGACACCCAGGTGGCGCAGGCGCCGGCCGCGCTGCGCGAGCAGGTGGTCGGCGTCGTCCCGCTGTCGGTGCCGGTCGACGGCCCACCCCCCGTGCCGCGGACGGACCGCTCCGACTCCGTCCTGGTGCTGGCCCGGCTGTGCGAGCCCAAGGGCATCGACACCGCCCTGCGCGCCTGCCGGGCGGCCGGGGTCCCCCTGGTGCTCGCCGGCCCGGTCGGCGGGCTGCCCGACCGCGAGGCACTGGAGAGGGCGCTCGCCACGTCCGGTCACCCGGCCCGCTCGCACCCCGACGTGACGTGGTTCCTCCGGCACGTCGACCCGCACCTCGACGGCGGAGCCGCGCGCTGGATCGGCAGCGTCGGCGGTGCGGCGAAGGAGGAGCTGCTGCGGACCTCCCGCGCGGCGCTGTTCCCGATCCGCTGGGAGGAGCCCGGCGGCACCGCCGTCTGCGAGGCCCTGGCCGCCGGGACGCCGGTGGTCGCCATGGCCCGCGGCTGCCTGCCCTCCCTGGTGGACGACGGCCGCACCGGCTTCCTCGCCACCGACGAGGCGGGGTTCACCGCGGCGCTGGGGCGGCTCGACGAGATCGACCCGGAGACCTGCGCCGCCGAGGCCCGCCGCCGCTTCGCGCCGGCCGTGATGGCCGACGGCTACGAGCGGCTCTACGCCACGACGCTGGAGCGCGCGCGGGCCTCCACCCGGTCCCGCGGCCGGCTCCTGTCCCGCGGCCGGCAACGTGCGCTGCGCTGAGTCAGGGCCGGACGGCCTCCCCGGTGCGGGCCGACTCGGCGATCGCCACCGCGACCCGGTGGGTGCGCAGCGCCTCGGCGTAGTCGACCAGTCCCTGCGCCGCCGCACCGCCGGCCAGCACGTCGACGAACGCCCGGTCGACCGCGGTGCGCCCGTCGACCCGCGGCTCGCTGCGCTGCGCGCCGTCGGCGGTGGTGACGGTCAGCGAGGTCTCGGTGAGCTCGACCGCCGCGCCGTCGCACACCACGCCGAGGCCCGCGGCCAGCTTGCCCGGCAGCGAGCAGGCGGCGGTCACCGTGCCGACGGCGCCGGACTCGAACGCGAGCAGCGCGGCGGTCGCGTCGTCGACGTCGCGACCCTCCGCGGTGGACGGCGCGGCCGTGGCGCGGACCTCGGCCACCTCACCGGCCAGCAGGCGGGCCAGGTCCAGCACGTGGGTGAGCTGCTCGACCACCTGCCCGCCGGAGCGCTCCCGCCGCGACCACCAGGCCGGCGGCGGCACCCCGTCCCACCAGGTCGCGGCGACCAGCCGGGGCCGGTGCGCGGCGCAGACCGCGCGGGCGGCGGCGACCGTGTCCAGGTGACGCCAGTGGTAGCCGGTCGCGGTGGGCAGCCCGGCCCCGGCCACGGCCCGCGCCACCTCCTCGGCGACGGCGATCCCCGTGGCCAGCGGCTTCTCCACGAAGAAGGGGACGCCCGCACCGACGGCGGCCAGCTCCAGCTCGCCGTGGGCGAAGGGCGGCACGCACAGCCAGACGCCGTCCAGCCGCTGGGCGAGCAGCCGGTCGACGTCCTCGACGACCGGCACGCCCAGCTCGCCGGCGAGCGCACCGGCGGCACCGGGGGCGGCGTCGGTCACGCCGACCAGCTCCACGTCGGGGAGGCCGGCCAGCGTCCGCGCGTGGCGGGCTCCGACACCCCCGGCTCCGACGAGTCCGACGCGGACGGGGGTGCCGGTGCTCGGTGCGCCCATGGCGGGGTCCTGCCCCTCCCGCCGAGCGCGCAACCGCAGGTCGGCCGCGCGACCGACGTGCGCGCCGCGTGCGACGCGCCGGCCCGGGACGCCGTGGGAGCATGGTGTCGTCCGCACCGGTCCCGCCGGTCACGCGGCTCGGGGCCGCGGACGACGACACGTCGGTCCGCCGGCACACTCCCGTGGCCGACGTCCCGCCGCCCTCGAGGTGGTCGATCTGCCCATCCGGGTGACAGCGGAGGGAGGAGCCGTGCTGGCCGGGCGGTCCGAGCGCACAATGGCCCGTGAGGGGAGCACACCGAGGCATGTACGAGGCGGAGTTAATCTGACACCGTGAGTGAGGTCATGGACCGGCGCGCCCGGAAGAAGGCGCAGACCCGGACACTGATCCGGGAGACCGCGCAGCGGCTGTTCGCCGAGCGCGGCTTCGAGGCTGTCACCATCGCGGACATCGCCGCCGCGGCGGACGTCGCCGTCCAGACCGTCTTCAACCACTTCCCGACGAAGGAGGACCTCTTCTTCGACGGGCACACGCCGTGGGTGGACGGCGCGGCCGAGGCGGTGCGGTCCCGTCCGGTGGGCACCGCCCCCCTCGACGCCCTGCACGCCTACCTCGTCGACCGGGTCGCCCTGCACGTCCGGCAGCTCACGACCTCCGAGGGCCGGCTGTTCGACGCCACGCTGGAGGCCTCCCCCTCACTGCGTGCCCGCGAACGCGAGCTGCACCACGAGGCGACCGCCCGGCTCGGTGACGCGCTCCACGAGGTCTGGGCGACCGAGGGCGGCGCCCCTGCGGTCCCGGAGGACGTCCACACGGCCGCCTCGGTGACCGCCGCGGTCTGGCTGGCCGCCGTCCGCACGCTGATCGTCCAGCACCGCCAGCTGCTCAGCGGCCCGGCGGGTGCCCTGCTCGGTGACACCGAGCAGGGCGTCACCCGGGCCTGCTCGATCGCCGACCAGGTGTTCAGCGGGCTGGGCACGGCGATGTCCCCACCGGCGAGCAAGGGACTGCGGCCCACCGGCTGACCTCAGACGGGAGCCCGCTCCTCGTCGGGGGCCACCACCGGCAGCAGCACGTCGTCCAGCACGTGCTGCACCTCCTCGCGGCTCATGGGGCCGTGGGCGGAGGTGTAGCGCTGCCACCAGAACGCCTCGATCACCGAGGACAGCAGCGCCAGCCGCGCGGCGGGGACCTCCTGCCCCCGCTCGGCCTCCCGGGCACCGATGACCTGCACGGCCGCGGCGAGCGGGCGGACCAGCGCGGCTTCCAGCCCGGCGCGCAGGTCCTCCTCGTGACGGGCCGCGCCCACCAGGCTGGCCGCCGCCCGCTCCTCGCGGTCCAGGGGCCGGCGCCACCGGTCGACGAGCGCGGCGAGGTCGTCGCGGAGCGAGCCCTGGTCCGGCGGCACCCGGACGAGCGTGAAGCGCCCCACCGCCGAGCGTGCCATCGCGGCCATGGTGGGCCAGCGCCGGTAGATGCCTGCCTTGCCGGCATGGGCGCGGGCAGCGACGCGGTCGCTGTTGAGCTTGCCCCAGCCCTCGTCGGCCAGGATGTCGACCGCGACGGAGAGCAGCTGCTCGGACAGCTCGGCGCTCAGCGGGCGCCCCGGGGTGCCGCTCATGCCGGGACCAGGGGGATCCGGTTCACGGGGTCATGGTGGCGCGCAATTGGAACCGTCACAACGAGGACACCGGAGAGTTTCGGACTTTTTCGGCGATCCACGTTCCGGAAAGGACCCGGGTCCCCGACCCCGTCGCCCTGCGCGTCAGGCGCCCGCGGCGCTCTCGACCCGGACCTGCAGACCGGCCCCGTCGTCCACCAGGCGACCCGCGTCCGCCGCCTCCGCGACCACGCCGTCCCACCGCTGCGCCCAGTCGCCGCCGCCCGCCTGCGACTCGGCCGTCGCCCGCAGCGCCGCGACCTCCAGCACGCCGGTCTGCGCGTCCTCCAGCCGGCCGAGGCCGGCGTCCCGCAGCGCCTGGTCGGCCTCCTCGTCGGTCACCGCGCCGAGGGCCAGGTACACCGCGGTCAGGTCGTCGACGTCGACCACCCGCACCTCGGGCCGCTCGTCGGCGCCGCCCACCACCTCGACGATCACCAGAAGGACCCCCTTCTCCCCAGCCCTCGTAGAAGGACCCCGCCCTCCTCACCGCTCGCAGGCTCGCGGCGAGCCTCTGGACGGGGCCGGCCCGGAAGGGGGCCGCGACGGCGGAACCGTTGGCGCACAGCGCGATGCTCACACATGCCAGGGGAAGCGGCTGAAGTCCGGGTCCCGCTTCTCGAGGAACGCGTCCCGCCCCTCGACGGCCTCCTCGGCCATGTAGGCCAGCCGCGTCGTCTCGCCGGCGAACAGCTGCTGGCCGACCAGCCCGTCGTCGATGAGGTTGAACGAGTACTTCAGCATCCGCTGCGCGGTCGGGCTCTTGGCGACGATCCGCCGTCCCCAGTCCAGCGCGGTCCGCTCCAGCTCGGCGTGCGGGACGACGCGGTTGACCATGCCCATGCGGTGCGCGTCCTCGGCGGAGTACTCGTCGCCGAGGAAGAAGATCTCGCGGGCGTACTTCTGGCCGACCTGCCGGGCGAGGTAGGCTGAGCCGAAGCCGCCGTCGAAGCTGCCGACGTCGGCGTCGGTCTGCTTGAACCGGGCGTGCTCGGCGCTGGCCAGCGTCAGGTCCGAGACGACGTGCAGGCTGTGCCCGCCGCCGGCGGCCCACCCGGGGACGACGCAGATGACGACCTTGGGCATGAACCGGATCAGCCGCTGCGCCTCGAGGACGTGCAGCCGGCCGCTCGAGCGGCCCTTGTCGTGCTCGTAGCCGTACCTGCCGCGGACGCGCTGGTCGCCGCCGGAGCAGAACGCCCAGCCGCCGTCCTTGGGGCTCGGCCCGTTGCCGGTGAGGAGCACGCAGCCCACGTCGGTGGACAGCCGGGCGTGCTCGAGCGCGGTGATCAGCTCGTCGACGGTCTGCGGACGGAACGCGTTGCGGACCTCGGGCCGGTCGAAGGCGATGCGCACGACCCCGGCGTCCACGGCCCGGTGGTAGGTGATGTCGGCGAGGTCGAGGCCCTCGACCGGCTGCCACGCCGCGCTGTCGAAGATCTCGGAGACGTCGTCGCGCGCGGTCATGGGCCGAACCTAGCCCGGGCCCGGCCGGTCACGGCAGGAGGCCCCGACCACACGTCCGCGCCGGCGGCTGGGGCGCCGGGGCACCGCTCGCCGGGGCCGCCGGCCGACGCGCCACCGGGCGGGACGGCGGCCGGGCGGTCGCCCACGGGGACGGTCCCACCTGACGCCGCCGGGTCGGCCGCCCCGGGGACGCCGGGTGCGGGGTCGCCCGCCGCCGGCACGCCCACCGCCGGTGCGCCGCCGGGAGCGACCTCGACCGGGCTCGGCGTCGCGGCGGCAGCCGGGGGTGCCGGCGGCGAGGTGGCGCGGGCGGGAGGACACCGGCCGGCTCCCTCAGCGTCGAGGACGGGACGTGCACGGGGTAGGTGCCTCTGTACGCAGCGGCACCTCGACGGGAACGGCACCGGCCCCGCACCCTGCCGCGGGTAGCGTCGCCGGGGTGTCCGGGGAGCCCGCCGTGCGAGTCGGCACCGTGAACGTGGCCTCGGGCCGCAGCCCGGGCGGCCCGGTCCTCGACGCCGCGGGCCTGGAGAAGGCGGTCGCCGGCCTGGACGTCGACGTGCTCGCCGTGCAGGAGGTCGACGCCGGGCAGCCCCGCTCCCAGCGCGTCGACCAGGCCGCCGCCCTGGCCGCCGGGCTCGGCGCGGCGGACTGGCGGGCCGCGGCCACGGTGACCGGCACCCCGGACCCCTTCCGCAGCTGGTCCCCGGCCGGTCCGGTGCTGCGTGGCCCGCACACCCCGGCGGACGGCCCGCTCTACGGGATCGCGCTGCTCAGCCGGCTGCCGGTGCTCGAGTGGTCGGTGCTGGACCTGGGCTCCGGCCGGGCTCGGCTGCCCGTGCAGGGCCCCGACCCGCGCACCGGTCGGGTGCGCTGGTGGTGGTTCCCCGACGAACCGCGGGCCGCCGTGGCCGCCCGGCTGGGCTCGCTGACCGTCGTCGCCACGCACCTGTCGTTCGCCCCGCACACCGCCGTGCGGCAGCTGCTCCGGCTGCGCCGGTGGATCGCCGGGATGCCCGGCCCGGTGGTGCTGGCCGGCGACCTCAACCTGCCCGGCACGCTGCCGGCCCGGCTGCTGCGGGCGGTCCCGCTCGTGCGCGCGCCGAGCTACCCGGCATCCGCTCCCCGGGCCCAGCTGGACCACCTGCTGGCCGTCGGGGACGGGCTGCGCGGGAGCGACGGCGCGACCACCGTGCTGCCGGTCGGCGACCACCGCGCGCTCACCGCGACGGTGACCCCGGCCTGACCGCCGGCGCGGTGGCCCCGTCCAGGGCACCGCCCCGAGCCTGCGAGGCGTGGGAGGACGGGGTCCTCGTTCAGGCCGAGAGCAGGTCGTGCAGGCGGTACAGCGACGCCTCGAAGCCCGGGTGCAGCGGCACCGACACCAGGTCGCCGAGCGCGATCCAGGCCACGCCGTCGCTCTCGCCGTCCAGCTCCAGGTCGCGCGGCTCGATGTCGCGCAGCGGGCGGGCCAGCACGGTCGTGTACGACCAGCCGCCGTGGTCGTCGACCGAGGACGGACCGAGCTCCAGGTCGCCCGGCAGCAGACCCAGCTCCTCGCGCACCTCCCGGAGGGCGCCGTGCTCCGGGGACTCCCCGGCGTGCAGCGCGCCGCCGGGCGTCCCCCACGTGCCGCCGTGGTGCGACCAGACGGCCCGGTGCTGCAGGAGCAGCTCCGGCCCGTCGACGCCGGCGCGGTGCACGAGCAGCCCGGCCGCACCGACCCGGCCCCAGTGCCGGTGGCCGAGCGCGCAGGTCACCCAGCCGTCGGTCGGAGAGAACACGCTCCCAGTGAACCCCGTCCGGGGTGCCGGCGCCGCCGTGACAGGCTCGGCGTCGTGCGCGTCGCCGTCTTCACCGGGTCCCAGAGCGGGCCGCCGTCCCACCGGTCCGCCGTTGCCGAGTTCGCCGCCGGGCTCGCCCGCACGGGCGTCGGCATCGTCTACGGCGGCGGGCGCGCCGGGCTGATGGGTGTGGTCGCCGACGCCGCCCTGGCCGCCGGCGGCGACGTCGTCGGCGTCATCCCCCAGCACCTGGTGGACGACGAGCTCGCGCACCCCGGGCTGCCGCAGCTGGAGGTGGTCGTCTCCATGCACGAGCGCAAGGCGCGCATGGCCGAGCTCGCCGACGCCTTCGTCGCCCTGCCCGGCGCGGCCGGCACGCTGGAGGAGCTGTTCGAGGCCTGGACCTGGGGGATGCTCGGCCTGCACGCCAAGCCGGCCGTCCTGGTGGACGTCGACGGCTTCTGGCAGCCGCTGCTGGCCCAGCTCCGCCGCATGGTGGACGACGGCTACCTCGACGGCCGCCGGCTGGACGCGCTCGGCGTGGTCACAGGTGTGCCGGAGCTGCTGGCCTTCGTCGAACGCTACGAGCACCCGGCCCGGAAGTGGGCACCGACCCCGCCGTGACCGGGTCGACCCCCGCGGGGGGCCGTAGCGTCGGGCCGGTGCAGCGCTGGGACGTCGTCGTCGTGGGCGGCGGCCCGGCCGGGTCGGCCGCGGCGCTGGCCGCCCGGCGCAGCGGTGCCTCGGTGCTGGTGCTCGACCGCGCCGACTTCCCCCGCGACAAGGTGTGCGGCGACGGCGTGGCCCCCGAGGCGCTCGACGTCCTGGCCGGTCTGGGCGTCGACCCCGCCGCGGTGACCGCCGGGTACCCGCCGGTCCCCCGGCTCTCGCTGCGCTCGCCGGGCGGGGCCGTCGTCGAGCGCGACACGCACCGGCCGTCGTCCGTCGTCCCCCGGGAGGTGTTCGACGCCCGGCTGCTGGCGGCGGCACGGGCGGCCGGAGCGGCATTCCGCCGGTCCACCGTGCGCACCCTGGCGGCCGACGCGGACGGCGTGACCGTCGACGGCACCGTGCGGGCGGGCGTGCTCGTCGGGGCGGACGGCGCGGAGTCCGTCGTCCGCCGGGCGCTCGGGCTGGGGTCCCACCGCCCGGACCGGCTGGCCGTGGCCATCCGCGGCTACGCGCCCGCGCTGCCCGGCCAGGACGCCACCCAGGTGCTGGTGACCACCGAGCAGCGGTGGCCGGCCTACGCCTGGTCCTTCCCGCTCGGCGACGGGCGGGCCAACGTCGGTTACGGCGAGCTGGTGTCCGGCGGCGCCACCCGCGCGGCGCTGGTCGAGGGGCTGCACCGGCTGCTGCCGGGCGTGGCACCGGAGGGACTGCGCGCGCACCGGCTGCCGCTGTCCACCGGCCGGCCGCGGCTGCCCGACGGCCGGGTGCTGCTGGCCGGCGACGCCGCGTCGCTGGTCAACCCGCTGACCGGGGAGGGCATCTTCTACGCCGTCCTCTCCGGCGCGCTGGCGGGTGCGGCGTGGTCCGCGGGAGCCGGCGCGGGCGCCCGGTACCGGGAGGCGCTGCGGCGGCGGCTCGGCGCGCACCTGCGCGCCACCCGGCTCGCCTCCGAGCTCTCCCGCTGGCCGCGGCTGATGGACGCCGCCGTCCGCGCGGCCGGCGCCGATCAGCGGGTCTTCGACGACGTGGTGGCCCTCGGCCTGTCCGAGGGGCGGCTCACGGGGCGGACCGTTGCCGCGGCAGCCCGTCGGCTGGTCCGGGGACGGGACTGACGGCGACCTCGACGCGGTCGCGGCCGGCCCGCTTGGCCTGGTACAGCGCCGCGTCGGCGGCGGCGTAGAGCTCGCGCACGGAGGCGGCGTGCAGCGGCGCGTGGGCGACCCCCACGCTGATCGACAGCGGCAGCGCGTCGCCGTCGGCGCGCGGCAACGGCGAGGCCCGCACCGTCTCGACCAGCTCCCGGGCGCGCCGGGCCGCGGTCCCGGCGGTACAGCCGGGCAGCAGCAGCGCGAGCTCGTCACCGCCGAGGCGGCCGACCACGGCGTCCCCGGCCCGCACCTGGCGCCGGACCAGGCCGGAGAGGTGGACCAGCGCGTCGTCCCCCACGGGGTGGCCGTGCGCGTCGTTGATCTGCTTGAACGAGTCGACGTCCAGCAGCACCAGCGCCGTCCCGGTGCCCGTCGGGTCCCGCTCGAGGGCTCCGCTCAGGGCGTCGTCCAGCACCCGCCGGGTGACCAGTCCGGTGAGCGGGTCGACGTCGGCCTGCTGCTGCAGCGCCGCGACCAGGCGGTCCTGCGTCGAGGCGGTCCGGACCAGGATCACCGACGCCACGACGAGCACGGTCCCGATGACGAGCTGGTCGTGCATGGCCGGCTCGACGGGCTGGAGCAGCAGCTGGGTGACTGCGTTGCCCACCACGGCCGCCCCCGTCACCAGGGCGACAGCGGCCCAGCGCAGGTGCGACGCCGCCCAGAGCACCGGGAAGGCGAGGAACGCCTGGCCACCGGCGGAGGGATCGACGGTCAGCACGTTCAGCACGCAGGTCAGCAGCACGCCGCCCACGCCGATGAGGGGGAAGGCGCCCCTGCGGTCCAGCTGCTCGGCCGGGACGAGGACGCACAGCACGATCGTCGCGGCGAGCGCGGCGACCCCCGCCCAGGAGGCGGCCCGCGTCGCGCTGCTGACCGAGTTCGGCCCGAACGTCGTGAGCAGCGCCAGGACGACGGTGGAGACGCCCATGATCAGGACGATCGAGTGCGCCGAGGCGCGTGGCTCCCGCGCACGCAGCGAGTCGGCGAAACCCATGCCCCCTCCATCGTCGTCCCGGCGGTGCGGCTCCAGCGGGCCTCCCCCGCGCGGGTGACGCGAGCGGCAGCGGACTCGCACGTCAGGCCCAGGGAACTGTCAGACCGTGCGCGCAGGATAGCCATCAGTCACCACGAGGAGGACGGCGATGACGACGGCACCCGCACCGAGCCGGGTCGACACCGGCACGGTGCACCTCGACGACCGGCTGCTCGCCGGCGGCCTGGCCGACGTCCGCTGGGCGCTGCTCGGCACGCTGCACGCCGGGGCCCGCTCGCTGGTGGTCGACCTCACCCGGGTGCAGCACCTGCCGGACGCCGTCGTCGCCGTCCTGGTGTCGGCGCACCGCATCTGCCGGGCCCGCGGTGGCGCGGTGGTGCTGCGCGGCGCCGACCCCCGCACCGAGGAGCTGCTGCGCCGCACCGGCCTGTGGCGGGTCCTGGCCGCCGAACCCGCGCTGGCGGCCGCGTGACCGAGCTCGCGAGGTCACGCAGGGGCCCGGCACCGCCGGACACGTGGCCGACGAGCGCCAGCGAGGAGGACACGTGACCGGGGTGCTGAGCGAGGTCGTCGACCGGCGGGCAGGACTGATCACGGTGAGCGGCCACCTGACCTCGAGCGGCGCGGACCTGGTGCGGGGCACGGCCGACCGGCTCCGCGACGCCGGCCACGCCCGCGTCGTGCTCGACCTCCGCGGCGTGGGCGCCGTCGACGTCGACGGCCTGGCGGTCCTCCGCGAGCTGCACCGCGAGTTCCGCGTGGACGGCGGCGAGCTGCTCATCCGCAGCTGAGCAGGAGCGGAGGGCGTGGGATTCGAACCCACGATGGGTGTCACCCCATAGCGGTTTTCAAGACCGCCGCCATCGGCCACTAGGCGAGCCCTCCTGGCGGGTCGAGGCTATCCCCTCGCCGGCAGCGCCCGAGCCCCGTCCACGCCGGGCCGCGGGTCAGTCGCCCCGATCCGCAGGCTCGTCCCGGGCGGCGTCCTGCTCCCGGCGGAAGCGGAGCGACTCGACCAGCACGTAGCCGAACAGGACGCTCCAGGCGGTGTAGAGGAACGCCTCACCCCACGCGGCGTCGACGAGCTGCACCACCACCTGCACCAGGCTGTAGGCGAGCGCACCGGCGGCCAGCACCTGCACGCCGCGGTTGCCGAACCAGGGCGGGCGGAACGGGGTGGCGGCCACGGCGCCACGCTAGCCGGACGTGCGCGGTCGGGACGCGACCGCTCCGTGTCGATCACGGGGTCACGCAGGGCGGCCTCCCGGCGAGCGCCGGGGGGCCGCCCTGCGGTGCTGCGGGTCAGTTCACCCGCACCTGCATGAAGCCGTCCTGCGCGCTCGTGCTCACCACGGTGATCCGGGTGCCCGTCCTCGGGACGTCCACGCCGGTCCAGCCGTCGGCGTCGGGCTGCTCACCCGGCGCCACGTACCAGTCCTGCGTGTCGTCGAAGGTCGGCACGGCGGGCAGCCCGCCGTAGCTGCCGGCCGCCCCGGTGTCCGGGTCGTGCAGGGTGATCCGGTCCGTCGGCTGCCGCCCGAAGGTCGAGTCGTGGGACTGGATCCGCGGCCGCCAGCTCTCGCCGTCGCTCCGGTCGGTGCCCTCGTCGTCCGTCGGCTCGTACAGCAGCCGGGAGTGCGCGTCGACCGGCAGGACCAGCCCGGCCCCCGGGTGGGCACCGACGTTGTTGTCGGCGTACTGGGTGTTCCAGTAGCTGATCAGCAGGCCGTCCTGGTAGGGCAGCCGCTCGGCCCAGGCGGGGCGCGTCGGGTCGCCGAAGTTGTACGGGCCGGTGCGCAGGCCGGCGTCGTACCCGGTGTAGGTCCGGTTCTCGGCGATGTAGGCGTTGAAGAACGACTCGGTCGTCGTCCCCGTGGTGGTGGTGAACCCGTCGAGGGTCCAGTCCGTCACCGGGGCGCCGTCGATGGCGACGGCGTCCACCTGCAGACCCGGCTCGACGGTGGCGCCGTCGGTCCAGTACCGGAAGCCGACGAGCGCCCCGGCCGGGACGCCGGTCAGGTCGGCGCTGAGGCCCACCCACTCCCCGCCGGAGCTGCCGGTGATGCCGAAGCCCGAGTTCTGGCCGTTGGGGTCGGTCGTCGTCGACAGGTTCGTCGGCAGCGAGGTGAGGGTGGCGCCGCCGTCGGTCGAGTAGACGGCGTAGGCGTAGTCCCAGTCCTGCTCGATCTGGTACCTGACCTGGGCGGTCAGCGTCGTCGCGCCGGCGGCCAGCGGGGTCAGCATCGTGTTGTCCAGGTCGTTCCCCGAGCCCGAGTACCAGAAGTCCTCGCCCTCGAAGGGGTCGCCGATGTCCGTGGTGACCTCGCGGTCGGGCAGGACGACGACCAGCGCCTGCGTCTGCCTGGTGGTCGCGGCCGACGGGCCGAGCTTGGTGTTGGCCCGGGCGCCCGGCGCGACGACCTCGTACTCGAGCCAGCCCAGCTGCAGCTTCTCCCACGCGCCCATGTGGATGGGCCTGGTGCCGATCCCGTCGGCGGGTTCACCGCTGCTGCCGTAGGAGCCGGAGGACATCAGCGTCCAGAAGCCGGTGCTGTTCTCGGCACCACCGCTGTTGCCGGACGTGTCGTAGAGGTCGGGCAGGCCGAGGTCGTGGCCGAACTCGTGCGCGAACACACCGACGCCGCCGTTCTCCGGCTCGATGGTGTAGTCACCGATCCAGTACCTCGACCCGCCGACCCGCGTGCCGCCGAGCCTGTTCTCGGTGCCGTCGGCGAGGGTCGGGCCGCCGTCACCGACGCGGGTGGTCTGGTTGTACCAGCGGTGCGACCAGATGGCGTCCGCCCCGAGCGCCCCGCCGCCGACCTCCTCGCCCTGACCTGCGTGCACGGCCTGGAAGTGGTCGATGTAGCCGTCGGCCTCGTCGAAGTCCCCGTCGCCGTCGTGGTCGTAGCGGTCCCAGACGTCGAACTGCGACAGGTACCCGTCGATCTCCGCGGCCGACCTCCCGGCGTCGAGCTGCGTCTGGTACCAGGCGTTGACGGAGTCGTTGACGAAGGCCCAGGGCTTGCGGCCGTCCTCACCCCCGCCGTACAGGGCGCCGTTCCCGGGGACCCGCACCCAGTCCTCGACCTCGCCGGTCACCGTGTAGCGGCCGGAGGACAGCTCCTCGTAGAAGTTCGCGACCGAGTCGACCCCGGCCTCGGAGCTGTAGAGCAGCTGGTCGAAGTAGGGCTGCGAGAAGTCCGACGTCCAGATCGTGGTGTTGTCCACCGTCCGGTCCGGCTGCGGGATCCGGTTGTGCGGCAGGTCGCTGAACTCGCCGAGGACGGTCCAGATGGCGTCGCTGTCCTCCTGGGCCAGCTCCACGTACTGGCCCTTGGCGACCTCGACGACCTCGTTGTCCCCGCGTGGCGTGGCGTCGCCCCGCAGGACCTCCTCGAGGGCCTGCTCGCGCAGCTCGCGCTGCTTGTCGCCGAGCGGGTGGGGCAGGTCGTGCGCTCGGGCGGGACCCCCGTCGGGGTCCTGCGGTGGGGGTGCCGCGTTGGCGGTCGAGGGGAGCGCCACGACCAGCGCGGCACCCACGACGAGGGGAAGAGCTCTCTTCTTCAAGGACCGTCTCCCGTTGTCGGAGCAGGGTCGCCGACCACCGGTGGGGAACCACCGGGGTCACTCTTCGACAACCCGCCCTGACGTTAGGTGACCGGTGTCACACGTGTCCATGTCTCGTGATCGATTGGTGACGGGTGGTACGGACCGGTCCGCGCCGCACGCCGTCCGTGGTGGTCCGGGAGGGCTAGGCGGCGAGCTCCCCCGCACGCACGACGCACGCTCCACCGAGCGGCTCCACCGCGAAGCCGCGCACCGAGAGCACCTCCGCCAGCGCCCGGTTCATCACCTGCTGCACCAGCGCGTCGGCAGCGGCGCCGTGCAGCTGGTCCAGGCTCATCCGGTCGTGCTGCCGCCAGCTCACGACGACGCCGTCCAGGGCCGCCTCGGGGGTCAGGCACACGCCACCGAGCTCACCCTCGGCCATCGAGGGGTCGTGGAGGAACAGCCCCGCCTCGGCCAGCACCGCGACCACCTCGAGGACCAGACCGGGCAGCGGGTGCTCGTCGTCCATGTCGGCGTCCCAGCCCGCCGGCAGCCGGTCGACCTGCTCGCCGAGGAACGACCACCAGGCCCGGTCCTGCGGGGAGGAACGGCGGCGCAGCAGGCCGTCGGCCCGGCGGACGCCGTACACGGGGTGGGCGTCGGCCGGGGCGTCCTCGAGGTCGTCGAGGGCCCACACGGCCTCGTCGCGGTCCCCGAACGGGCCGGCGACGACGAACCCGGGGCCGTCCTCCTCCTCGACGACGAGCCACCAGCCCTGGCGGACGACGCCGCCCAGGACCACCTCGCTGAACCGGGTGCCCACGATGCTCACCGGTCACCAACCTCCCCCGCCAACGGGCCGCCACCGGGGAAGGGCGACGGTTCCCGTGCGCCGTCGACGGTGCGGACGGCGGTGCGGAAACCATAGGTCTCGCAGCGCGTTTCCCCGGGACGCGCGCGACGTGCCCCGACGCCTGCGACGCCGAATCGTTGCCAATCGCCCCAGGGACCACGGTGACCCGCCCCAGCTCGCACCCACTTGTCGACCGGTTCGAGCGTGACGCCGGTCCCGGGGCGGTCGGTGACCGCCGGACGGCGGCGCGCGCCGCCGGCGTGTCAGACCGCGACGGCGGTGACGAACGTGCAGATGCCCTCGCCGTGCTGCGCGCGCCGCCGCAGCCCGAGGAGCGCGAGCAGGGCCATCTCGACGCGGTAGGCCGCGCGGGTCAGGCCGGTGTAGAAGGTGTCGCCACCGCGGGTGACCTGGATGTCGCCGAAGCCGGCCAGCCGGACGTGCTCGGTCAGCATCCAGTCCGGGAGGATCGTGATGTGCCCGGGCTCGTGGTAGTGCCGGGGGCCGAAGATGAACGGCGCGCCGCGGAGGAACATCTTCAGCCGCGAGTGCGGGTGCGTGACGTTCGGCGTGCTGACCAGCAGCTTGTCGCCGGGCCGCAGCAGCGAGCGGATGGAGCGGAGCACCTGCCGCGGGTTCTCCACGTGCTCGAGCGTCTCGACGCACACCACCATGTCGAACGGGCCGCGGGTCTGGTCGGTCCACTGTGGGTCGTCCAGGTCGAGCCGGTGGATCCAGTCGTGCGGCGGGTCCAGGTCGGTGGGGACGACGTCGAAGCCGGCCTCGCGCAGCCGCACCGCGAGCGCACCGCAGCCGGCGCCCACCTCGAGCACCCGGCCGCCGTCCGGCAGCGCCGCCCGCGCCAGCTCGACGGCGTACTCGTGCACACCCGGCGCGGCGTGCACCGAGTGGCCGGCGTAGGTCTGCACTGCCTGGGTGCGCCGGCCGCTCCTCTGCTCAACCCCCACCATCGGGCCAGCCTGGCACAACGGGTCCTCGTCCGAGCCGGTCAGGGGGTCAGCCGCCGAGGTCCTTGCGCATCTGCTGGCTGACGACCCGGTAGCCGGAGGACGTGTACAGCCCGATGGCCCGGGCGTTGTCCCCGAAGACGTTGAGCTCGACCGCTGCGACGCCGTGGGCACGGACGACGTCCTCCCCCGCCGCCAGCAGCGCCCGCCCGAGCCCGCCGCCGCGGTGCGCCTCGGCGACCTCGATGTCGTAGACGAAGGCGCAGTCCGGGACGCCGCGGGGATGGGTGAGCCCGAGCCACAGGCGGCCGACCGGCGTCCCGTCGTCCCGGAGGGCGGTGAACAGCAGCATCCCCGGCGTCGCCGTCCCCTGGGGCAGCAGCTCGGCGCTGCCCTGCAGGGCCCGCTCGAGGGCCTCCTCGGGCGACCAGCCGCTGGTCGCGACCAGTTCGTCGGCGAAGGCCCGCGCCGTGGCCTGCCGGAACCGCGCGAACTCCGCCTCGGTCATCGGCCGCAGCGTCACCGTGCTCACCGCGCGATCGTGGCACCGCCGGCGGCGAGCTCATGCCGACGTCCCCACCCCTTCGCTCCCCCGGCCCTGCGCTCGTGGCCCCTCCGCCGTGATCATGGGGTTGTTGCTGCGGGACACGCTCGACGCGACGTGCGGTCGAGCAACAACCCCATGATCGACTCGAAGAGGGGTCCCCGGCGGCGCGTGATCGAGGAGCCGGGCGGGACGGTGGCGGCCGGACGGGTGGACGACGCCGGTCAGTCGGCGGGCGCGGGAACGGCCTCCTCGCGCTCGACCGGGCGGCCGACGACGCCGTGCAGGTGGCAGGCGGCGAGCTGCCCCGGCGCGCCGACCGGCTGCAGCGCCGGGTCGACGTCGGGACACGGCTCGAAGGCGTACGGGCAGCGGGTGCGGAACCGGCAGCCGCTGGGCACGTTCGCCGGAGAGGGGACGTCGCCGCGCAGCACGATCCGCTGCCGGGTCCGCTCCAGCGACGGGTGCGGCACGGGCACCGCCGACAGCAGCGCCTGCGTGTAGGGCATCTTCGGGTCCGAGCCGACCGCCGCCGCCGGCCCCACCTCGACGACCCGCCCGAGGTACATCACCGCGATCCGGTCGGAGACGTGCCGGACGGCGGACAGGTCGTGCGAGATGAACAGCAGCGTGAGCCCGAGCCGCCGCTGCAGCCGGCGCAGCAGGTTGAGCACCTGGGCCTGGACGCTGACGTCCAGCGAGGCGATCGCCTCGTCGCAGACCAGGAAGTCCGGCTCGCCGGCCAGCGCGCGGGCGATGCCGACCCGCTGCCGCTGCCCGCCGGAGAACTCGTGCGGGTAGCGGTCGGCCACCGCCGGGTCCAGGCCGACCAGCTCCAGCAGCTCGGCGACCCGCTCGGCGCGCTCCCGCCGTCCCGACCGCAGGCCGTGCACCTCCAGCGGCTCGGACACCGTCTGCCGCACGGTCCGCCGCGGGTCCAGCGAGGCGAACGGGTCCTGGAAGACCATCCCGGCGCGCCGGCGCAGCGCCCGCATCGCCCGGCGGTCGAGGCCGGTGACGTCGGTGCCGTCGAAGGTGACCGTCCCGCCGGTCGGCTCCACCAGCCGCAGCAGCGCGTTGCCCAGCGTCGACTTGCCGCAGCCGGACTCGCCGACCAGCCCGAGCGTCTCGCCGCGCCGGATGTCGAGGTCCACGCCGTCGACCGCGCGCAGCACGCCGGTCGTCCGCCGCAGCGGGCTGCCGGAGCGGACCGGGAAGTGCACCTCCAGCCCCCGCGCGGAGACCAGCACGTCGTCCATGGGTCGGGTTCCGGCCTCGTTGCGCTCCTCGGTCGCTGGCGCTCCCTGCGATGCTCGCTCGCCCGTCACCCTCCGGTCGGCCATCAGGCCTCCTCACACCACGTCGCCGCCCGGTGCGGCAGGGCCCCGCCGGACGCGCCCACCACCGCCAGCGGCGGCTGCTCGGTCGCACAGCGCGGGTCCGACCGCACCGGGCAGCGCGGCCAGAACACGCAGCCCGGCGGCAGGTCGGTGGACGCGGGCGGCACCCCCGGCACGGTCGCCAGCTCGCCGTCGTCCGCCGAGGCGAGGTCGGGCAGCGCGCCGAGCAGTCCGCGCGTGTACGGGTGCGCCGGCCGCTCGAGGACGTCGTCCACCGTGCCGTCCTCCACGCAGCGCCCGCCGTACATGACCAGCACCCGGTCGGCGATCCCGGCGACGACGCCGAGGTCGTGGGTGATCCAGATGACCCCGGTGCCGTGCTCGCTCTGCAGCCCCGCCACCAGGTCGAGGATCTGCGCCTGCACGGTCACGTCCAGCGCCGTGGTCGCCTCGTCGGCGATGAGCAGCGAGGGGTTGTTGGCGAGGGCGATCGCGATGACCACCCGCTGGCGCATGCCCCCGGAGAGCTCGTGCGGGTAGCGGTCCAGCGCGCGCTGCGGGTCGGGCAGCCCCACCTCCGCCAGCAGCCCGGCCGCCCGCTCCCGCGCCTCGGCCTTGGACACCTCGCCGTGGGCGCGGATCCCCTCGACCAGTTGCCGACCGATCGTCAGGACCGGGTTGAGCGAGGTCATCGGGTCCTGGAAGACCATGCCGACGCCGGGGCCGCGCACCTCGCGCAGCCGCTCGGGGGACATGGTGAGCAGGTCCTCGCCGTCCAGCCGCGCGGAGCCGGTCACCGTGGCCACGCGGGCCGGCAGCAGCCCGAGCAGGGCCAGGACCGAGACGCTCTTGCCGCTGCCGGACTCCCCCACCACCGCGACGGTCTCGCCGCGCCCGACGGTGTAGCTCAGCCCGTTGACGACCTCGGCCGGACCGCGCGGCGTGCGCAGCCGCACCCGGAGGTCCTCGACCTCCAGCAGCGGCGCGCCCACCTGCTGCAGTGGTTCGCTCCTGCCCGGCGGAGGCGGCGGAACGGCAGAGCCGCTCATCTGCCGCTCCCGGCCATCAGCGTGCGCTGGCGGGGGTCGAGGACGTCCCGCAGCCCGTCGCCGAGCAGGTTGAAGCAGAGCACGGTCAGGAAGATCGCCATCCCCGGGAAGAAGGCCAGCCACCAGGCCAGGTCGATGAAGCCGCGCCCCTCGGCCAGCATGAGCCCCCACGACGGGTTCGGCGGCTGGGTGCCCAACCCGAGGAAGGACAGCGCCGCCTCGGCCAGCACGGCGAAGGCCAGGCTGATCGAGGTCTGCACGATGATCGGCGGCGCCGCGTTGGGCAGCACGTGCCGGGTGAGCAGCCGGAGGTCCGACGCCCCCACCGACCGCGACGCCCGCACGTACACCTCCTCCCGGACGCCGAGCACGCTGGCGCGGGTCACCCGGGCGAAGACGGGGATGTAGACGATGCCGATGGCCAGCGCGGTGTTGCCGGCCCCGGGACCGCGGACGGCGAGCACCGCGATCGCCAGCAGCACCGCGGGGAAGGCGAACAGGATGTCCATGAACCGCATCAGGACGTCGTCCACCCAGCGGCCGTAGTAGCCGGCCAGCAGGCCGATGAGGGCACCGACGACCAGTGCGAAGGCGACCGCGAGGAACCCCACCCGCAGCGAGACGGCCGCCCCCAGGACCACCCGGCTGAGGATGTCCCGGCCGAGGTCGTCGGTGCCGAACGGGTGCGCCGGGCTCGGCGGCTGCAGCCGGTCCTGGACCGCGATCTCGTTGGGGCCGCTGGGCGCCAGGCTCTCGTCGAACAGGGCCATGAGGACGATGAGCAGCAGGACCGTCGCCGCGACCGCTGCGGTGGGGTTGCGGGCGAGCAGGCCCAGCGTCTGCCGCCAGCGCGGCCGCGGAGGCCGGGCCGTTGAGGGGACGCCGGCGTCGGTGGCCGGCGGGGCGGCGCCGGGCCCGGGCGCGGTGTGCGGAGCTGCCGGCTCGGGCAGCGGTGCGCCGGTCATGGCAGCAGGCCTCCGCTGTGCGTCGCCGCAGCAGGACTCGGCTGGAGGGTCACCGCAGCAGGACTCGGCTGGAGGGTCATCGCCGGATCCGCGGGTCGATGGCGGTGTAGAGCAGGTCCACCACCAGGTTGATCAGCAGGAACACCACGGCGAACAGCAGGATCGCCCCCTGGAGGACCGGGTAGTCCCGGGACTGGACCGCCTGCAGGGCGAGCTGACCGAGCCCCGGCCAGGAGAAGACGATCTCCACCACCACCACTCCCGACAGCAGGTAGGCCAGCTGCACGCCGGTGACGGTGACCAGGGGCAGCAGCGCGTTGCGCAGCACGTGCCAGGTGAAGACCTGCCGCGCCGGCAGCCCCTTGGCCTGCGCCGTCCGGACGTGGTCGGCACCGAGGGCCTCGAGGACGCTGGAGCGCACGAACCGGGTGATCACCGAGCCGGACACGACCCCGGTGACCACCGCCGGCATCAGCAGCCGCTGGGCCCAGCCGCCCGGGTCCTGCGTGAGCGGGACGTAGCCGCCCGAGGGCAGCCAGCCCAGCGTCCCGGCGAAGACCAGGATGAGCACGATCGCCATCCAGAACTCCGGCACGGAGATGCCGATCTGGCTGAGCACCGTGGCGACCCGGTCGACGACCGACCGGGGCCGCAGCGCCGACAGGGTGCCCAGCGGGACGGCGATGAGCAGCGCCACCAGGATCGAGGCGAACGCCAGGGTGAGCGTCGGGGGGAGCCGCTCGGCGATCAGCGAGGTGACCGTCTCGCCGCTGCGGAAGCTCACCCCGAGGTCCCCGGTGAGGGCCCGGCCGGCCCAGCCGAGGTACTGCGTGACCAGCGGCTGGTCCAGGCCGGACCGTGCGAGGAGCGCGTCGTAGGTCTCCTGGTCGAAACGCGTGCCGAGGGCCAGCCGGATCGGGTCGCCCGGCACCAGCTGGACCAGGCCGAACACGATGACGCTCACCCCCACCAGGACGACGAGGGACTGGCCGACCCGGCGGAGGAGGTGACCGGTCAGGGCAGCTCCACGGACTCGAAGTTGATCGCCTTGTCCGCCCGGATCTGGTAGCCCGCCAGGCCGGGCGCCCACGCCTGCACCACGTCGGGGTTGTAGAGGTACAGGTAGGAGACGTCGTCGACGATGATCTGCGCGGCCTGGTCGTAGATCCGCTTGCGGGCGTCCTGGTCGGTCTCCGTCGCCCCGGCCTGCAGCAGCTGGTCGACCTGCGGGTTGCTGTAGCCCTGGTAGTTGTTCGGCCCGTCGGTCTGGTGCTGCTCCTGGTAGTAGGCCGCCGGGTCGAGGTTGCCCAGCCAGCCCAGCATGAAGGCGTCGAAGTCGCCCGCGCCCTGCCGATCCAGCCAGGTCGCGAGGTCCAGGGTCTCGATCTCCACGGTGATCCCGATCGGCTCGAGCTGGCTGGCGATCACCTGCGCGGCGGTGACCGTCTCCGGGAACTGGTCGGTGACCATCAGCCCCATGGTCAGCGGCGTCTGGACGCCGGCCTGCTGCAGCAGCTGGCGGGCCTGGTCGGGATCGGGCTGGAACGGGGCGTAGTCGAAGTAGAAGAAGCTGTCCTCGGGGATCGCCGTCTGGTTGGGCTGGGCCGCCCCGAACCGCGCCGCCTCGGCCACCGCCTGGCGGTCGACGGCGAAGGAGATCGCGCGCCGCACGTCGCGGTTGTCGAACGGTGCGCGCGCGTAGTTCATGGAGAGGTACCAGTAGTCGACGCTGGGCGTCGTCTGGAGCTCGACGGTGTCGTCGCCCTGCAGCGACTCGATCTGCTGCGGCGGGACGTTGTCGGTCCACTGCACCTCGCCGTTCTGCAGGGCGGTCAGCGCCGCCGCCGGCTCGGTGATGTAGCGGAACTCGACCCCCTCGACGCTCGGCGCCCCGCCCCAGTGGTCCTCGTAGGCGGTCAGCACGGTGCCGCTGGCGTCGGAGCTCTCCAACCGGAAGGGCCCGGTGCCGTTGGCCTCGGTGGTGAGGTCGAGGTCCTCCGCGGCGTTCTCCGGCAGGATCGCCATCCCCTTGAAGGCGCCGATCCGCTCCAGCAGGTTCGGCGTCGGCTGGCTGAGCCGGATCACCAGGGTCCGCGGGTCGGGCGCCTCGACCGCGGCGACGTTCTGGAAGCGGGTGGAGTTGCTCAGCTGCTCGTCGATGATCCGCCGGTAGGAGTAGACGACGTCGGCCGAGTCGAACGTGCTGCCGTCGTGGAAGGTCACGCCGTCCCGCAGCGTGAACGTCCAGGTCAGCTGGTCCTCGCTGGTCTCCCAGCTCTCGGCCAGGCTCGGCTCCATCGTGAGGTCCTCGGCGTTCGGGACCACGAGGGTGTCGTAGACGTTCTCCAGGACCTGGAAGCTCGGGTACGCCGTGGTGACGTGCGGGTCGAACTGGTCGGGCTGGGCGGACACCGCCGCGACGAGCGTGTTGCCCCCACCGCCGCTCCCGCCTCCGCCGGCTCCGGTGTCGACGCTCTCCCCGCCACCGCCGCAGGCGCCGAGCACCAGGGCACCGGCGGCGAGCAGGGGCAGGAGTCGGTTGCTGCGCACGGGGGACCTCCGGCGGCTCGACTGTCGCGGTCTGTGCCCGACCCTGGCCCGGAGCGTCCCGGCTCGCAGGTCGGGGCGGTGATCGTTGCCTGTCCGTGACCCGGACGGAACGGGATCGCACGCTCCACGTGACCGCGCCCGCCCCTCCCTCCCCGGTGATCATGGGGTCGTTGCCGCGGGAAACGCCGCCTCCCGGGGTGTCGACGGGCGACAACCCCATGATCAACTCGAGGAGGGCCGGTCGGGCACCGCGCACGGGCCTGCTCAGTCCTCGCCGAGGGTGGCCCGGCGCAGCGCCTCGACGTCGACCTTGGGCACCCGGTCGGCGCCCAGCAGCCCGTTGCGCTCCTGGTACGTGTCGGTCAGCTGCGTCCAACAGGCGCCGGCGAGCGCGGTGCTGCCGTGCACCGCGGCCCACTGGGCGCGGTAGCGGGCCAGCAGGTCCTCCGGCGAGGTGGCGTCGGCGTAGCCCCAGCCCTCGTCCTCCGGGGAGCGCAGCGCCACGCCGCCGAACTCCGAGAGGACGACGGCCCGGCCGGCGACGCCCGCGCGGTCGAGGTCGGCCAGGTACCCGTCGGGACGGCGTCCGGTGGCCACGCGCTCGAGGTCCTCGGCCGTGGCGTAGCGCTCGCCGAGCACCGCGGGGTCCTGCGCGTAGTCGTGGACGCCCAGGATGTCGCCGCCGAGGGTCTCCCAGCCGTCGTTGGCGGAGACCGGGCGGGTGCCGTCGAGCGCGTCCGCCGTCGCCGTCAGCGCCCGGATCAGCCCGCGCTGGCGTTCGTCGACCTCCGCCTCCTGCACGCCCCACGACTCGTTGAGCGGCACCCAGACCACCACGCTCGGGTAGCCGCGGTGGGCGACCACCACGTCGGCCCACTCCCGCAGCAGCCGGGCGCTGGCCGTCGGGCCGGGCCGGTACGCGGAGGGCATCTCCGTCCACACCACCAGGCCCATCCGGTCGGCGAGGGCGAGGTACCGCGGGTCCTCGGTCTTCTGGTGCTTGCGGGCCCCGGTGAAGCCCAGCGCCCGGGTGAGCTCCAGGTCGCGCCGCAGCGCCGCGACGTCGGGTGGGGTGGCGCCGGTGTCGGGCCAGTAGCCCTGGTCGAGCACCAGCCGCATCGGCGTCGGCCGGCCGTTGACCAGCAGCCGCCCGTCGCCGACCCCGACCGAGCGCAGCGCGGTGTAGCTCTCGACCTCGTCGAGCACCTCGCCGTCGTCGGCGACCAGCGCCAGCTCGGCGTCGAGCAGCACCGGGTCGGGGCGGGGCCACCACACGAGCCCGTTGCGGTCGTCGACGCCGCCGTCCCCCACCTGGACGGTGCGCTCGACGACGGTGCCGTCCACCCGCACCGCGTCGTCCACCAGCAGCCGGTCGCCGGCGCGCAGCCGCAGGTGCAGCCGCGCACCGGGGACGGGGACGGCGAGCTGCACGCGGACGTCGACGAGCATCCGGCGCGGGTCCCCGCGCCACTGGACGTCGGCGATGCGCCGCGGCGCCACCTGCTCCAGCCAGACGGTGCGCCAGATGCCGGTCGTGCGCGGGTACCAGATGTCGTGCGGCTCGTCGCGCCAGTCCTGCTTGCCACGCGGCGCCTCGAGGTCCAACGGGTCGTCGTCGGCGCGGACCACCAGCTCGGCGCCGTCGTCCCCCAGGTGGTCGGTGACGTCGACGCTGAACGGTGTGTAGCCGCCCTCGTGGGAGGCGACGTGCGCGCCGCCGACCCACACGTCGCAGATGCGGTCGACGGCGCCGAGGTGCAGGACGGTGCGCCGGTCACCGGCCCGGCCGGGCAGCCGGCGGCGGTACCAGGCGCGGTTGAGCCGGCCGGTCCAGTGCACGCCGCTGGCCGGGGTCTCCGGGGCGTAGGGCACCCGGATGGTGCGGTCGAACGCGATGCCGCCGACGGTGCCGGCGAGGTCGGGGTCGGCCGCGAACTCCCACTCACCGTCGAGCGAGGTCCAGGGACGGCGCAGCAGCGGCCGGGGGTGCTCGGTCGGGTCCGTGTGTTCCACGGACCCACCTCACCGGAGGAGCGCGGTCCCCGCACGGCGCAGCGGCCACCGCCCCCTGGGGACGGCGGCCGCTGCGGCTCCGGCCACCCGGTCGTGCGGCGGTCTACCCGGTCGCGCGGCGGCGGCCGGCGACGACCAGGACGGCACCGGCGGTGAGCGCCAGCAGGCCCACGACCACGGGCGATGCGACGTCCGCACCGGTGGAGGCGAGGCCGCTGGCCGACGTGGTGGCCGGGGTGGTGGCGCCGGCCGTCGCCGCGCCGGTGCCTCCTGCGCCCGTGGCGCCGGCCGGGCCGGCGCCTGCCGTGCCCGTGGCGCCGTTGGAGGAGGCCGTCACGGCGACCGGCGACGTCAGGTCGTGCGGGTTCCCGTCGGGGTCGACGCCGGACGCGACGAGCGTGTGCGGGCCGATGGGCAGCCCGGCGGGGAGCTGCACGGTGGTGGAGAAGGCGCCCGTGCCGTCAGTGACCACGGTGCCCAGCACCTGGGGCGTCGAGTAGACGACGAGCACCACCGTGGAGTTGGGCAGGTATCCCGTGCCGCTGACCTCGATCCGCTCTCCGGCGGTCACGTCGTCGAGCGGGGTCTTCGGGACCAGCGGGCCCGAGGACTCGGGCACGACCGGGGCCGGCCGCGGCTCGGGCACGACCTCGGTCGTCAGTGCGGTGGTCGACCCGGCCTCGACGTAGGTCCCGGGCTCACCGACCGCGTTGACGCTGACGGTGTAGGCCCACCCGGGCTCCACGCCCACCAGGCAGCTGCGCTCCCCGGCACCGACCTCGCAGTCCACGATCCCGACCTCGGGCAGGCGCTCGAGGTGGTCCCAGTCGACGACGGCCGACGCGCGCACGCGGTAGCCGGTGATGCCGGTGGCGTCCGCCGGCGCCTGCCAGGCGATCCGCATCGAGGTGGCGCCGACCGTGGCGGTGATCCCGGTCGGGACGCCGAACCGGCGCTGCAGCGATCGGGTGACGTAGCTGCTCTGCTCGCTCGGGCCGACCGCGCTGGTGACTCGCAGCGCGACCTGGTAGACGGCCGGCGCCAGCCCCGTCACCACGGCCTGGTGGGGGCTCCCCGTGCTGGTCGGGGTCAGCGGGCGCCAGGTGCTCCCGCCGTCGAGGCTGACCTCGTAGCCGGTGATCGCGGCCCGGCCGTCGACCGGCGAGCTGACCGGCGGGTTGAAGGTGATCTGCAGGGACCCCGGCGCGGTCCCCGGGACCACGTCGTAGAGGAACGGCGCCTGCGGCGCCGTGCAGGCCACGCCCGCGTAGCTGATGTGGCCGTCGCCGTCGGTGGCGGCCACGCCCATCGAGTGCGGGTGGGTGGGGAGCCAGGCGGGCTCGGCGATCAGGTTGCCGTCCCCTCCCGCGCCCCCGGACGCATCTGCGCTGGCGGCGTCGGCACCGGCGCCACCGAAGACGACCGCGAAGCGCTCGCCGCTCGGGCTGGTGCCCCGTCGGACGACCGACGCCCCGCCGCCACCGCCGCGCGTCGTGTCCCCGGCCTCACCGGAGGTCTGGGAGCCGCTGTGGCCGCCGAGGGGTCCGCTGCCCGCCACGCCGCCGGCCTGGCCGGGCTGGAGCAGGAACTGGTCACCGGCCGCCACGGCCGTCGTCCCCTCGATGCGGCCGCCGCGGCGGCCCGGGTTGTCGCCCGCGGCCCGCCCTGGCCGCCGACCAGCTCCCACCTGAGCGCGCAGTAGCCGTCGGGGACGGTGATGGCGGTGTCGGCCGGGGTCGCCCCGGCGGTGACCGTCCCGGCGAAGGAAGCGGGTGCGGCGTGCGCCGTCCCGGCGGCGGCCAGCACCGCCGAGGAGGTCGCCAGCACGCCGGCGGCACCGAGGCCGAGGACGCGTCGGGAGAGGGATCGGACCGGCACGCGGACTCCTCGCGCGGGGCCCGGGACGCCGGGCACGGCACCCGGGGCATCCGGACGCGCGGGACACGGAACCAGGGCTCCGGTGGCGACTCCTGCGCCGCGACGGTGCCGCGACGGTACGTGACCTACTCGTTATGGACCGGCATCCGCGCTGCTCGGAGCGGCGTCAGAGATCACCGAGGCGGCGCATCCCCGTTCGTGCAGACCTGCCGAGAGGCGACGGCGCCGTGACCGGCGAGCGGTCAGAGCGGGCGGAGCGTGCCGACCAGGTGGTCGGCGCCGGTCCTCGCGTTGCGGACGGCGAGGTCCCAGCCGCCTCCGGCCACCGGGGCGGTCGCGAGGGTGACCGTCGAGGGCAGGGACAGCGGCTTCCTGAACACCACGTCGACCGCCATCGCGTCGGGCAGCCGCCCCGTCAGTGCGGCGAGCGCCCGGGCCTCCACCCACATGCCGTGCGCGATCGCCCGCTTGAAGCCGAAGGCCTTGGCGGTCAGCCCGGAGAGGTGGATCGGGTTCACGTCGCCGGAGACCCGCGCGTAGCGGCGTCCGGCGTCGTCGGGTACCCGCCAGGTGGCGACGGGACGCGGCAGGTCCCCGACCGACAGCGAGAGGTCGGACTGCGGCGCGCCCTCCGGCGCCTCCGCGCCGCGGGCCAGGTACGTCGACCGCGAGCGCCACACCTCGGCGCCGCCGCCGGTCGAGACCGATGCGCACAGGTCGACCGTCGCCCCGCTGCGGTGCCGGGCGAACCGCTCGGCCCACACCTCGAGGTCGAGCGCCTCGTCGGCCCGGACCGGCCGCAGAACGTCGATCCGGTTGCGCACGTGCACCAGGCCGGGCAGGGCCAGCGGGAACGACCGGTCGCTCATCAGCGCCACCTGCAGCGGGAACGTCAGCACGTGCGGGTACGTGGCGGGGAGCGGATCGGCCAGCGGGAACCCGCAGACCCGGTCGTAGGCGGCGAGGTCGGCGGCCTCCACGCGGACGCCGGTGCGGGCCAGCCGGGTGTCGGGCAGGTCGCCGCCGCGGCCGCGTGCGGTGGCCACGGCCCGGGCGAACAGCGCCGGCATCGACGGCGCGGCCTCCAGCACGGTGCGGGCCATCACGCCCCCAGGAACGACTGGCCGCACACCCGCACGACCTGGCCGTTGACGCCGGCGGCGCTCGGCTGCGCCAGCCAGGCGATCGTCTCCGCGACGTCCACCGGCAGGCCACCCTGCTGCAGCGAGTTGATCCGCGAGCCGATCTCACGGGTGCCGAACGGCATCGTCGCCGTCATCTCGGTGACGATGAACCCCGGCGCGACCGCGTTGATCGTCGCGCCCCGCTCGGCGAACGCCGGCGCCCACGCCCGCACCATGCCGATGACGCCGGCCTTGGACGCCGCGTAGTTGGTCTGGCCGCGGTTGCCGGCGATGCCCGACTGCGAGCTGACGCAGACCACCCGCGCGCCGGGCCGCAGCACGCCGTCGGCGTCGAGCAGCGCCTGGGTGGTGTCGAGCTGCGCCTGCAGGTTGACCGCCATCACCGCGTTCCAGCGGGCGGCGTCCATGTTCACCAGCAGCTTGTCGCGGGTGATGCCGGCGTTGTGGACGACGACGTCCACCCCGCCGTGCCGCTCCCGCAGGTGCGCGATCAGCCGCTGCGCCGCGTCGGGGGCGGTGATGTCGAGCTGCACCGCCGTCCCGCCGACCTCGTTGGCGACCTCGGCCAGCGACTGGCCGGCGGCGGGGACGTCGACGGCGACCACGGAGGCGCCGTCGCGGGCCATCACGCGGGCGATGGACGCGCCGATGCCGCGCGCGGCCCCGGTGACGACGGCGACCTCCCCGGCCAGCGGGTGCTCCGCGTCCTCGCCCGCCGGGACGTCGGCGGCCGTCAGGGTGACCACCTGCCCGTCGACGTAGGCCGAGCGGCCGGACAGGAAGAAGCGGACCGGGCCGGGCACGGAGGCCTCCGCACCGGCCGGCACGAACAGCAGGTTCGCCGTCGCGCCGTCGCGCAGCTCCTTGGCGACCGAGCGGACCAGGCCCTCCAGCGCCTGCCGGGCGGCGGCCTGCGCCGGGGAGCCGGCGTCCGACGGGGGCTCGGCCAGCACCAGCACCCGGCCGGAGGGGCCGAGCCGCCTGAGCGCCGGCGCGAGGAACTCGTGCACCGCGGCCAGGTCGGCCGGGGAGGTCACACCGGTGGCGTCGAGCAGCACGGCGCCCGGCCGCCCGCCGTCGTCGTCGACGCCCGGCAGCACGGTCACCCCGGCGTCCTCGAGCACGCGGGTCAGGGTCCCGTGCAGCCGGCCCTCACCGGCGGTGCCGACCACAGCCGGACCGGTCAGCAGCGGCGCGCCCGGCTCGTAGCGGCGCAGCACGGCCGGGCGGGGCAGGCCGAGCTGCTGGACCAGGGTCGACCCGACGCCGGAGTTGGCGAAGTCGCGGTACCAGTCACTCACGGGAGGTGCGTTCCTCTCTGGGGCCGGTCATCTCCGCGGAGATGGCCGGGAGGGGTCAGGACTCGAGGACGGCGACGACGCCCTGGCCGCCGGCCGCGCAGATGGAGATGAGGCCGCGCTTGCCGGGGCCCGCCTCGTGCAGCTGCTTGGCCAGCGAGGCGACGATCCGCCCGCCGGTCGCGGCGAACGGGTGGCCGGCCGCCAGCGACGAGCCGTTGACGTTGAGCCTGGACCGGTCGATCGAGCCCAGCGGCGCGTCGAGGCCCAGCCGCTCCTTGCAGAACGCCGGGTCCTCCCAGGCCGCCAGCGTGGCGAGCACCGTCGAGGCGAACGCCTCGTGGATCTCGTAGTAGTCGAAGTCCTGCAGCGTCAGGCCGTTGCGGGCCAGCAGCACCGGGACGGCGTACGCCGGGGCCATCAGCAGGCCCTCGCCGCCGTGCACGTGGTCGACGGCGGCGGTCTGCGCGTCGACGAGGTGGGCGAGCACGGGGAGCCCGCGCGACGCGGCCCACTCGTCGGAGGCCAGCAGGACGGCGGAGGCGCCGTCGGACAGCGGCGTCGAGTTGCCCGCGGTCATGGTGGCGTCGGGGTCGCCCGTGCCGAACACCGGCGCCAGCTTCGCGAGCTTCTCCACCGAGGTGTCCGGCCGCAGGTTCTCGTCACGGGTCAGGCCCAGGTAGGGGGTGACCAGGTCGTCGAGGAAGCCGCGGTCGTAGGCGGCGGCGAGGTTCCGGTGCGAGCGGACGGCCAGCTCGTCCTGGGCCTCGCGGCTGATCCCCCACTGCCTGGCCGTGATCGCCTGGTGCTCCCCCATAGACAGGCCGGTGCGCGGCTCGGCGTTGCGGGGGGCCTCGGGCACGAACATCCCGGGTCGCACGCCGGCGAGGGCCTCGAGCCGCTGCCGGAGGGTCCTGGCGCTGCTGAGCGCGATCAGCACGCGGCGCATCTCGTCGTGGATGGCCAGCGGCGCGTCGGACGTGGTGTCGACGCCGCCGGCGATGCCGGACTCGATCTGCCCCAGCGCGATCTTGTTGGCGATCAGGATCGCGGCCTCGAGCCCGGTGCCGCAGGCCTGCTGCACGTCGTAGGCGGGGGTGGTGGCCGGGAGCCGCGAGCCGAGCACCGCCTCGCGGGTCAGGTTGAAGTCGCGGGAGTGCTTGAGGACCGCCCCGGCGACGACCTCGCCCAGCTGCTGACCCTGCAGCCCGAAGCGGGCGACCAGCCCGTCCAGCGTCGCGGTGAGCATGTCCTGGTTGGAGGCGTGCGCGTACGCGGAGTTCGAGCGGGCGAAGGGGATGCGGTTGCCGCCGACGATCGCGGCCTTCCGGGTCTGCGGAGCCATCGGGGCCCTCCGGATCACTGGATGGGGGCAGGGACGACACGGCGTCGTCCCGACAGATGTCTGGTACTCAGGGTATCAGGTACCGTTGGTGTCGTGAAGATCGGGACGCGGCGGGACCGCCGTGACTCGCGGTGGGACGAGCACCGTCGCGCCCGCCGGGAGCAGCTGGTCGACGCGACCATCGCCGCGGTGGGCCGGCACGGCGCGGGCGTCGGCATGGAGGAGATCGCGACCGCCGCCGGCACCAGCAAGACCGTCGTCTACCGGCACTTCGCCGACCGCACCGAGCTGCACGTCGCCGTCTGCGCCCGGGTGGCCGGCTCCCTCACAGCGCGCCTGCGCGAGGCGATGGAGAGCACCGGCGAGCCGCGGCAGATGCTGGCCGCCGCCGTCGAGACCTACCTGGCGTTCCTCGAGGCCGACCCCGAGCTGTACCGGTTCGTCGTCCAGGCACCGGACCGCCCGGCCGCCCCTGGTGACACGGACCCGATCGCCAACCTCTCCTCCCTCGTGGGGAACCAGGCGGCAGCGCTGGTCGCCGTGGCCCTGGAGCAGGCCGGCCGCGACCCCGCCGCCGCGCTCCCGTGGGGCCACGGCCTGGTCGGCCTGGTCCGCTCGGCCGCCGACTGGTGGCTGCAGGCCGACCGTCCGATGCCCCGAGTGGAACTCGCCGCGCACCTGACCGATCTCGCCTGGGCCGGACTCTCCGGCGTCGTGTCCCGCGAGGAGGAACCGTGACCGAGCTCGCGAGGGCACGCAGACGACACAGCACGACTGTCGGCGCTCGGACGACGAGCGCCAGCGAGGAGGACGAGTGACGACGAGCCTGCCGCACGCGGTGGACGCGAAGACGCTCACCGAGGTCCTCGACGGCCGCTGGGGCCACGTGCGCCGCGACGCACGCGAGAACCTGCACGACCCGGACCTGCTGCCGGTCTACGGCGAGACCATGCAGGAGGCCCGCGAGCGGGTCACCCGGATGGCGGCGAAGATCGCCCGGTCCGGCCGGGTGACTCTCGGCTTCCCCGAGGAGTACGGGGGCGAGGACGACGCCGGCGGATCGGTCACCTCGATCGAGATGCTGGCGTTCACCGACCTGTCGCTGATGGTGAAGGCCGGCGTCCAGTGGGGCCTGTTCGGCGGCGCCGTGCAGGCGCTCGGCACCGAGCGGCACCACGAGGCCTACCTCCGCGACATCATGGGCTTCGACCTGCCCGGCTGCTTCGCCATGACCGAGACCGGGCACGGCTCCGACGTCCAGCAGCTGCGGACGACGTGCACCTACGACCCCGGGACGCAGACCTTCGACCTGCACACCCCGCACCAGGCCGCCCGCAAGGACTACATCGGCAACGCGGCGGAGGACGGCCGGATGGCGGTCGTCTTCGCCCAGCTGGTGACCCAGGGCAGGAGGCACGGGGTGCACGCCTGGCTGGTGCCGATCCGCGACGAGCAGGGCAACCCGATGCCGGGGGTCACCATCGGCGACGACGGACCCAAGGCCGGCCTGCTCGGCGTCGACAACGGCCGGCTGAGCTTCGACCACGTGACCGTGCCGCGGGACATGCTGCTCGACCGCTACGGCTCGGTCGCGCCCGACGGCACCTACACCAGCTCGATCGAGAACGAGACCCGCCGCTTCTTCACCATGCTGGGCACCCTGGTGCGCGGCCGGGTGAGCGTCGGCGGCTCCGCGTCGGCGGCGACCAAGCTCGCCCTCGACATCGCCGTCCGCTACGGCGAGACCCGCCGGCAGTTCTCCGCGCCGGGCGCCGACCGCGAGGTCCTGCTCAACGACTACCTCGTGCACCAGCGCAAGCTGCTACCGGCGCTGGCCGCCACCTACGCGTACTCCTTCGCGCAGGAGGAGCTGGTCGGCACCATGCACGACGTCCAGGGCGCCGAGCACGTGGACGAGGGTGCGCAGCGCGAACTGGAGTCCCGGGCCGCCGGCCTCAAGGCCGCCCAGACCTGGCACGCCACGCGGACCATCCAGATGGCCCGCGAGGCCTGCGGCGGTGCGGGCTACCTGCAGGAGAACCGGCTGCCGCACCTCAAGGCCGACACCGACGTGTTCACCACCTTCGAGGGCGACAACACCGTGCTGCTGCAGCTGGTCGCCAAGGGCCTGCTCACCGGCTACCGCGACGCCTTCGGGTCGCTCGACAGCTGGGGCAAGGTCGGCTTCATCGCCGACATGGTCCGCGAGACCGTGCTCGAGCGGACGGCGGCCCGCGGCCTGATCGCCCGGCTCGTCGACGCCGTCCCCGGCCGGGAGGACGAGATCCCGCTGCTCGACCGCGGCTGGCAGCTGAAGATGCTCGAGGACCGGGAGAAGCACCTGCTGGAGAGCGCGATCCGGCGGCTGCGGCGCGGCGCTGAGGCTGCGTCCTCCCCCGCCCGCCCGGTCCGGCCCTTCGACGTCTTCAACGACGTCCAGGACCACGTGCTGCGGACGGCGCAGGCGCACATCGACCGCATCGTGCTGGAGGCCTTCGTCGCCGGCATCGAGCGGACCACCGACGTCGACGCGCGGGCCCTGCTCCAGCGCGTCTGCGACCTGTACGCGCTCACGACCATCGAGGCCGACCGGGCCTGGTTCCTCGAGCACGGCCGGCTCACCCCGAACCGCTCCAAGGCGCTCACCACCACGGTGAACGCGCTGCTCAAGGACCTGCGCCCGCACATGGTCACGCTGGTCGACGCCTTCGCCATCCCGGAGGACTGGAAGGGCGCGGCGATCCTGCGCGAGGAGCCCGGCCGCCAGGAGGCGATGGCCACCCGCGACGCCGAGCTGCGCCGCGGGACGGCGACGTCGATCGAGGTCCCGCCCGCCCAGTAGGAGGAGGGCCCCGTCCTCCGTCTCTCCCCGTTGACCATGGGGTTGTTGCCGCCGACACGGCACGACACGCCCTGTCGGCCGACGACAACCCCATGATCACGGCGGGGTGGGAGCGAGCGCGTCAGCGGGCCGGTGGGCCCGGGAAGCCGCCGACCAGCTGCTCGAAGGCGTGCGCCACCTTCAGCGGGGTGGTGTCCTCGAACCGGCGGCCGACCAGCATCATCCCGACCGGCAGCCCCTGCGAGAGCCCGGCCGGGACGCTGGTGGCCGGGTGGCCGCTCACGTCGAACGGCGCGCAGTTGACGATCATCTCCAGCGCGCGGGCGACGCGGACCTCCAGCGGGTCGTCCGGCGCCGGGATCTCCGGGGCGATCATCGGCACGGTCGGCATCACCAGCAGGTCGACGTGGCCGAGGGCCTGGTCGTAGCGCTCGCGCAGCTCGATGGCGAGGTCCTGGGCCATCGCGTAGTGGCGACCGTGCAGCTGCTCGGCCGACCAGCGCCCGGCCAGCGCGACCAGGGTGACCGTGGGTGACCAGCGGTCGGGCACCTCCCGTCGCTGCCGGCCGTAGTGCTCCACGAGCTCGGGGTCGTAGAGGCCCTCCCAGTTGTGGCCGTACCCCTCGCCGTTGATCATCTGGGTCGCCGCGCCGTCCGTGGCGATGACGTTCCAGAGGTGGATCGCGTGCCGGTGCCAGGGCAGGTCGACGTCCACCACCTCGACGCCCAGCTCCCGCAGCCGTCCGGCGGCCGCCCGGACGGTGTCGTCGACACCGTCTTCGGAGAGCTCCTCCCAGCCGAAGCCCTGGGCGACGACCCCGACCCGCAACCCGGAGACGTCGCCGTCCAGGGCGGCCGCGTACTGCTGGGGCTGCAGGCCGCCCGGCTGGCGGGGGTCCAGGCCGTCGCGGCCGGCGAGGACGTCGAGCATCGCCGCGGCGTCGGCGACGGTGCGGGTCATCGGGCCCAGGTGGTCGAGGGTCAGCTCGATGGGGAACGCCCCGGTGTAGGGCACCAGGCCGTGGGTGGGCTTGTGACCGACGATGCCGCTGAACGCCGCGGGCATCCGGATCGAGCCGCCCTGGTCACCGCCGATCGCCAGGTCCACCTCCCCGGCGGCGACCAGCGCCGCGCTGCCACTGGAGCTGCCGCCCGTCGTCCGGGACGGGTCCCAGGGGTTGCGCACCGGACCGGTGACGGACGTGTGGCTGCCGCCGGAGAAGCAGAGGTCCTCGCAGACGGCCTTCCCGGTGATCGTCGCGCCGGCCGCGAGCAACCGGCTGACCACGGTCGCGTCCCGCCGGGGGACGAAGCCCTCGAGCGTGTGCGAGCCGTTCATCATCGGGACGCCGGCGACCTCGACGTTGTCCTTGACCGCCACGGTCCGGCCGGCCAGCGGGCCGTGGTCGCTCCCGCGGATCTCGGTCCGGACGTACCAGGCGCCCAGCGGGTCGTCCCCCTCGGCCGGGCGGGTGCTCGGCCGGTCGTCAGGCGCCTGCGGGGCGACGCCGGCGTACAGCTCCTCGACCGCGTCGTAGGAGTCGAAGGCGGCGGCGACCAGCACGGAGTAGGTGTCGAGGTCGGCGTCGCCGGGCTGCATCCCGTAGGAGCGGGCGAGCGCGGCGACGTCGTCCTTGCCGGGACGGCGGACGGCCATGGGGACCTCCTCGGCGAGCGGCGGGTGGAGCCGGAGCCGCAAGCTAGCGGCGTCCGCGCCCTCCTGTCACCGGCGGGGATCCCCTCCTCGCCGTGTCGATCACGGGGTCGTTGGCGCCGACCCGGCTCGACACGCCGCAGCGGCCGGCCGGAACCCCATGATCACGGCGGAACGGGGACCCCGGGGACAATCCCCGCCGTGGAGATCCTGGCCGCGGCCACCGAGACGCTGCGGGTGCCGGCGGCGGTCGACCTCGCGGCGATCGTGGTGGGCGCGCTGACCGGGGGGCTGCTCGCCGCCCGCGAGGGGTTCGCCGTCTCCGGCGTGCTGCTGCTGGCCTTCACCGGCGGGCTCGGCGGCGGCCTGGTGCGCGACGTGCTGCTCGGCGACCTCCCGCCGGTCGCCCTGACCAACCCCGCCTACCTGCCCACGGTGGCCATCACCGCGACGGTGACGTTCTACTTCTCCGGCTGGCTGTCCCGGCTGACCGGCCTGCTCGTCGTCCTCGACGCCGTCACCCTCGGCTTCTTCACCGTCATCGGCGCGCAGAAGGCGCAGCTGGCCGGCCTGCCCAGCGCCAGCGTGGTCTTCGTCGGCACCGTCACCGCGGTCGGCGGCGCGGTGATCCGCGACGTGCTGCTGGCCCAGCGCGCCGACATCGTGCAGCCCGGCCCGTACAACGCGGTCGCCGCACTGCTCGGGGGCATCGCGCTCACCGTGCTCTCCGGTCCGGCCGGCCTCGACCCGATCCTGGTCGCCGCGCTGGTCATCGTGCTGGTCGCCGCGCTGCGGGTGCTCTCGGTGTGGCGCGGCTGGGAGGCCCCGGTCGCCGTCGACCTGCCGGGCCGGGCGCGCCACCGGCTGCTGCGCGTGCGCGCCGTGCGCCCGGCCCGCTGGCGCCGCCGCGACCGCCGCTGAGAGGACCCCGGGGTCAGGCCGGGGTCGTCAGCCGGACGGCGAGCAGCGCGACGTCGTCCTCGGCATCGGGCAGGAACAGCCGCTCGAGCACCCGGTCGCACAGGTCGGCCAGCGGCAGCGTGGCGTACTCGGCCAGCACGGACACCAGCGCGGCGGTGCCGGTGTCGAGGTCCCGGTCGCGGCGCTCGAGCAGCCCGTCGGTGTGCAGGAAGACCGTGCTGCCGGCGGGGAGGACGGTGACCCGGTCGTGCCGCTGCACCGACGGGTCGACGCCGAGCAGCAGGTCGGGCAGGTCGCCGTCGAGCACCTCCACCTGCCCGTCGGGCCGGAGCAGCACCGGCGGCGGGTGGCCGGCGCTGGACCAGCGCAGCAGCGGCCGGCCGGAGGGCGGGTCGTCGTCCCCCCGCTCGAGGCGGGCGACCACCGCCGTGGCCATCGTGTCCAGCCCCAGCCCGCGGACGGCGCGGTCGACCTGGGTCAGCACCTGCGCCGGCGGGGCGCCGCTGGAGTAGCTGATCCCGCGCAGCAGGCCGCGCAGCTGCCCCATCGCCGCGGCGGCCCGGACGTCGTGACCGACGACGTCGCCGATGGCCAGCACGACGGCCCCGCCCGGCTCCAGGAACGCGTCGTACCAGTCGCCGCCGATCTCCGCGCCCTCCGCGGCGGGCACGTACCGGACGACGATCTCGCAGTGCTCCGGCTCCGGCGGGTCGGTGAGCATGCTGTGCTGCAGCGCCCCCGCCAGCGCCCGCTGCTGGCCGTAGAGCCGGGCGTGGTGCAGCGCCAGCCCGGCCCGGCGGCCCACCTCGACCGCGGTCTCCACCTCGGCGGGCGTGTGCGGTCCCCGCTCCGCGCCGTTGAACAGGCCCAGCGCCCCGAGGGACTGCCCGCGGGCGACCAGCGGCACGATCACGCCCGAGGCCAGGCCGAGCCGTCCCAGCAGCTCGCGGGTCGCCGGCTCGGGGAGGGCGCGCTCGATCCGCGCGGCGTCGACCCGGGGCAGCACGAGCGGGCGGCCGGTGCGGGTGACCACCGACGCAGCCGCCTCCTCGGTCATCACCGCGACCATCGAGTGCACGTACAGCTCCAGCTCGGCGCGCAGCCCGGGGTCGCGGTGCGCCGAGGCCATCTCGTGCAGCCGGCCCTGCTCGTCGGTGACCACCAGCCAGCACCAGTCGGCCAGGGTGGGGACGACGACGTCGGCGAGCTGGCCGACCTGCCGGGTGATCTCCAGCGTCCCCGACAGCACCCGGCCGGCGTCGGCCAGCAGCTGCAGCCGGGCGGTGGCCGCGGTCATCGCGGCCACCGCGTCAGCGCGCACGGCGTCGGCCCGCAGCCGGGAGGCGGTCAGCGCGATCTGGGCGGTGAGCCCCTCGAGCAGCTCGACGTCGCGGTCCGGAAACGCGCGCTCGGTCGTCCAGACGACGACGAAGCTGCCGAGCAGCCGGCCCTCGACCCGCAGCGGCAGCGCGGCCAGGGCCCGGCTGCCGAGCACCGCGTTGACCTCGGCCATCCTCGGGAACCGCGCCTCCGCCGCGGCTGCGTCGGCGAACAGCAGCGGCTCGCCGTGCCGGGCGACCCACTGGGCGGGCAGCTCGTCGTCCAGCGGCGTCCGCACCCCGCCGGCCGGGAGCTGGACGTCGGCCGCGCTGGCCACGCTGTCGACGATGCGCCTGGTCAGGTGCAGGTACAGCTCGTCGTCACGTGGGTCGAACACCGCCAGCCCGATCGACTCCGCCCCCAGGACGGCCGCGGCGCGCAGCGCGATCTCGGCGAGCTGGGTGACCTGCGTGGCGCCGGCCAGCTCGGCGGCGACCTCGGCGATCGCGGCGGCGCGGCGGACGGCGTCGAGCTCCCGGTCGGCCTGCTCGTGGGCCTCGGTGACGTCGACGACCGTGCCCACGATCCGCTGCGGCGAGCCGTCCGGACCGGCCAGGACCCGGCCGCGGCTGATCGTCCAGCGCACCCCGCCGTCGGTGCGCACCACGCGCAGCTCGACGGCGTACTGCGCCAGGGCGTCGATGGCGGCCTGCATCTCCTGCTGCGCGCGCTCCCGGTCGTCGGGGTGCACGTGCTCGGCGAACAGCCGGTCCATCCCCAGCCGGACGGTGGAGCCGTAGCCGAAGACCGCCGCGCAGCGCTCGTCCCAGACGATGGTGTGCCGCTGCAGGTCGACCTCCCAGGTGCCCACGGCGCCGGCCTCCAACGCCAGCTCCAGGCGCACCAGGGAGGCGTCCGTGGCCGACCGGGCCGCGGACAGCTCGAGCTCGGCGACCACCGAGGCGGCCAGCTGCCCCAGCGAGAGGACCTGCTCCGGCGACCAGTCCCGCCGGACGCCGTCGAACACCGCCAGCGTCCCGACGACCTGCCCGGACCGGGCGCGCAGGGGGACGCCGAGGTAGGCGACGAGCGACCCGTCGACCGCTGCGGGCAGCGCGGCCAGCCGCTCGTCCTGCGCCGCGTCCGGGACGACGACGGGGACGCCGATCCCGACGGTCACCGCGCAGGGGGAGCCGTCGAGCGGCAGCGGACCGCTGACGACCGACGCCGGCAGTCCGCAGGACCCCACGGGCACCTCGACGTCGGTGACGAGGCAGACCAGCGCCGCCGGGGCCTGCGTCAGCCGCGCGGCGAGCTCGGCGAGCCGGTCGTGGACGCCGGGCGAGGCCTCGGCGAGCAGCCGCCGGGCCGCCGCGACGCGCCAGGGGTCGGTCAGCACGTCCGACCGCGGGGACGGGGGTGCCGACGCCATGCGCGCGCTCCCTCGTCCGCTGTGGGTGGCCTGTGCGCCAGCCGCGTCGACCGCACATCCTGGCACGCACCGCCTCTCCAGCCCCGCCACGTCCCCCGCACGTGTCACCTCCGTCCTCCACCCCGTCGGGTGAGGCGAGCGCGGTCCCGGGTGGAGCCCGGCGGCGCCGACGCCGATGGGCTGCCCATGACGGCGATCCTCACGAGCCGGCTGCCGGACTGCCGTCCGCTGCTGGCCGACCCCGACGACCTGACGCTGGTGTTCCGGCCGGTCGTCGACCTCGCCACCGCGCAGGTCGTGGGCCACGAGGCGCTCTCCCGCTTCCCGGGGACCGCCGGGCCCGACGTCTGGTACGCCGCCGCCGCCGACTGCGGCCTGGCCGCCGAGCTCGAGGCGCTGGCGGTCACCAAGGCGCTGGCCGCCGTCCCGCTGCTGCCCGAGAGCACCTCCCTCACCGTCCGGGTCAGCCCGCACCTGCTCGGCAGCGCCCCGGTCCAGGAGGCCCTCGCCACCCGGCCGGACCTGTCCCGCGTCGTCGTCCAGCTCGCCGGGCGCACGCCGGTCGACGACCTCGACGCGCTGCGCCGGCAGACCGACGCCCTGCGCGCCCGCCGGGCCCTCGTCGCGGTGGACGACGCCGCCTCGGGCCTGCCGCAGGTGGCCGCCGTCCGCCCGGAGCTCGTCGGCCTCGACCGGGCCCTGGTGACCGGCGCCGACGACGACCCGGTCCGCACCGCGCTCGCCCAGGGCGTGCGCGACCTCGCCGGCCGCATCGGCGCCCGGCTCGTGGCCGGGGGCGTCGAGACGGCCGGGGAGCTCGCCGCGCTCGCCCGGCTCGGCGTCCCGCTCGTGCAGGGCTGGCTGCTCGGCCGGCCGGCACCGGAGCCCGCCCCGCTGGCCCCCGGGGTCGCCGCGCTGGTCCGCACCTCCGCCGCCCGTGCCCGGGTCGCCGCGGGGGTCGCCGCGCTCGTGCGCCCGGTGCGCCAGTGCGACGTCGGCGGGCCGCCGCCCGCCGTCCCCCCGGCGGTGCTGGTGGGCGGGCGGGGGGAGCCGGTCGCGCTGTGGCTGGCCTGCCCGCGCACCGGGGAGCCGTACCTGGCGCCGGTGTCGCTGCAGGCCCACCTGACGGACGACGTCGCCGCGACGCTGCAGCGGGCGATGACGCGGCCGCCGGCGCAGCGCTTCGACCCGCTGGTCTGCACCGACGCCACCCGCGCCCCAGTGGGCCTGCTGCGCGTCGAGGACCTCGCCGCGGCGCTCGTCCGCTCGTGAGCGCCGGCCTCGTCCCGGGTCCCGCCCCGGGCCTGCGAGGAGTGGGGAGGACGAGGTCCTGCTTCAGGCGCTGGCGGCGTCCAGCGCCTGCGTCTCCTCCTCGGTGAGCACGAGGTCCTGCATGGGCAGCAGGTCGGCCAGCTGCTCGACCGAGCGGCCGCTGGCGATCGGCGAGACGACGGTGGGCCGGTCGGCCAGCCAGCGCAGCGCCACCGCCGCGACCGTCACCCCGTGCCCGTCGGCCACCTGCTGCAGCGCGGCCAGCACCCGGTCGCCCCGCTCCCCCACGTAGGCCGAGGCGCCCTCCGCCCGCGGCGAGTCGACCTGCTCGCCGGCCCGGTACTTGCCGGTCAGGAAGCCCTTGGCCAGCGCGTAGTAGGGCAGCACGCCCAGGTCGTGGGCGGCCACGACGTCGCGCAGCCCGTCCTCGTACGCCGCCCGCTCCACGAGGTTGTAGTGCGGCTGCAGCGCCACGTACCGGGTCAGCCCCAGCCGCTCGGAGGTCTCCAGCGCCTCGGTCAGCCGCTCCGGCGAGTAGTTCGACGCCGCGACGTGGCGGACCTTGCCCGCCTGGACCAGCTCGTCGAACGCGCGCAGCGTCTCCTCCAGCGGCGTGCTCTCGTCGTCGTGGTGCGCGTAGTAGAGGTCGATCCGGTCGGTCTGCAGCCGGCGCAGCGACCCCTCGACCGCCGTCCGGATCTCCGCGGCCGACAGCGGGTGCTCCTTCTCCAGCCGCGAGGCCTTGGTCGCCACCACCATGCGGTCGCGCAGGCCGCGCTCGGCCATCCAGTTGCCGAGGATCTCCTCCGAGGCGCCCCGGCCGTAGGACTCCGCGGTGTCGACGAACGGCGCCTGCGTGCTGACCGTCGCGTCGGTGAACCGGTCCAGCAGGGCGAAGGACGTCGGCTCGTCCGCCGTCCAGCCGAACACGTTGCCACCCAGGCAGAGGTCGCTGACGGTGAGGTCGGTCCCGGGGATCACTGGCATGACTCCACGCTATGGCGGGGGCCCTCGGGGCGCCGCGCGGGAACCGGCCGACCTCGAGGGACCGGTGGGACGTGGGGGACCCGTTCGACCCCCTCGGTGGCGGACTGTCAGGGGCGCATGGCACCGTGCCTGCGGTCCGACCTCGCCACCCGGCGCGGTCCGGCACGCTCTGTCACCGACACGGAAGGAACCCCGTGAACAAGGCCGAACTCGTCTCCGCCATCGCCAAGCGGGCCGACGTGCCCGCCTCGACCGTGGACTCGGTGCTCGCCGGGCTCCAGGACGAGCTCGTCGACGCGATCACCCGCGGCGAGAAGGTCGCCGTCTCCGGCCTGCTGACCGTCGAGCGCACCCAGCGCTCCGCGCGCACCGGCCGCAACCCGCAGACCGGCGAGTCGATCGACATCCCCGCCGCCAACACGGTCAAGGTCACCGCGGGCTCGAACCTGAAGAAGGCCGCGAGCAACGTCCCCGTCTGACCGGGAGCGTCCCAGCGACGTCCCCGTCCGACCGGGAGCGTCCCAGCGACGTCCCCGTCCGACCGGGAGCGTCGTGGCCTGATCGGCGCCGCCCGCGTCGGGACGGCGGCTGCCCCTGTGACCGGTCCCACGACCGCGTGGGTGAGGATGCCCGGGCAGTCGCCGTCCGACGGCGGGCGGCACGAGGGACGGAGGACCCGTGACGGCACTCGAGGTGGACACCGACCCGACCGAGGTCGGCTTCGACGCCCATCGGCTGGCGCGGCTGGACCGGCGGCTGGCCCGCTGGGTGGACGACGGCCAGCTGCCCGGTTACCTGGTGACCGTGGCCCGGCACGGACACCTGGTGCACGTCAGCTCGGCCGGGTACCGCGACGTCGAGGCCGGCCTGCCCGTCGAGCGGGACACCCGCTGGCGCATCTACTCGATGACCAAGCCGATCACCTCGGTCGCGGCGATGATGCTGTACGAGGAGGGCGCCTTCGAGCTCTCCGACCCGATCTCCCGCTGGCTGCCGGAGTTCGCCGAGACCCGCGTCTACGTCGCGGGCTCCGCCCAGAAGCCGGTCACCCAGCCACAGGTCGAGCCGATCCGGCTCAGGCACCTGCTCACGCACACCTCCGGGCTCACCTACGGCTTCCACCACGCCCACCCGGTCGACGCGATGTACCGGGCCGCCGGGCACGAGTGGGGCACCCCCGCCGGCGCGGACTCCGCCGAGGTCTGCCGCCAGTGGGCTGCGATCCCGCTGGTCTTCCAGCCCGGGTCGGAGTGGAACTACGGCGTCTCCACCGACGTCCTGGGCCGGCTGGTCGAGGTGGTCTCCGGCCAGCCGCTCGACGAGTTCTTCGAGCAGCGCATCTTCGCCCCGCTCGGCATGACCGACACCTCCTTCGGCCTGCGCGAGGGGGACGACCCCGAGTCGCTGGCCCGGCTGTACGGAGCCGTGCCCGGACGGCCCGGCGGCGCCCCGACCGGGTTCGCCCCGCTGGACGCCATGGGCGCGAACGCGCTCGCCAAGCCGGTGTTCCTCTCCGGCGGCGGCGGGCTGGTCTCCACCGCCGCGGACTACCTGCGTTTCGCCGAGCTGCTGCGCCGCGGCGGCAGCTACGACGGCGGCCGGCTGCTGGGTTCCCGCACGATCGCGCTGATGACCCGCAACCACCTGCCGGGCAACCAGGACCTGGAGACCTTCGGCCGGCCGCTGTTCGCCGAGACGCCGCTGCGCGGGGTGGGCTTCGGGCTGGGCTTCTCGATGGTGATCGACCCGGTGCGCTACGGCGTGCTGTCCAGCCTCGGCGACTACAGCTGGGGCGGGGCGGCGTCCACGGCGTTCTACGTGGACCCGGTGGAGGACGTGACCGTCGGCTTCTACACGCAGCTGCTGCCGTCGAGCACGCTGCCGATCCGCAACCACCTGCGCCAGCTGGTCAACCAGGCCCTGGTCGACTGACGGAGGACCCCCTGCCCTCCACCACTCGGAGCAGGACCCCGTCCTCCCCACTCCCCACAGGCTCGGAGCGGGACCCGAGACGGGGCCCGGGTCCCTGCAGGGGCCGTCAGCCCCGGTGACCAGCTGGGATCACGGTCCCGGGGGGGGGGGGGGGGGGGGGGGGGGGGGGGGGGGGGGGGGGGGGGGGGGGGGGGGAGGGGGGGGGGGGGGGGGGGGCGGTCGCTGGCGGCGAGGGGGGGGTGGGTCGCGCGGATCC